>JBLHGQ010000030.1:0-24947 GCA_047614505.1 Rhodothermales bacterium | reverse complement strand
CCCGCGTCAGGCAAATTCGTCCTGTGGTGCTCACGGCTTTGTTCTTTGTTGGCTTGCAAATCACGCTGGGAGGATTAAGCAGTGTAAATTTTGCAGCTACTGCTTGTCCCAGCCTTCCTGATTGTGAAGGTGTCTGGTTCCCCGATGCCACGATTTTCTCTGCATTAAAATTAAGCAGGGAAGTTGCAACCAACTCTGGCGGAGTTGCCACAGGCGGCGTTGAGCGAATTGCAATTCACATGGCACATAGATGGGGTGCGCTTTTGGCATCTATTGCGATTATTATTGCCGTGCTTACCGCCATTGCGGGTACTGGTGAAACGAGGAAAATTGCCTACCTGGCACTTTTAATACTTCTTATTGAAATTGGTCTTGGGGTGGTTCCTGTCATAGTTGCTGTGCCCATTATCCTGGCAGTCGCGCATACCGTGTTTGCAGGTTTGTTATTATTGACTCTATTGAAATTGCTTGCCTTGAGTGAGGTTCGATGGGTGCCTGACCAGGGCCTGTAATCACGCGTTAATACAGAACGCCCTTTAGTACTATTCGCGGTTGCCGCAGTATTTCGACGAGTGCATTGTCCGAGTCTCGACTCATGACACTAAATTCTTCTGAATCGAACAGTACCGGGTTCACCGTGCGACCGATTCGGTTCTCCATTTCAGTGAATCCACTGACCACATCGGCATATTCGAGCACATCAGAAATTAAAAGCATCTGAATATCAGAACTGCCCTGTTCGTCCAGTTGAACATCCGGACCATAAATCATTGCCAGCTTTATTTCCCCGGGCAGGGCATTTACAGCCTTTCGCAGTTGATCCAAAGCACCAAATGTCTTTAAGACTATGCTGTGCAGCTCAATGTAGATAGGTGATTGCTGGTTTGCCTGATAGTGCTTTTGATTACCCACTTTACAGCTGGTCAATAGCCCACAACCGCTAAGCCTTGCCAGTTCCCTTTGGACCGAACCGGTACCAACACCTGCCAACCTGACGACTTCGTTGGCATAGAAACTGCGCTCCGGGTAGCCAAACATCAGGCTTAACACTTGTCTTTGCGTGCGCGTAAACAGCGCATTCCAGAGGCTTTTCCCTTGTACGATAATACCCATTTTAGGTATGATAAACCCTTATTTAGGTATTTTCTATCAAATCAATAGAAATTTAGATGTGTAAGCCCGGATTATTCCATCGATGCGATAAAGTCATTGGCCTCGTTGATTGCTTTTTGCATCTCAGCAATTAATTTCGCGGTATCGCGTTCGATATTGCCCAGTTCGTTACGCAGTGCACCAATCGCCCTTGCATTCAAATTGTGCTTCAGCACCAAAACCTGGTCGCGAAATGCGGATAGCACGGGCGGCATCGCCCTTTCAGCACGGCGCATAGCGCCCATTAGTTGCGTATAACGTGATTTGGTGTCGCTTAAAAGTGCCGCGCTGTCCCGGCGTAAACTGTCACTGGAATATTGACCCAATTCTTCTTCCCATTCTTCAAACAGGTCTTCAGCCACACTTTCTATGGATTCAATTCGATCCGTGACTTCCGCTGCGCGGGACTCACTGTCTTCATACTCACTGCTTAGACGGTCATAAACCTTTTCCAGATCTCCACCGTCAACGGCAACTACACTGCGAAACTGTTCCAGCGCCGAGGCAAACTGCTCGGCGGCATCATCCTGCGCGTCGCGGGCGTCTTCAACCCGGTCAACCAGGATATCGCGCTTTTCAAAGCCAATACTATCCATTGCCTTGTAGTAAGTACTTGCGCAACCGGCGAGCGTGAACATAGACAACAGCAAAATAACCGGAGCTTTAATAATTAATTTCACAGGACTCTCCAAAAGAATCGCGACATGTCAGGAGGTCAATTATAAGCTCGTATACTCACTGCAAACGCCTGTGTGACATTGATTTACAAATGACAATGGCGATCAATTCGCGCAGAATAGTGTTTTTCCCTCTGAGAAAGTGGTTATGACGATCAAATCATCAAGACGTGCATTGGCTAAGCAAATTGCCTCAATTGTAGGTGGTATTTCAATCTTTGGCCCTGCCCTGGCACAAAAGTTATTAAGCACCCCCGCACAGGTTGAAGGCCCATTTTATCCCCCTGGCCAGCTTGCGGAGACTGATGTGGACCTGACCATGCTTGAAGGGCATACCGAATCTGCAACGGGTGATGTGATATTGGTACGTGGGCGCGTTACTGATACTGATGGCAACCCTCTTTCGGGTGCGCAGGTTGATATTTGGCAAGCAAATCACGTTGGTCGTTATTCACACCCTGAAGATCCGAATCCGGCACCGCTCGACCCGAATTTCCAGGGCATTGGCATTACCCACACTGATGCGGAAGGCATGTACGGTTTCAAAACCATCATTCCCGCAGCCTATCCGCTGAAATTTTTGGCAGAAGGAAACGATGGATGGCGTGCGCGTCATATTCACTTCAAAGTTGCTCATGAAAATGCCAGTTCATTAACAACCCAAATGTATTTTGAGGGTGATCCTCTTTTGGAACAGGACGGTGGATACAATGAAGCCCCGGAGGACCAGCGCCATTTACTGGTCACCTCACCAAAGCCTGATGAAGAAACTGGACTGCCCATACATCGCTTCGACATTGCGTTGGCCTGAGCAAATAGTAATCTGATTGGGGTTTTCTGATTAAGGGTTTTCTGATTAAGGGTTTTCTGATTATTGGGAAAGCGAATAGCGAAGCTCTGCAAATAGCTCAAGACCACGACCGGGGAGGTAACGGTAATTGCCATTGGCATAATCACCCCGGTCGGCCATGAATTTGTCCGTTACATTCTTTAGCCTCATAAGCAGCTCAATTTTTGGGTTAACTACGAAAGCCGCCTGAAAGTTGGCAATGGTGTGTCCGGGGTAAGTAAACCGGTTTTCTGCATCCAGAAAATAACCGCCGTTATGTGCCAGTTGCACGCCCAGCCTCCACTTCAGGGTGGGCGCATAAAAAAGCTCCAGGCTGCCCAATCGTCGAGGCGCGGTATCAATATCGCGACCGCTGATGAAGCTCTCCCCGCGTTCGGGCTCAAAAGTAAAATCGTATCTGTGTATGGCGTAACTGGCGTCCAACGACAATCGCCATTGTGTTGCGAGTTGCCAATCAAGAGCAAGCTCAACTCCCCCATGTCGGCTGCGCGCGCCGCTGACATTGAAGCCTTCTGCATCGCGAAAAACACTGTCACTTTTGCGCATGGTATAAAACACAACGTCGCCGGACCAACTATCACGGCTAGTACGAATGCCAACTTCGAAACTGTCTACAATTTCTGAATCAAGGTCAGACACCAGCTGTCCGCTTTGCAGGCGATAAAGCTCTGTCATTTGTGGAGCACGAAAACCACGTGCCAGACCGGCAAACAACCTTGTTTGCTCATTAAGAATAAAGCCGGCTGAAAACTTAGGCGTGAAATTGGTGTAGCTGTCCGTTCTATCTGCCGGGCGCGAATACACGCATCCACCAAAACCACATTGCGAACCGTCATCCCTGGTATTGCCATCGATCATTTGATTCTGATAATCATATTCAATGTATTCAAAACGCACGCCGGCCCCAAGGGAGAGCCGATGGTTTATCTGAAAATCAGTTTGTGAAAAGGCGGCGATGGAAACTGAACTGACCTCGTAGTCGTAGTGCTTGCCAACCGGAAAGGTTTCCTGCACCCGTACTGATCCTTCTGCTGGCAGAGCCTGTGTCTGCTTCAGGAATACATCACTCCACTCAAGATCAACACCAAGCACGGTCTGCTGTTTTTCGCCGGTGAACGTTGCTGCACTTAGCGCTCCCGCGCTGACTTGACCATTTTCCTCAGCTGGCAGGCCAGGCCTGAAATGATGCAGGAACTCCATTTTCGAATGACGCACAAAGGGACGGATATCCAGATCGAAATTCTCGAAAGAACGTGTCCACAAGCCATAGAGCCTTTGGCTGTTAGCATCGCGGAATGCTTCCGGGTTTGGGTTCGTCAATCTTAGAACAGGATCTTTATAAGCATCTTTACCGAATACAAATCCTGCGGTTTCCTGATCAAGATAGGTTGCAGTAAAACCGACTTTAAAGTCGCCCTCAAGTAACTTACCTGCGTGTTTAATATGCATTTTCGCTTGTTCATAACCCGAATCAGCGCGAAAACCTCCATCCTTGCTGTAAGTGACCGAGGTAAACCAGGGTGAGTCCTGTTCAAAAGGCATTGCAGCCCGTATCCGAGTGAAATCATTGGCACCGGCCTCTATTGAGAAACGTGGTGATGCGACCACGCCGGGTTGTGGCATTAACACATTGACGATGCCGTGCAGAGCGTTTGAGCCAAACAGAGCGTTTCCTGGTCCGCGGATTACCTCTACAGCACCGGCTTGTTCTGCATACATCTCCAAAAATTGGTTAACGTTGCAAAACCCGGAAGGCCTGATGGGAATTCCATCTTCGAGGAACAGAAAGCCACCGCAAGAACCGGCGCCGGTAAGCATTGGTGATCGAATGGCAGTCAAATGTTCCTGACCGGCTCCGCGCACCACCCAAACACCAGCCACACGCGCCAATAATTCATGAATATGCTGGTACTGCACTTCTTCAATTGTGTCAGTGTCGATTCGATCGATATTTCCCGAATATTCAAGCTTCTGCTGCTCTCGGCGTTGGGCGGTGACAACAACTTCTGCAATGGCGTCTTCTTCGCCAACTGCTTTTACAGACTGTGGTAAGGCAAGACCAATAAGACAAAAAAAGATTGCTTGGCAAGCCACAATTATCGTTCGAATTCGAGACATCAGGGAGGCTCCATCAACTTCCGTATATTATGCATTGGTCATCCGGTTAAAACCTCCCGAAAACTTTTGTGAAAAATCATCTAAAATAAATCAAAGAGAATAGAAATCACAAAAATAATCGCGGGGTAGAAAAATGAGCTTGAACTCCTCTGATGATGACAAAAAGGGAGAGGAAAAAAAAGGGCTGGAACGCAGGGAGTTTATTAAGTTAGGCGCCAGCGGAGTTGCCGCTACACTGGCAGCCTGCGCTGCGCCATCAACATTGGTCGGAACTACAGAAAATAAAGCCTTGCCTGCTTCTGTAACTGATCTATCTGCACCTGCAGAAGTTAAAATTCCCGACATTGGCGACCACATGGATCCGTCAACTATCGGGCCGGAAACATGGCAGGAGCCCTGGACCTGGCAGCCTCAGGATTGGCCAGGTGCCAAGCTGGATTTAAATGCCATCCGCAACCAAAGTCCGGCTGACCCTTCCACGGCTGGCAATACTTCACCTTCTATTTTCAGTTTCAACGGCGCCAACCCGGGCCCAACTATCCGGGTGCGGAATGATGGGGAGATTCATTTCAGAGTCCGCAATACCATGGGTCAGAATCTGGGTGTTGCCCAGGTCGGCCCAAGCCCTGATCCAGTTGAATTCCCGAATGATTTTCGCATGGAAATCTGCGCGCTGGCCGAGGAGCAAGTCATGGGAGGTGACCCGGAAAACCCAAGACGCTGTGGGCCGATTGCCTTTCCCTTGCAAATGCTCCAGAAGGTCAAGGTGGACACCCGGCCAGGCTGGGACATTGGCGGTCACATCAATGGCTCACATGGTGGACATACAACCAATATCCATACGCATGGACTGCATGTGTTCCCTCAAACGAATGAAGACGGTAGCCATTCAGACAATATTTTTCTGCGAATTATTCCTAAAGCGGATTTTGAAGCGCGTAAATCAAAGCACGGCGAGAATGCAAAAGTACTGGGTGATGATGAGCATGTGGCCGAACTGAGTTACCGGATTCAATTGAGCTTCAAGCGTGGTGAAGAACGAATGCCCCACCCTCCGGGAACACATTGGTATCACCCTCATTCTCATGGCTCTACTCACAGCCAGGTGGCATCGGGCATGGCTGGTTTTTTGCTGGTTGAGGGTGATGTTGATGACGCGATAAATCATGCGATGACAAGCGATGAGAAAGCAGATCCTGGTGTGCCCACAGGACCCTGGGATTACAGGGAACGGGTAATGTTGATTCAACGGGTACTCTCGATTGCATTTGACTCCGATGCCGGGCCAAAAAAGCGCAATCTGGGGTTCCCACCCATATTCGCTATCAATGGTTCACCCGAACCAAGCCTGATAAAAATGCGCCCGGGTGCCACAGAGCGTTGGCGGGTGTTAAACGGCAGCGTTGATGGTGCCGGTACAAAGCGCTTTATGGTGTTGGAGGGACAATTTGTTCAGCAAAACTCCAGAATCTGGAAAGTAGAGATAGACGTCGAGGAAACGGAGAGCGAAACCATTCGGCACCGTCGGCTTGTGCCGGTCACTGAACAGGATTTCGAAGATTCAAGACTGGGTCTTTATCAGCTATCCATGGATGGCATTACGCTGGTAAAAATTGAGAACGGGAAGGCCGTTCACAAGATCAGAGACCTTTCCAAGCTAAATGAAGGCACTGAAAATCCTTTTGCTACTGGAGCCAGACCCGGTGAGTCTGAACCTCAAGCAAGAGAGCGGGGGTTCAGGGAAGTGTTCAAGAATGGTGATTCTCTGAAGAGATCATTTGCGCGTCCGAATGAGATCTACATGACAAACGCCAATCGATCAGATGTGTTTTTTCAGGCACCACTCGATTCTGAAGGAAAGGTATTCACGGTTTTTGCGAAAGAAGCCCACATTCACACCGATAACCTTCAACAAACACACCAGAGGCATGTGACGGACCCTGGATTCTTCCCTTTCAGGCCGCTATTTGATGTAGTCGTTGCCTATATACATGTTCGGGGCAAGCCGGTTGAAGGCGGGGCGTTCGATGTTCTGAGCCTCAATTCACATTTACCAGTTGTTCCTCCGCTGCTTATCCCGGTAAGCGATGACGAGCTAAAGATTCCCGTAAAAGAGGCCTCAGAAACAGCTGCCGTTGCTGGTAGCAAGCGGTGCAGAATCATGAGTTACTCGGGGACCGGTGGCGCCGATTTCCCGGCAATAAAGGTGCCGGATGGGTTCGCCGAAGCCCGACCGGACGAAGAGAATGTGACCTGGACCAATATTGATGGCAATCACATGTTAATGCCCAACCTGACAGCGACAATGGGTATCAATCCCGAGTTTGATTTGATTAGCAATCCTCAACCGGGACCGCCCCGAAAATTTGCTGCTCACGACCCAATGCATCCCGTGGTATTTGCCGAAACTGCAGAAGAGTGGACGGTATACAACACCTCACAACTATTATGGTCACACACCGATACGGAGCGTTTTCCTCAACCCGGTGCCTGGCGTGGTCACTTTGAGTCTTATCCCATTTCTCGTGCTGAAGGGCAAAAACGGTTTCTGCAGGATCCGGAATTTAAGATATCTTCAAAGGGCGTCGATCACCCTTTCCACATTCACATAAACCCCATGTGGGTATTACGAATTGACGTGCCGGATGAGAACGGCGAACTGCACAATGTGCTGCCGGAGCCGCAATGGATGGATGTTTGCCCGGTTCCCCGAAATGGTGGTCGGATTGTGTTTCGCAGCCGTTTTGAAGACTTCACCGGCAAATGGATCAATCACTGTCACATATTGATGCATGAAGATAATGGCATGATGCAGATCGTGGAGTGTACCGACGATGCCTCAAAAGTTAACTATAAAACCCGCCAAAAAGTTGCCTCGCACGGGATGAGCGGCAAAGAGGTAGATGCCATTTATCCGAAACCATCACTGGAGTTAATGTACCGGCAGAACCTGTCCTTTATTGACCCAACCAAGCTTGGTTACCAGGAATACCCGGGCTTTGAACTGGAAATTCCAAAAATTTCGGACAGCTAGGAAGCTTCGCGCCTAGTGAGCTGAAAAGAACTTGACCAGCCGCACCATGGCCAAGGTGTCGTACTCGCAGTATTTCAATAATTGTTCACGAATGACTTTTTTTCGTTCAGGTGCCGTTTCCGGATTGATTGCTTCCAGATAGGCATTCGAAGCCTCGGTGCCTTCGTGTACACCTTCAAGTGCTGTGTAATCGAGATCAGGTGCAATGGTGGGTAATACTGCTTTGAGCGACCACGAACCCAGCATATCGGGGTGGTAATACGCCCGCTTTATTGGTGGGGCCAAATCTACAAGACGATCAATGATGGCTTGTAGAGGCTCTGCCAGATCTGGAAAGCGCGCGATCAAGCCATCAACCACGGTTTTCTCGTAAGTGGTGTAAACAAGCACCGGACCCTCTGAGCCAAAGTCTTTGATCATTTTCTCAGCACACGCACGCATCGGCGCATCACCAGACAGGTCCAGAAATTCCAGATGCTCCACGCCTCCATCTTCTTGCTCAACATGGCACGACCACTGAAATGGCAATGCTTGATATGGGCGGGTTCCCTGCCAAACCGGGATGGCGGGCCCAACAGTTTCAAAATCGAAGTAGTAACGCGGAAATGGCAGCTCACGTACAAACTCCCCGGCTTCCGGCAATATTTCAGCTTTTTCACTTCGGGTTACGCGAAGAATTCTCAGGTGAGTCGCGTTTTCCAGCTTATCTGCCGGCACATCGCGGATATCCCGGTAGCCGTCGGCCACCAGTTCACCGAGCTTTTTTCTGGATCCTTTAAGACCAGACACAGGATACTTTGAGCCTGCAGGCCAGCAATAATTAATAAAAGGACATTCATAAGGATTGAAGCACTGATGTCCCACAGCAATATCAGGTTCCGGGCCATCGGCTGCTTTATTTGCCCGCTCAACCCAGGCTGATACAGAGGGCACTAAGTCCCGAACGGTTTCTGTCAGGTCTTCTTCAACCAACAGCCCGGAATAATTATTGTCACCACCATAAACAAACTGATTGTCGATATGTGCGAGCGAGATTTTTTCAAATGAGTAGCCGGCACCCTCATGTACCCAGGCCTGTATCGCACAATCCTGCACATGCTCGGGCTTGAGTTTGGTCGAAGCTTTAACCTCGATGATGTCCCAACTGTTTCCATTGGGTAGCAGCACATCTTCGCGAACCAGAACACCCTCATGGCTCAAAGTAGCCTCAAATACCGGTATTTTAAACAAGCCATCCATCAACGCACGACTACGCTTTTCCGCGCGTTTGAGCCCACCTTCATAAGGAATGAACTCGCCCTCTTCCCGGCCATAAATGTCGATTGCAATCTCGCCAACTGAATTGCCCAGGGCAAATGCAGCTTGAGTTGAGGCGGAAAACTGAATCAGATCTCTGCGGTGAACCTCCAGATACACCTTCTTCAGGCACTGGAGTGAAGACATTACGCGGGACTTGGATAATTTCGCCATGCCGCAATTATCGCAGATTGGCCTGACATTTCAGGGTGAAGCGGGAAGCTTGTTCTGAAGCCGTACCAAACAGGGATGTTTGGTCCGAGCCTACATGGACGTATCTACGGAGTGCTTCAGAATAAGCTACCGGGTTCGCCCAGAGAAATGTCACCGCTAGTTTCCGAACTGAAGCGCAGCGAGGCGAGCATAGAGTTCATTGCTTTGCGTGAGTTCGTCATGTGTACCAATGGCTACAATTCGTCCCTGATCCATGACCACAATCCGGTCGGCTTTTTTCACCGTAGCGAGGCGATGGGCGATGATGATGGTCGTTCGGTTTTCCATCAAGCCTTCCAAAGCGCCCTGAACGAGTCGTTCACTTTCCGCGTCCAACGACGAGGTTGCTTCATCCAATAGCAGAACGGGTGGGTCTTTGAGAATGGCACGGGCAATGGCGATGCGTTGTCGCTGACCACCGGACAATCGGGTCCCTCTCTCGCCGAGGAATGTGTCGTAACCTTCTGGTAAAAGGCTGATAAATTCATCGGCTGCAGCAGCACTGGCCGCCGCATGGATTTCTTCTTCAGTAGCATCAGGCCTGCCATAGCGAATATTTTCCCGCGCAGATTCGCCGAACAGTACGGTCTCTTGTGGGACCAGGCCGATGTGGCTGCGAAGATCAAAGGGTGTCAGTCTCGAGATGCCTTGACCATCAATTTCGATGCTGCCGGATTCGGGGTCATAAAATCTGAGTAATAACTGGAAACTGGTGCTTTTCCCCGCTCCAGATGGCCCTACAATCGCTAAAGTTTCACCCGGACTAATATCCAGACTGAAACTGTCCATGGCCTTTTCATCCGGCCTTGAAGGATAGCGAAATGAAACATCCTTGAACGAGATTTTGCCTTTGACCGGCTCCAGCAACAAATCGGGATTCTCAGGTGCGCTTATGGCTGGTTTCGCCTGCAACAATTCAGTCAATCGCTCCATGGCGCCGGCACCACGCTGAATCTCACCCCAAAGCTCGCTTAAGGCTGCCGCAGAAGAACCGACAAACATCGAGTACATCAGAAACTGCGCCAGCTGGCCACCGGACATGTCGCCGGCCAGCACTGCATGTGAGCCCAGCCAAAGAATGACGGTGATGGCACCAAAAACCAGAATAATTCCTATAGCGGTAAGCCCTGCCCGCATCCTGATGCGGCGAATCGCGGCACGAAAGCTGTCTTGAACTGCATCTTTGAAGCGACCAATCTGCAATGCTTCCAGGGTAAACGCCTGCACCGTCTGCATGGCATTAAGGGTCTCGCCGGCAAGGCCGCTGGTATCGGCAACCCGATCTTGAGCTTTACGTGAAAGATTTCGAATTTTTCGACCGACCAAAATAATCGGAAGAATAATCACCGGCACACCAATCATGATGTACAGGGTCAATTTGACGCTGGTCAGTGCGAGCATTACCAGTCCACCGATCAGGTTCAGGGTCGAGCGCAAGGCAATCGACAAGCTGACACCCGAGACACTTTGTACCAGCGTCGTATCGGTTGTTAGACGTGACAAGACTTCGCCGGTACGGGTAATTTCAAAAAAGGTCGGATCCATGTGGATGACCCGCTCATAAACTGCATTGCGGATATCAGCGACTACCCGCTCGCCCAACCAGGTCACCAGGTAAAAACGCAGTGCGCCGAAGCCGCCGAATGCAACTGCGGCGGCAAAAAACCAGCCGAAGTAACGATTAACCGTTTCGACATCGTTAGCGACAAAACCATTATCAATCAGAAATCTGAGCGCGATGGGCAAGGCAAGAACTGCGGCAGATGCGACCAGCAACGCACCCAGTGCCGCAAATAGGGTTGCTTTGTATGGCAGCAGAAACGGCACCAAAGTGCGCAACGGCTTTAGAGAGTCGGCGCTCGGTCGTTCAGAATTGGTTCGATCAGACATTAATCAAACATGGGGCCGCGAATTGCATGATCAAGCTCCTTGAATTGCTCTAAACTAAGATCTTACCCAATGCGGGCGTGGAATGAATAATAAGATAACCACAACAAGCCGCCGAGAGTTTCTTCAGACCTCAGCTTTGGCAAGCCTGGGGCTGACCACTGGTATTCCGAATATCAGCTGGGCCATTTCCGGCGACGTGCTGCATATCCGCAATTACATTGACATCTCGTTTCTGGATCCTGCACATTCAGTCTCAGGTGCTGAAGGCATGATCATGCGGGCCATTTTCCAAAGCCTGATTCAGATAAAATCGGATGGAACATGGGATACCCAGCTAGATGCTGCCGAGCACTTTGAGCAACTGGACGATACTCACTTCGCATTCCGCTTAAAACCCGGTCAGATGTTTACTAATGGTTTTGGCGAAATGACCGCTGATGATGTGAAATTTTCCTTCGAACGCATAGTTGATCCCAAAGTCAATTCAATTGCCGCCCCGGATATGGGCACCTTTAGTCACGTGGACGTGCATGACCGGTATTCCGGCGTGCTGGTATTAAAGTCACCTTATGCTGCGTTCGTGTCCATTGGCGTTGCCTATTCAACCGGCTCAATCATGTCGCGCAAAGCAGTTGAGTCGGTGGGAGGGAGATTTTCAACTCAAGTACCTGCCTGTTCAGGGCCGTACCAATTTAGAGAATGGCGGGCCAAAAGAAAAACCATTATAGAAAGAAACCCTTTATGGACAGGAGCAGAAGCGGCGTTTTCAGAGATTCATATTTATGGCATGAACGACGACAAGGCTTCGGAAATGGCATTTGAGGCCGGGGATCTGGATTGTGCCCAGATTTCTGTGGAGTCGGTTGAACCTTTCCGCAGGAACATGCCACCTGATAGCTATCTGAAAGTGCAGCCATCCTCTCGAAATTATTGGCTGGGAATGAATATGGAAAATCCCAGTTTGAAAGACATTCGTGTACGCCAGGCCATTCAGTACGCCGTCGATGCTGAAGCAATTGTTCAAGCTGCCTGGTTCGGATTGGCAACGCCATCTACCGGCCCACTACCAAAGGGAACGCTGGGATATCGCGAAAAGGCGCTGATACCACCCAAAGGGGATCTGGACAAAGCCAGGGCTTTACTCAAAGAGGCAGGTGTGAAGTTACCACTTCGTCTACGACTGGATGTTAACAGCGACACCCTTGAGTTGACGGCCGTGCAGGTTATTCAATGGTCATTGAAAAAAGCAGGAATAGAAATCGAAATATTTGGTCAGGATAACAGTACATTTCTATCCATTGGCCGTGAGGATGCAGGTGATCAGTGGCAGGATGTTCAGTTATTTTTTCAGAGTTTCATTGGAGGGCCTGACCCTCATTACGCGATGACGTGGTGGATCACCGAACAGAAGGGTTTGTGGAACTGGGAACGCTTCAGTAGCAAGGAGTTTGATGATTTAAATGACCGCGCTTTGGCAACAAGCGATGTCGCCGAGCGTCACCGGACCTACCAGAGAATGCAGGATTTGATGGAAGAATCCGGCGCCTTTCGCTTTATCACCAATGGCGTGATGCCCCAAATCATCCGCAATAGCATTGCTCCCGCATTCCAGCCCGATGGTTATGCGATTTTGCGCGGATTTAGCCCCGCGAAAAAGAAGGCCTGAACCGGATGCTGCAGTTCATCGTCCGGCGCAGCCTGATCTCATTATTCATATTATTGCTCGCAGTCAGTTTGCTGTTCGGCATGATCCACATGGTGCCGGGTGATCCGGCCAGTGTCATTCTCGGTCCGAAGGCATCCGCTGAACTCAAAGCAGAATTGAATCAACGAATGGGTCTGGACAAACCATTGATGGTTCAACTGGGAAGTTTCTACGCTAATCTTGCTCAGGGTGATATGGGCGTGGACGTATTTACAGACCGGCCCGTTTCTGAAATTGTTTTTGAACAGATGCCCTATACCCTGGCCCTGGTGCTGGCAGCGATCGGTGGCGCAGCACTCTTGGGTATCCCCTTGGGCTGCTTTTCCGCCATTAAGCGAAATTCACTCATTGACCGGATAACCGCAGTGATGTCGGTTGCCTTTATTGCAATTCCTTCATTCGTTGTGGCGCTTTACCTATTGCTTTGGCTATCGATTAAGTGGCGATGGTTTCCGGCTATGGGGGCTGGTGAGATCGGCAATACCGCTGATCAGGCAAAGCACCTGGTGTTGCCAGCAATCGCCCTTGGCCTTGGCTGGGTTGGCTATATTGCAAGGCTGGTGCGGGCTTCAATGCTTGAAGTAATGGAAGAAAATCATATTCGCACCGCCCGGGCATTTGGTCTGCCGGAGCGAACCATTATTGTTCAATATGCACTGCGTATTGCCATCCTTCCTACCGTTACGATTTTGGGTTTAGGTATTGGAGCCATGCTGTCCGGAGCATTATTTGCAGAAATTGTATTCTCGCGCCCCGGGATCGGAAAACTGCTGCACGAGGCAGTAGTCACCCGCAATTACCCCGTGGTGATGGGCTCTGTACTTGTCACAACCGCGTTTTTTGTGCTCAGCACTCTGGTCTCAGACATTATTAACGCCGCACTTGATCCTCGTTTGCGCGAAAGCAAGGAATCTAAATGAGCAAACGGGTCTCATTTGTTTCTGATACTTTTTCTCAATTGAAAAAAGACCCCCTGGGATTGACCGGCCTGATTATCGTCAGCCTGATCCTGATCTGCACGGTGTTTGCTGCTCAATTAGCTCCGTATGACCCGCTTGAAATTGACGTATATAACCGCCTTGTAAGCCCATCGTGGCAACACTGGCTTGGTACGGATCAATTGGGTAGAGATGTGCTCTCCAGAGTCTTGTTCGGTGGCCGGGTTGCCATGAAGGTTGCTTTGGTGGCCATCTCGGTTTCAATGTCTTTGGGTCTGATTCTGGGAATGATCGCCGGCTTTGGCCCTCGCTGGCTGGATCGCATTTTGGTCATCAGTTTTGATACGGTCAGATCCTTCCCCACGATCATGTTTGCCCTGGCGATCGTGGCTCTGACAGGTCCATCATTGAATACTGTCATAGGCGTGATCATCATCACTTCCATACCCGTTTATGCCCGTATCGTGCGCACCCAGACGCTCGCGCTTAAGAATGAGGATTTCATCCTTGCCGAACGTGCCATGGGTGCATCCACCGCACGAATTCTACGTGACCATATACTGCCGAATATCGCAGCTCCTTTGCTCATCCTGGCATCAATGGACGTGCCGGCCGTTATCGGCATGGAGGCCGGGCTAAGCTTCCTGGGACTGGGCGTGAGTCCGCCAACCCCCAGTTGGGGCAGTATTCTCAATGATGGGTATTCATTCCTGCGAAATTCCCCTTGGCCGCTCATTGCTGGTGGCCTGCCTCTGATTGCAGTTACATTGGGGTTCACGTTCTTTGGAGAGTCTCTGCGCGATATTTTTGATCCCAAGTTGCGCAAGAAAGACCAGTGACTACGCCCGTGCTCAATATTCAGGGGCTCAGTGTCAGCTACCAGACCGGCAACGGGTCATTAAGGGCGTTGCGAGATATCAATATCGAAATCCCGGAAGGGAAAATCATCGGCATTGTTGGCGAAAGTGGTTGTGGAAAATCCACCCTGATCTCAGCCATTATCCGATTGTTGGCACCCAATGCTCAGATTGAAGATGGTTCTGTGCTTTTTAAAGGAGAGAACCTGCTCGGACTGGACCCTCTTGCGATGAGAGCGCTTCGTGGAAACGAGATTTCAGTGGTTTTTCAGGATCCAATGACCAGTCTCAATCCAGTGCTGACCATTGGCCGGCAAATGGTAGATGTACAGCATAGGGATAAAAAGTCCCAGGCACAGATGCGCAAACGTGCCACCGAAATGCTTGAACGCGTTGGAATTCCCGACGTAGAGACTCAGTTGAACCGTTATCCACATCATTTATCCGGTGGAATGAAACAACGCGTCGCTATCGCGATGGCGCTAATGACCGAACCGAGCCTGCTAATTGCCGATGAGCCGACAACAGCCCTGGACGCAACACTCGAAGTGCAGATTATTCAACGCCTGAAGGAACTGCAACGGGACTTTGGCTGCTCGATATTGTTTATCTCACATCACCTGGGTGTAATTGCAGAATTATGCGACCAGGTCGTCGTTATGTACGCTGGTGAGGTGGTGGAAAGCGGCTCAACCCGGAATATTTTTCAGAACCCTGCTCATCCGTACACCCGTCGTCTGCTTGAATGCGACCCCGCTCGAATCAAGGAAAAGACAAGCAATCTGCCAGTGATTGAAGGCAACCTGCCTGACCTTGTGGCGTTACCGTCCGGCTGCATCTTCGCCAATCGCTGCACCGAGGTCATTGATCGTTGTCACAAAGAGCACCCAAAGCTAGCCGGTGTAAACCATCGCGCCGCCTGCCATCTGGCCGGGCCAAACCAATCCGAAGTGAACAAATGAGTACCTTGCTCTCAGTTCGCGACCTGAAAGTTCGCTACCCGGTCGGCGGCGGCCTAAGCGCTTTGATAAATAAAGACCAGGCCAGATATGTTGATGTAGTCCATGGGGTCTCCCTGGATATTAACCGGGGTGAAACTATCGCTGTGGTTGGCGAAAGCGGGTCAGGCAAAACCACCCTTGCCATGGCATTGTGTGGCCTGGCGCCGGTACTTGAGGGTACGGTGGAATTTGACGGGCAGCTTATCGCTTGCAACAAACACGGCTACCTCAAACCTGACCGCCGAAAAATCGCACTCATGTTTCAGGACCCGGTAGGCTCGCTCAGCCCCCGCATGATGGTACGTAAATTATTGGCCGAACCTTTCTGTATCAATGGTATGGCACGCACTCCGGCAGATGTAAAAGCCATGGAATTGCTCGAGATGGTGGGACTAGGACACGATTTTGCAGATCGATATCCGCACCAGTTAAGTGGTGGTCAGGCAAGACGGGTTTGTGTGGCCAGAGCATTGGCACTGGAACCGGAACTGTTGGTCGCCGACGAACCAACCGCCGGGCTGGACGTGTCCATTCAGGGAGAAGTTCTTAATCTGCTGACCAGCCTCCAGCAGAGAATGGGTCTGGGTATCATGATCATTACGCACAACCTGAACATTGTGCGACACGTGGCAGGTGAGATGGCCATCATGTATCTGGGTCGTTTTGTTGAACAGGGTGATTCGCAACAGATTTTCGATCAGCCCTGTCACCCATACACTGCGGCACTGTTATCTGCCAACCCAAGCTCTGATCCTGATGCTGCAGTTAACCGCATTGAATTGGCAGGTGAAGTACCTGGTCTTTTACAAAGGCCATCTGGATGTGAATTTCACACCCGCTGCCCACGCGTGCAGGAAAAGTGCCAAAACACATTTCCAAACACATCTGAAACAGCCAATAAACAGGCCTACAACTGCTTTTTTCCGCTTTGCTGAAAATCTTTGCCCGTGCAAAGATTATCAAATGGGCTTATACTCTTTTTGTCAGTCCATTCGCTGGTGTATTGGAACAGGGATTTTATTCCAAAAGCAGAACTGAATAACGAGTAAGTAAATTCGAAAAAAATCAGAAATCGCTTTCGAACCCGCATGCTTTTGCTAAATTTATTATTAGGGTTTGGTTCAATAACAGGGCACTGACAAACCAAATAGTTGTCGCCACCCGCCAGAAATTTAAAAACCCGGCTAAAGCCGGGTTTTTTGTTAACTGGATTTCGAAAATCTAGCGTTAAATATTCTGCCGCGTCAATACAGAGCGAATTTCCTCTAGTTTATCGACAAGCACTGCGCCATTAGATGACCCGATGCGCAAAAGCAATTTCTGGCCTGCCGAAAGCGCTTCCAGGCTTTCATCGGCGTAAACATAAACGGCCTCATGCTTGAGCAGCACAACATCACCGGCAACTTCCGGTGTTTGCAGTAGGTGATCCAACACATCTATCAACCTGTCATTAAAATACTCATCCCCATGGCCAAGCTCGGAGTAGGCTTCTTGAAACAGGGAGTAATAGGTCACATACAACTCTATCAATTTGATCGTATCAACCGCAGTGACAATCTGCACATAAGCTGAATATCGCTGTGCATTAGCAGGATCAATGCCAATCGATTCCCCTTCAAGCACCTGAAACTTGCCGGTTGCCGACTTAACAGGCAAAACCAACGGCGCCAGTTGGCGATGATCCAGGCTATCGATGGTGGCTACGATTCGACTAATTAGCTGCTCAAGAATAAAATGGCTGTCTAAGAATTCCGGTCCGATCAATTCAGACAAGCTCTCAATCAGCACAGATTCGCTTTTTGGCAACGGATCGGGAAGAGGTGTTAACGGGATTGGAATATCCATCACCGGATAAGTCGCTTGGGGCTGCGGCCCTTCAACCACCGCCAGCGGCAGAGAAACTACTGAAGGGTGATCCTGTGCAGTCTTCCAGGTAGAAAAATACCAAGCCGAAATGCTCCCCACGATGACGAAAAGCACAATCCATACTATTTTTTTATTCATCGTTCATCATCCGATTCAGCGTCCCAGGTGACGATTCTGACCCCGATTTACAAGCCTGGTTCAACGCGTTAATTACTTGAGGAACTCTCCTACAAGAATTCCCTCTGGTTTGCCCTATTCAAACCAATACCCAATGACATACCTTGTTCGTATGCTGAAAATAATACATTTATTGCTCATTCCAATGCTGTCGCTCTCAATATTAGACGTGCAGGCCGGTAGTTTCAGATGCGGAACACGGTTGGTAAAAACCGGCGACTCCGTTAGTCGACTGGTTGATGCCTGTGGTAAACCGAGTCTGAAGTATAAGTCCGAAGAGGCGGTTCGAAAGTCAGGCAATCGTAAAATAACCAGTGTCACCAACTGGGTTTATGAGCGTAAGAGCAATAAAAACATGGTGGTCTCCATTCACAGCGGCATCATTGTAAAGATCGCCACAGATTGAAATTACACAGCTAGCTGTCTGTCAGATTTAACTGATCGTAGAGCGGAAAAACCGATTTGAGTCAGATTTTTCGGTCTTTTGAGGCGAATAGCACCGTTTCCTCGATCTTTATTCAACTTTACGGAATTTCAGCGTGAAACGATCGGTGTTGCCGGTGACGCTGGCCCGACCTACCTCATAGCGTAATTCATCATCCGCCCGGTAGTGCATATCGGAGCTATCTACCAACTCAAATCCCGCT
The DNA here is from genome assembly GCA_047614505.1 of Rhodothermales bacterium. Taxonomy (GTDB): domain Bacteria; phylum Pseudomonadota; class Gammaproteobacteria; order Xanthomonadales; family SZUA-36; genus JABDJL01. The sequence goes on along the minus strand of JBLHGQ010000030.1, from coordinate 6,526 downwards.
GCCTGGATTTCCATAATGGCAGTGACCGGATCAGCCCGGCGTCGGTTCTCATTGTTATCCGCTTCCATATGCCGCCTTGTATGATCAACAACAGCATAGATTCCACCAGGCTTCAGGGCACTATAGACAGCCTTATTCATGGCCTCCCGGCCGGCAGGGGCAAAGTTGTGGTAGTTACGAAACGTAAAGACAATGTCAACATCGCTTACGCCTAATCCCGGGTTTTCCAGTTCGTAAAAACGCGAACCTTCTGGCCGAAATAGATTTGCCTCAGCAGCGATGACTTGAATGTTTTCGTATCCCGATTCAGTTGCCAGGTTTTCAGCGACGCGGCTGGTTCCATAAGCAACAAAAAATTCACCATTCTCATTCATTACCGGCGCCAACAGTTTCGTATACCAGCCACCACCCGGTAAAAGCTCGACAACCTTCATGTTGTCCCGCAAACCAAAAAACTCCAATGTATCTATAGGCCGGCGGTTACGATCGCGGTCAGTGTCAGCTTCGCCACGAATTTCGGCAGCCATGGCTACTTCAAGTTTTTCGCGAACAGCATCAAAGTCGTCCGCAACACAAACACTACTGACAAACAGCAGCCCAACCAAACAAAATACTCTTTTCATGTCTTTCCCTCTGTTGATAGAAATTCTTTTCAGGATCTCTGATATCCAGTCCAAAAATGATAGAAGCCAAAATGATACATGATCAAGATTCCCGGATTATATTAATTTATCGAAAAAACGGGTGAGGCCCTAAAATTCTTAGGCGCTGGTCTGAAAACCTTCACATCAGCATAAAATGCATCATCCTGGTCGCCAACTTGCCACCAACCAGGAATACCCATTAATGGAATTGGTGAAAGATCACCTGATGTTTTACACACGCGAGCACAAAGAATCTGTTTTGCCAGTATGGCATCCAGATTTGTCCGTAACTCTTTCCTTTCCAGCAAGAATTCCCGCTCCGGGATGTGAACTAAAAGCGCATTCGCTGTCATCGCCTTATACGGCATTAGAAATTTTTCGAGCATTGCGTGGCCTGTGATGAAGATTTGATACCTGCTTTCCCATTCATCAGGCCCACCACTGAAAACGTCCTGCCAGTTCCGATTCGAAATTTCCTGCAAATGGCTATACTCATGCGCAACAACAATCACACCGCATTCATCAAAAAGGGTGAGTGCATCGCGCTGTTTCCCCCGCCCTATCGTGGTCTCTTGCATTGCCTTGTAATGCACCGCATTCATGGCCGCCTTCAAGGCAGGAAAGCGCATCCAGACCAGTGCATTAAAAATGTCATGCCAATTTTTTTCGCGAGTACTGATTTGGCCAGTGCAATAAATATGTGATTCGTAATTCACCACTGGAGCATCCGTACTTGGCACAAAACGGATCAGCATTCCCTGCTGATTGCATACATCGCTACTCAAGCAACGGTTCAGGTCATCGCTTGTTGGAAAATCACCAGATTGAAGTGACTGCAAATGAACTGCGAAGTCTTCCTGAAACGGGTGCTCCAAAGCAATATCGGGCCGCCATTCGTTCACTTGTCAGGCACGCCCTGAATTAAATCGCTTCAAATTTACCGGTCTTGAGTGTGCCAGCGGCTGACCAGGTTTTCGACACTGATCTCTTCCACACCATCCTTCCACTTTTGACCGTAATCAATATCCTGGGCGTTCGGGGGAGGCGAGGGCAGATCAATTTGGACACGTACCGGCATGGGAACAGCATCACCCATGATGATCACTTCACCGCGAGCCAGAGAAGTTAAGGCCGCAAACGTTCCCTGTGCGGAATCCGGCACCAGGGCACGGACATATTCCTGATCGTCCGGATTTGATATGCGCAGGCAAATGAAAGTACCGCATTGTGCCAAAACGGTTTCTGAAAGTTCATGCGGTCGCTGGCTGACAATGCACAGCCCTACGCCATATTTGCGTCCAGCTTTAGAAATACGCTCGAGGCTGCGCCGTGCCTCCTTATAACGGGGGTGGTCGCCGCGCGGAATATATTCATGGGCCTCTTCGCAAATCAGGAATATCGGAAACTCCTGACACTTCGGGTTCCAGAAATTGAACTCGTAGGCCAGACGGCCGATTTGTGCCGTCACCATTGGTGCGATATCAAATGGAACTGAGCTGAGGTCCAGTACGGTAACAGCGGCTTTCGGCTCCCCAAGACCGATAAAATCTTTCATCAGGCCGACCATGGTGTCAGTTGAAGTTCGGATCTTGGGAGCAAACATAAATCCATAACGGCTGTCATTAACAAGGCTCTCAATTCGCACCAGAAACTGGTCAAACCTACCGTGAGTTGCGGTTTTCTTCTTACCAAAATCTGTCGTCCTTTCATTGGCGTCACGAAAAGCGGCCATCAGCTCTGTTAATGAAAAATAAATGGGTGAATCAACCGTGATATGACCGACATTGGCGGAAGTGTTTCCTTCGGCTTTGAGCCTGATTAGCTGCGACCTCAGGAAAGAGATTTGTAAGGCAGCGTTATCGTCGTCCATATTGATGAATAGCTCAACCAGCTCTGAATAACTCAACAGCCAGTAGGGTATTTCAAGATCCTGGGCATTGAGGCAACGGACTTTGTCCTGCGGAAACGGGGACGAGGCGATTTTGCCATATTTTTTGTCACCGTATTCTCCGTGCATATCCATCAAAATGATGTGTGCATTTGGCATTTCGCGTAGTGCTGACTGGATCAGGCTAGTGACCGTCCAGGATTTACCCGACCCGGTCTGGCCGAGAATAGCAACGTGACGGCCGAAAAAGTTGGCCGCATCGATAAAAATATCGATTGATTTATTGGCACTGAGTTTGCCCACTTTGTACGAAGAACTACCATGCTCAGAGAACACTTTTTCGAGTGTCCATGCTGAAACCAGATGAACTTCAGCCCCGACGGTCGGGAAATGGGTAATGCCACGGTCAAAACTGCCATTATCTTTGAGTTCACCGACAGGCGTAATGTTAATCAGTCTTTGCAGCTTATGGCCGGAATCCTCTTCCCACATTCTATCGACTACTGTGAGTATCTCTGTGCCAGCTTGCTTCACCAGCATATAAGAGCCCACCTGGCCGACCCGAACTTTGTCTGTAGCAACATCCATGATTGCTGAATAGCCTTCTTCATCAGAAATCAGGCGCGCGACAAAACTCTCGCCGGAAGTCTCAATCAGGCTGCCTACAAAGGTACCTTTGTTTAATTGCATTTTAGGTGTCTCCTTTCACCGCCCCTTTCTTGATGGCTAGGTTACGCAAAGTCAGGGCATTAGCGCAACCACAACGACTATACTAGGGGTCGGTTGAATTCTGGCAAGTATTGATATTTATGAGTCACTACAAAATCACATTATTCGCAGTTTTATTCCTTGTTTTCTCGCAATCGACATCGGCCAAAGAGCTGGTTCGAGAATTCAAAGGCAGTCGGAGCACCACTACGCTTGAGTTTGAAGTGCTTGCACCCTGGATACTGGACTGGCGAATTAAGACAGATTACCCGGCACAAATGGGCATTGATATTTCATTGGTCGAATCGAAAACCGGCGCATTTCAGGGCTCAGTGCTCAAAACCAGGTGGCCGGGAAACGGGGTCAGATTGTTTCAGGAGAGCGGTAAGTTTCAGTTTAAGGTGGTTTCAAACATCTCCGAATGGACTTTGAAGGTTGAACAGCTCACCCGCAAAGAGGCTGAGGAATACACTCCCAGAACCCCAAAAAAGGAAAGATAGAAGCTTTATTTTTCAAGGAGCATTTTGCGCGACCTTGGATTAGACTATTAACAAGGATTATTAAGGGGAAGTATAAAAATGGAATCAGGACATATGGATATGTTGACTCGTTCACGTACAAACCAACTTTCAAAAGGTATCATTCTGGCCGTATTTTTGCTGCTGGTTTTCACTGGTGTTGCGACCCAGGCTCACGATGACAGCCTGCCGGGCACTGCAAAAGCACCACCGCATACCCGCGAGAACATGAGGAAGTTCGCGGAAGATCACCATCACAACGAGAATCTCGCGGCACAAAGCATTACCACTTGTGTTGCCGGTATGGCAGGAGGCTTCCCTTGCAACAATGTTGACTTGATGGCATTCCTTCCTACCAGCCAAATCGGAGGCGGTAACGGTAACGATATTTGGGGCTGGACTGATCCATTAAATGGCAATGAATATGCCTTAATGGGCCTGACCAACGGCACTGCTTTTGTCGATATCAGCGACCCTGTTAATCCTGTTTATTTGGGACATTTGCCACCACATTCTGGTGTCTCAGGCTCCAGTTGGCGAGATATCAAGACCTATAACAACCACGCGTTTATTGGTAGTGAGGCCGCCGGAAGCGGAATGCAGATTGTTGATCTGACCCAACTACGCAACATCGCCTCACCTCCGGCGACTATTACGGAAACTGCGTTTTACCTGGGCTTCACCTCATCTCACAATATCGTTATCAACGAAGATAGCGGCTTCGCCTACGGCGTCGGCACCAATAGTGGCAATTGCAATCGTGGTCTGCATTTTGTGGACCTTCTCGACCCTACAAGCCCGGTAGCAGCAGGTTGTTTTAGTGCAGACGGTTATACCCATGATGCTCAGTGCGTAAATTACACCGGTCCCGATGCTGATTATCAGGGCAAGGAAGTTTGTTTTGCTTATAACACCGACACGCTGACGATTGTTGATGTCACCAACAAGCTTGCGCCGGTTCAAATATCTCGCACCAGCTACACCAACAGGGGATATACCCACCAGGGCTGGTTGACTGCAGATCAGAACTATCTCCTGTTGGGTGATGAGTTGGATGAACAGAACGTTGCTGCAGTTAGCAATACCCGCACGCTGATCTGGAACGTCTCCGACCTTGATAATCCGGTTCATGAGGCTGATTACACAAACCCCCTTTCTATATCCATTGACCATAATCAATACATCGTCGGAGATCACAGCTTCCAGGCCAACTACCGCTCAGGCCTGCGTATATTGGATATCAGCGACATTGCCAATGGCAATCTCAGCGAAGTGGGATATTTTGATATCTATCCGAGCGGCGATTCAGCAAACTTTAATGGCGCGTGGAGTGTTTACCCCTTCTTCGCCAGTGGCAACGTAATTGTGAGTGGTATTGAGCAGGGTCTGTTTATTCTACGTCCTAACCTGGGGACGCCCGACGTTCCTCCGGTCGTTAACCTTTTGGATCCGGCTCAGAGCAGCGATGTTAGTGCAATGGTGCAAATCCGGATTGATGCCACCGATACCGAAGATGCAGAAGGCACTCTCGACGTCGAGTGGAATGTCGATGGAGGACCCTGGCAGCCAACCATTTATTTCTCTCCAGATTACCTGGCAAGCTGGGACAGCACGTCGGTACTGGACGGCGCACATACCATCAATGCCCGGGCAATAGACAGCAATTTGCAGGCGGACACCGATGCACATTCAATAAGCACAAGCAACGGTCAACCGAAGTTCACTGTGGATGTCATCGACGTCAATGTTCAGGCCGGCAATGGCAATCGCAACAGGGGCATAGGCACTCTGCTGGTCAGTGACGAGGGAGGTTCGCCACTAGGTGGTGTTCAAGTGGGTTCAATATTTACTGGTGACTGGGGCGGCAGTTTCTCGTCCACCAGTGATGGCAACGGAATGATCACTGTTCAAACACAGAAAGTTAAAAATTTGGCCTACGTCAATTTATGTGTTGATACCGCGAGCCTGTCTGGATGGGAATTTGATTCCGCCGCCAGTCTCCTATGTGCAGACAGCGATGGTGGAGGCTCTACCTTTGGTGTGGTTGGCGGCAAGGTGACTGAGTTTGGCACTGCGGATGGAATACCTAATGCATCTGTATCTACAGACACGGGTCAGTCAATCAACACCGATGCATTTGGCGACTATTTAATTTCCAATGTTCCTGCAGGTACGCGGACTATTTCGGTAGCCGCCAGTACCTATACCAGTCAAAACACGACAACCACAGTGACAGACGGCGCGACATCAACAGTCGATTTTGCTCTGGTTAAAGCCCCAACGGGTGGTTCCGGAGCCATAAAAGGAACCGTCAACTCCGGCAATAGTAAGCTGAACGGAGTCACCGTAAATGTGATTGGTGGCAGTTCCTCCCAGACCAATAAGGGTGGCAAGTACAGCATTCAGAATGTACCTGCAGGCAGCCAGATGGTCGAGGCATCGAAGTCCGGCTATCTGAGCCAGACATTGGAAGTGATTGTCGTTGCTGGTGGTAGCGTCACTCTGAACTTTAATCTGGCCCCTAACCCTTAGAAAGAAAAGAACATGGGGAGGCATTTGCGCCTCCCCACAGCTCATCTCTAAATATAAATTCAGGTAAAGATTACAGCTGCTAATAGCGGTGCAGATCATCCTCGGCTACTATTCCTGATTGGCAAAACAGGAACAATCAGGTGCCCAGAAACCGTCAATTGATTATCACTGCAGTTGTGCTGTTAGCTGCATGGTTTACATGGTCAAAACTACCTTCAAATGGCAACAGCGGCGAA
>JBLHGQ010000029.1:0-25791 GCA_047614505.1 Rhodothermales bacterium | reverse complement strand
AGTGAAGGTTACAAACAGGTTGGCGCAAGCTTTCCGGTTTTCCTTCACCCTAAAAGCAATGAAGAGTATGCCCTGGCACGTACTGAAAGAAAGCAGGGGCACGGTTATCATGGCTTTGAAGTTGAATTTGACCCCGGGGTAAGCATCGAAGACGACTTGCTACGCCGTGACCTGACCATCAACGCCATAGCCAAGGATGAGCAGGGTAATCTGGTCGATCCTTTCGGTGGTCAGAGGGATATCAAAGATCGCGTTTTGCGCCATGTTTCTCCAGCATTTGCTGAGGACCCTCTGAGGGTTTTACGTGTGGCCCGGTTTGCCGCCCGGTTTGCGGATCTTGGGTTCAGCGTGCACCCGCAAACTCTGGATTTGATGCGGGACATTGCACATTCTGGTGAGCTTGGACACCTGGTTGCGGAGCGTAGCTGGCGCGAAATATACCGTGCAATGGGAAGTGATCAACCAAGCGTATTTCTCAAGACTTTGCGGGCATGCAATTCTCTGGAGGTATTGCTGCCAGAACTTGATGCGCTGTATGGCGTCCCACAAGATGCCAAATGGCACCCGGAAATTGATACTGGAGCTCACACAGAGCTGGCCATGGATTTCGCTGCAGAAAAAAAGTTTGGAAGCAACGTTGTATTCGCCGTCATGCTGCACGATCTGGGTAAGGGTCTGACACCGAAAAGCGAGCTACCGGCACATCATGGTCACGAAAACAACGGCATTCCTCTCGTTGACCAGGTTTGTGAACGCTTCAGGGTGCCCAAGGCAATTCATAAATTGTCCCGGCAAGTGTGTGCCGCTCATATCCGCTGTCATCGGGTAATGGAAATGCGGCCTGCAAAAATAATGAATCTGCTGGAGCAACTGGATGGATTCCGCCAGCAGGATCTGACGGAATTTGTGCAGGCCTGCGAGGCAGATTACCGGGGCAGGAAAGGCCTACAGGACCGCCAGTATCCACAGGCCGAATATTTGCAAAGTACTCTGGAAACCGCACTGTCAATACAGGCCCGAGATTTACTGTCCGAGGGCGTAAAGCAGGGACCGGAACTTGGAGAAAAACTGAGACAAGCCCGGATTCAGGCGATTAGCGGAATGCGGCCCTGATTAAAGGCGGTACCGTAAGTCGAGTAGCTCAAACCCACAAAGATCCATCTGTATATCGCGGGACAATGCCATCACTTGAAATTTCTCACCCATTTCATCTGGGAGCGTCAGTTGTTTTACCTCTGCAGCGAGTTGTAATCGTTCCCTGTCAGGCAATTGTTCCAAACCTGCCAGTACTCTTTCCAGCCCACAACCCAGTAAAAACATAGCCTGATTTGTGTAACCTGCGCACTCAAGTTCACTTGCATCTGCAGCTTCGGCAAGCGCAGTGAAATCAACAAACGCAGTCAAATCCTGAAGGCCCGGCTGGTAAAATGGATTGTTATGCGCCCGGTGCTGGTAGTGACAAATTAAAGTTCCATCAACACGTTCTGGCGAGTAATAGTCGCGCCTTGCATAGCCATAGTCTATGAGCAGGACATAGCCTTGTTTTAGCGTGTCAGTCAGGCCTTGAAGCCAGCTTGAAAGCTTAAGTGAAATTTCGGAGCAATAGCCATCCGGAAATTCAGCACCCAGATAGGCATTCAAATGTTGGACCGCCGCTCGCAAATCATGCGGGGCATCGGCGAAAGTCCAGCTCAGCTTGTCATCGATAGTCCCGACCATGGCCTGTTGTGCATATCCCTGCTCGATACGGAAACGCTCAACAGCCAGTGCATCTACCACCTCATTAGCGATTATCACACCGTTCCAGGCAGTAACGGGTGGTTCGTCAAGCCACTCCACAATATTGAGCAACTCAGGATGGGCCGCCCTGATTGCATCGCGTTGTCTGTGTTTGAGCTCAGGGCTGCGCTCAAGTATCCAGTAACGGTTTGGCAACTCATCCTTGAGCTCAGCGAGCACATCCACCGCCATTTTGCCGCTTCCGGCTCCCACCTCCAGTATGTTGTAATCCGTAATGACGGTGGCAATCTGCCTGATCTGCGCCGCCAGACATTGCGCAAAAACCGAGCCCAATTCGGGTGCAGTTACAAAGTCCCCATGTTTGCCAAATTTCTTCAGACCGGCTGTGTAGTATCCCAACTCAGGCTCATATAGGGCCATCTCCATATATCGGGGGAATGGTATTGGGCCGCCCGCAAGAATGATTGAGCGAATTCTGGCCTCCAGTTCTTCACTGCGTTGCTTGAGCTCAGGTGATGCTTGGGGCAGGATGGCGATTGAATCATTATTAGACATAGGAATCAGTTTCAGTGAGCACAGACACAAAGTCCAGACCGCGTACCGCTTTGGTAACAGGCGCCGCCCGCAGAATTGGGGCCGGAATCGCACAGGCCTTACATGAGCGTGGTTGCAGAGTGTTCTTGCATTACAACAAGAGCGAGGGAGAAGCGCTGACAGTAGTAGACAAGCTCAACGCTATTCGTCCCAATAGTGCAATTTTAGTGCAGGCTGACCTGACCGCCACAGATGGTCCGCAGCAACTGGCCGAACAACTCAGATGCGACACTGACCGTCTGGACGTTCTGGTTAATAATGCATCACGCTTTTACCCAACAACCGTAGGAGAGGTAACGCCAGAAATATGGCGGGATTTGATGGGTAGCAATGTTCGAGGGCCGTTTTTTCTTTGCCAGGCTCTGTTGCCGGAATTGATTAATGCGCAAGGCGCGATTATCAACATATTAGACATTCATGCTGAAAAACCAATGCGCAGGCACACAGTGTATTGCATGGCCAAATCCGCTTTGGCAATGATGACCCTTTCCCTGGCCAGAGAACTCGGTCCCCAAATTCGTGTGAACGGTGTCTCACCCGGGGCAATTATGTGGCCAGAGAACGAGCCTCCCGAAAGCGTCAAGAAGTATATTCTGGAACGTACGGTGATGAAGCGAATGGGATCTCCGCAGGATATTGCGGATGCAGTTGTGTTTCTTGGATTGGATGCGCCTTATATTACCGGTCAGATCCTGGCGGTTGACGGAGGCCGCAGCTTAAATATATGAGGAACACCCCATCAACCGGATGTTCCTATGAACCTACTCGGCGTTCAGGGCTTCACATAGTGCGGCGTTTTTGGCTAGTGCCCTGCTGATTGTAAACTGGCCGGCTTCTCCCACTGAGGGAAAGTTGAAATCCACCATCGCCTCATTGCAGTTTTTAAAGTCCAGATTGATTGTGCCGTACTCAAGTTGTTGAGCCGGCAATGGCTCTGACGAATTAAACAGTCCACCGGAAGTCAGCTCAGCTTTGAGTTGAGCCGTGGTGCCACTGTAAGAACCAACAGCTGTGGTCCAGCGCTGATCATCCGACCCGAATGTAGCAATAGTGCTCTTAGATGACGACTCGATTGTGGAAGAAGTACCCTGAGATGGCGGTACGGTGTCGAATGTGAACCAGGCCAGGAAAATAATCTTCAGGTCAGGAAATACCGTAATAAATATTCCTTGATTGTCAGCCCCCGCATTCATCCATGCATCGTTCATTCCGGCATTAATTGCAAAGGGATCCCCGTGATCTGCTTCGTGTGGGATGTTGGTTACAGAATCAACGACGCCCAGGTATGAACCCATTTACATATTCCGCCACTACCAGTTGGTCCAGTACAGGGAACGCCGTCTCCTGGCGCACGCCAGGTAACCAAACAACCCGGTATATCATAATCTGCTGGATCAATTTCCTGTGGATAGTGCAAGTGATCGGTCAGAACACTACCGTCGTTTTTGACAAAAACGACGGTAAACCTTTCAACCACAAAACCCTCAAATTCGACCTGCTCAGTAGTCCCGACTCCCGAATCTTCAAATTCATCGCGGATGGCGCCTTGGCCATCCAGAATGAGCGTAGTGGTGTTGAGTGCGAATTCGGTCCGGACCGAACCTACGAATGGATAAATGTCCAATTCAAAGGTGCCATTGTCGGCAAATTTGGCCTGGCTCCACAAAGAGGTTTCAGTACTCTCAAAAGGATCCTCATGAGTTACATGCCTTATCTGGTGTCCAGTGACTCAAATGGCAGTGGGCCTGTTGAATTGAGAGTCCTGCATTCATAAACCTGTATGGGAGATGCCTGAACCGGCAGGCAAAACAGCAGGCTCGCGATTGCAATTAACAGAAGCAAATTAATATTTGCTTTATTCATTGGGCTATATTACTCAAAATACACCTTGTGCGAAAACTTTCGTAGATTCGCTGTTATCAAACCACATTTAAACAAGACGTAGTCGTTTGCCAAGAAAATCCGGGTCCACCAAAAACAGGTCGGCTGCGATCCAATCCCCTTTTTTCCACAGTTCGCTATAGGTCAACTTTGCAACAGGATGGCGCAGGTCAGGGGCAATATCTGCCAGCGGTTTGAGCACATGGGCAAAATGTAAAATCTCTGCTCTAGGTAATTTAAGGCTACCAGAGTCAATTACCAGGTCATTGTAGAGCAGGATATCAATATCAAGTGTCCGATCAGACCATTTCGGTGCGTCATGATTACGACCATGTGATGCTTCCAGACCGCGAAGGTATTCACGTAGTTCTGCCGGTTTGAGCTCAGTCTGTATGCGGGCAACCAAATTAAGGAAATCCTCACCTTCAAACCCCACCGCATTACTTCGATAAATTGGAGAAAACTCCGCATCCTCAAAAGAACGGATTATCGCGTGAACCGCAATTTTGATGTGACGCTTGGCATCGACATTGCTTCCAAGGCCTAAATAGGCAGTGTTCACTCGCTTTTAGTGCCCCGTTCAATGATCACGCCGACCGCACTTGAACCGCGTACCGCACCGGGCTTACTGAGTTTAAGTTGCAGCCAGGAAACAGGGAATTCAGTCAGCACAACGTGGGCACATTTGTCGGCCAATGCTTCAACCAGTTGGAACTCGCTGCCTTCAACCAGACTGATGAGTCGTTTTGATACGGCCTTATAGTCCAGGGTATCGGTAATGGAATCCGTCTGAGCTGCGCGACTGATATCAAAACCCATTTCCAGGTTTAGAGATACGGTTTGGGTGATTTCCCGTTCCCAGTCAAATACGCCGATGACGGTTTGAATTCTAAGGTCTTCAATAAAAACACGATCCATACTCATAGGTGGCTTTCCTGAATATCCGGCAATTCATCTAATGGCCACCTTGCTCTTGCAGAGATTCCCAAACCTTCGGTTTGGCCCGCGAGCAGTCTTTGGCAACCTGCGAAGGCTATCATTGCACCATTGTCCGTGCAGAATTCCAAACGTGGAAAGGAAACTTTCCAACGGTTTTTGCGGCCTGCTTCGTGCAAATTATTACGTAAAGCAAGGTTGGCACCTACACCGCCGGCAACGACCAGGTTTTTTGCACGGGTTTGAATCATGGCGCGTTTGCATTTAATAGCCAATGTGTCACATACCGCTTTTTGGAAACCGGCTGCAATATCTGCTTTCGCAGTTGCATCCGCTTCATTGCCAAGCCACAAATTGCGTGTGTGGGTTTTCAAGCCGCTGAAACTGAAATCCAGGCCAGGACGGTTAGTCATCGGGCGAGGAAATGCAAAGCGGTTTTCATTGCCACTTTCAGCTAGTTTTGCCAATGCCGGTCCTCCCGGATAGCCCAGCCCGAGTAATTTCGCCGTTTTGTCGAATGCTTCACCTGCGGCATCATCCAGGGTCTCTCCCAACAGATGGTATTGCCCCATGCCCTTAACTTCGATCAGCATGGTGTGGCCACCAGACACCAACAAAGCCACAAACGGGAATTGGGGAGGCTCAGGTTCCAGCATGGGCGCCAGTAAATGTCCTTCCATGTGGTGGACGGCGACTGCCGGGCACTGCAGAGCAAAGGCGAGCGCCCGTCCCACGGAAGCGCCAACCAACAGGGCACCAATCAGTCCAGGTCCTGAGGTATATGCAACTCCATCAATCTCATTGCGATTCAGTCCCGCTTCCGCCAGGCATTCATTGAGCAGTGGTAATAGTTTTCTAACATGGTCACGGCTGGCTAGCTCAGGAACCACACCGCCATATTCCGCATGTAGTTTGACCTGACTGTAAAGCGAATGAGAAAGCAAACCACGTTCACTGTCATACACCGCAGCAGCCGTCTCGTCACATGAAGTCTCGATTCCCAGAACCCGCATAATCATCCGCATATTGGCACAGCCATGAAACGCGAATTGTAATCTATGGATGCCTTCATTGCCCTCCTGTCGTTAGGTTGTGCGGGTTAAAATAACGGTATTGGAGACTATCGGGGATCATCATTGACTGACCGGTCAGGCATTGCGGCCTCAGGGCATATTGAAACATCAAAGGCGGCGGCCCGTATTCTGGCAGAAGGCGGCAATGCTTTTGATGCGGCACTGGCTGCCCTTTGCGTAGCTTGTGTTGCAGAACCCATGTTGGCCAGTTTTGGTGGGGGTGGGTTTTTACTTGCCCGTCCAGCAAGCGGACCTGCGCAGCTGTATGACTTTTTTGTTCATACACCGAAAACAAAGCGCCCATGTTCAGAACTGGATTTTTATCCCATCATTGCTGATTTTGGAACCGCCACCCAGGAATTTCATGTTGGCATGGGCTCAATGGCGGTGCCCGGGGTGGTCGCCGGGTTGTTTGGAATTCAGCGGCTTGTTTGTCGCCTGCCTATGTCTGAGATTATGGCGCCAGCCATTGAATTGGCCCGTACAGGAGTGCGAATTACCCGTTTTCAAAATTACATTAGCCATATTCTTGCCCCAATTCTTGAAGTATCACCTGAGGCCATGCAATTGGTGGCCACCAGGGATACACCTACTACCATCGCGCAAAGTGACGAACTGGTACAGCACCCTGATTTTGCTGATCTGATGGAGTCTCTGCTACTGGAAGGACCGGATCTTTTCTACCGTGGAGAACTGGCGCGCAAACTTAGTGGGGACTGTGACCGGCTCGGTGGTCAACTTTCAATGCAGGACTTGGCGGATTATCGGATGCTGCGGCGTGAACCAATCCGGTTTTCCAGTCATGGGGCTGACTTTCTTTTTAACGCCCCCCCCTCTCCAAGTGGGTGCCTGGTCGCTTTCGCGCTGGGCTTGCTCGAAGACCGCAACATAAAGGCGCATCACTGGGGGCGGGATTTCCATTGTCTTTCAATGGCACAGGCAATGCAGGCTGCAGGTTCATTGCGCAAGGAATATCAGCTCGATATAAATCTCCGGAAAAGCCAGGTTGAAGAAATACTTGAGCCAGGCCATCTCGACCAGTGGCGGGATTCAATAAATCATCAGACAGGTTTTTCACGCGGCACAACACATATGAGCGTCGCCGATTCGGAAGGGAATATGGCGAGCCTGACACTTTCTAACGGTGAAGGATGTGCATACGTGTTACCCGGCACCGGTATCATGATGAACAACATGCTGGGAGAAGAGGATCTTAGCCCGGGTGGATTTCATCACTGGAAAGAGAATCGCAGGATGTCCTCTATGATGTGTCCTTCGATCGTCACACTTCAGGATGGCTCCAGCGTTGCTTTGGGTTCAGGTGGTTCAAACAGAATCCGAAGTGCTATTTTGCAGGTGCTTGTTAACCTCTGTGAATTTGATATGTCTTTGGAAGAGGCTGTTAATGCACCGAGATTTCATATCGAAGGTGATTACCTGAGCATTGAACATGGCTTTCATCAGAACTCCCTGGAATCACTACTCGAGCAATGGCCTGAACATAAAATCTGGCCACAGGCCAATATGTTTTTTGGGGGAGTTCATGCAGTTGGACGCTCCGTCGATGGTGATTTTATTGGTGCCGGTGATCCAAGAAGAGGGGGTGCTGTGGCTTTATCAGGCCACAACTAATCATTTCAATGCATTTCGGCTCAGTTTTCTTTTGCAAGAAGGCTTAATAAAAGGTTAAAATTACCGGCTACGCCCAGTGGGGGCGGATTTTAAGATCGGAGTTCTAATGCCCAGCGTAAAAATTCGTGATAACGAACCTTTTGAGTATGCACTACGCCGCTTCAAGCGTTCCTGCGAAAAGGCCGGTGTTCTTGCAGAAACACGTCGTCGTGAATTCTATGAGAAACCTACTCAGGAGCGTAAGCGTAAAGCGGCTGCAGCCGTGAAACGTGACCTGCGCCGTCTGGCGCGCGACGTTAACCGCCGCACACGTCTTTATTAGTTTTATTGATTTATTCGGTACAGGAGCACTCCTGTATCTGACTCATCTTCATTAATTCAAAGCATGTCACTTAAAAACCGTATTCAGGATGACGTCAAGGTAGCCATGCGCGCCCGTGACAAGAACCGCTTGCTGGTTCTGCGGGGAATTACAGCTGCCATAAAGCAAGTTGAAGTCGACAAGCGAATTGAACTTGGTGATGTCGAAGTACTCGCGGTAATCGACAAAATGTCCAAACAAAGACGTGAATCCCTGAGTCAATACGAATTGCATGGCAGAGAAGATCTTGCCCGGCAAGAGCGTTATGAACTGGAAATCCTTAAAGAATACTTACCTGAGCCACTGGGCGAGCAGGAATTATCCGCGCTGATCGAGCAAGCCGTTAATGACTCAGGTGCCAGTGAAATGCGCGATATGGGAGCAGTCATGGCCCTGTTGCGCGAAAAGGTCCAGGGAAGGGCTGACATGAAAGCCGTCAGTGACGCAGTTCGCGCCAAACTTTCGGGCTGAATACCCGGCCAAAGCGTGCACCTCATAAACATTCACGGTCGCGATAAACTGCCTTTATGAGTGGCCGTATCCCTGAATCTTTTGTCGAAGAGTTGCTAACCAGAACCGATATTGTAGAGGTGATTGAAAAACGCGTTGGTCTCAAGCGGGCTGGCAGCGAATTTCAGGCCTGTTGCCCATTTCACGAAGAGAAAACACCCTCGTTTACTGTTAGCCCATCAAAGCAGTTTTATCATTGCTTTGGCTGTGGCGCGCATGGTTCGGCAATCGGCTTTTTGATGCAATATGAAGGTCTGGAGTTCGTTGATACGATCGAAGAACTGGCCAAAAATGCAGGCCTGAAGGTGCCCCGATCGGGTACCGCCAGGGAACACAAACCCCGCGATGATCTTTACCAGATACTGGAAAGGGCATCGGCATTTTTCCAGGCGCAGATACGTGAAAACGAAACTGCGATTGCCTATTTGAAAGGACGAGGCCTGTCTGGTGAAATTTGCCGGGACTTTGGCGTTGGTTATGCGCCAGCCTCCTGGGATGCTCTGCAGAAACATCTGGGTGTTGATCAGAAAGACAAGAAACTGATGGAGCGCGCAGGTCTGCTCAGTCAGGGTAAAGGCAAATCCTACGACAAGTTTCGCGACCGTATCATGTTCCCGATTCACGACCGGCGTGGCCGGGTAATTGCATTTGGCGGCAGAGCCATGGGAGAAGATGGTCCAAAGTATCTAAATTCTCCGGAGACTGAACTGTTTCACAAAGGTCATGAGCTTTATGGCCTGTACCTCGCCCGTCAGCGCGTCGGACGTCTGGATAAAATTATCGTCGTCGAGGGCTACACTGATGTTGTCGCGCTTGCCCAGTTTGGATTAAGTAATTCGGTAGCAACTTTGGGGACGGCGACTACGTCTAACCATGCAGAACTGTTATTCAGAGCTGCAGAAACCGTGATTTACTGTTTTGATGGAGATGAAGCGGGACGTAAAGCCGCCTGGCGGGCACTTGAAGCGACTTTGCCGAAATTGAGAGAAGGGCTTCAGGCCAAATTCCTTTTCCTTCCCGATGGTGAAGATCCTGACAGCCTGGTAAGAAAGCAGGGGAAAGAAGCTTTTGAAGCGCTGGTAAACAAAGCTCAGCCCTTGTCTGACTACCTGTTTGACCATTTCACAGTTCAGGTAGACATGGAAAGCCTCGATGGTCGTGCAAAGCTCGTTCAGATGTCAATTCCATTGCTGACGTCATTGCCCGAAGGTGTGTTTAGAAATATGATGATGGAGCGCCTTGAAACGCTTGCACGGCATCGCTTAAACCCGCAAAGTAGCACCCAAGCTACATCATCACGGTGGGCGACCAAAAGGGAGCGTCCAAGTCAATCGCGCACACCTTTACGGCTTGCTCTGGCATACCTGGTGCAGAACCCGGGCTTAGCGGAACTGGTAACAGGCCTTGATGAAATAGCAGAAAGTAATTTACAGGGCGTAGACATCTTTATCAGACTTGTTGACTTCTGCTTGAAACGCCCCAATATGACTACGGCCCAGATCATGGAACATCTGCGTGACGATCCCAATAGGGAACACCTCGGGAAATTGGCGGTCTGGGACTTGCCGGGAGACGCAAATCGGCAAGAATTGGAGTTTAGTGATTCGGTTACCGGTATCAGGTTAAGCTGGGTAGATTCCCGGTTGGCGGGGATGCCAAAAATCGTTGAACAAAGTGCAGCACAGAGAGTAGATTACCTTGCCTTGCAACAACGCCGTCAGGAATTGAAGCAAAGCTTGCAAGGCGAAAAAAACTGAATAAGCCATATTCTGGAGACTTAAGGTCGCCGGGATGGATTTCTTGAACTATTATTAGCCTGTGACATAGCGAAAAACAGATGAATCAAAACCAACAATCTCAATTAAAACAACTCATCACTCAGGGCAAGGAACAGGGTTTTCTGACCTATGCACAGGTCAATGACCATTTGCCTGATGACATCGTAGATCCTGAGCAGATCGAAGACATCATTAACATGATTAATGATATGGGTATATCGGTGCATGAAAAAGCGCCGGATGCCGACACTCTGATTTTGAATGATTCGGCATCTGCCGATGAAGACGATGCGGCCGCTGAAGAAGCCGCTGCAGCGCTGGCGGCAGTTGAAACCGAGATCGGTCGCACCACTGACCCGGTTCGCATGTATATGCGTGAAATGGGTACCGTAGAGCTGTTGACCCGCGAAGGTGAAATTGTCATCGCAAAACGGATTGAGGCTGGTCTCAAACAGGTTCACCAATCGCTTGCGCGCTTTCCGGGAACGTTTGCGATATTACTGGCTGGCTTCATCCGGTTCCAGGAAGGTAAACAACGCCTGGCAGAACTCATGGCCGATTTCATTGACCCCCATGCTCCGGAAATGCCGATCCCCGTGGCAAAAAAGCCAACGGATAAAGCCGAAGAAGAAAAGAAAAAGGCTGAAGGTGACGATTCTGACAGCGACGATGATGAAGAGGAAGAAGAGGATCCAGGCCCACAGGGACCGGATCCGGAAGAAGTTGTCGAGTTCTTCACCAAGATGGGCAAACTAAATGCCCGCTTCGTAAAACTGAATGACAAACACGGGCCAAACTATCCCCGTGCCGACAAGATTAGAGCCGAGATGGCGGAAATGTTCATGCATCTGAAGATGCCGCCCAAAATGGTAGATCACTTGATCGACCGGCTGCGTTATACGGTGTCACAGCAACGTGATCTTGAACGTATGATT
Source organism: Rhodothermales bacterium (assembly GCA_047614505.1). Classification (GTDB taxonomy): domain Bacteria; phylum Pseudomonadota; class Gammaproteobacteria; order Xanthomonadales; family SZUA-36; genus JABDJL01. Next base: position 14,351 of record JBLHGQ010000029.1, on the reverse strand, counting down.
CTGCAATTGGCCGTTCGACAGTCGAAAATGCCTAAGCGTACTTTCATCACGAGTTACAGTGGAAGCGAAGCAGACCTGAAGTGGTTAAATCCTCTACTTAAGGGAACTCAAAAATGGGTGCCGGCTCTGACGCAGGTTGCCCCGGACATTAAGCTGATACAGGAAAAGTTACTGCGGCTGGAAGGTGAAACGAGAATCACCATTGCTGAACTTAAGGACATCAATCGTAAGATGTCAGTTGGTGAAGCCAAGGCACGCAGGGCCAAGAAGGAAATGGTCGAAGCCAACCTGAGGCTCGTTATTTCAATTGCTAAAAAATACACTAACCGTGGCTTACAGTTCCTCGACCTCATACAGGAAGGCAATATTGGCTTAATGAAGGCAGTTGATAAATTTGAGTATCGACGTGGCTATAAATTCTCAACTTACGCAACCTGGTGGATTCGTCAGGCCATTACCCGTTCAATTGCTGACCAGGCCCGCACCATCAGAATTCCGGTGCACATGATCGAGACTATTAACAAGTTGAACCGGATTTCGCGCCAGATGCTGCAAGAAATGGGTCGCGAACCCAATCCGGAAGAACTGGCGGAGCGCATGGAAATGCCAGAAGACAAGGTTCGCAAAGTACTGAAGATTGCAAAAGAACCCATTTCCATGGAAACACCTATTGGTGACGATGAAGATTCTCATCTGGGTGATTTTATTGAGGACGCCAATGTTGCATCGCCGGTTGAATCTGCTACCGGAACCGGTTTAACCAGCACTGTACAGGACGTTTTAAGCGGTTTAACACCACGCGAAGCCAAGGTATTGCGGATGCGTTTTGGTATCGATATGAATACCGATCATACCTTGGAAGAAGTAGGCAAACAGTTTGATGTTACACGTGAGCGTATTCGTCAGATCGAAGCTAAGGCTTTGCGTAAGTTGCGTCACCCGACTCGTTCGGAACAACTTCGTAGCTTCCTTGACCTAGAATAAGAATTTAGAGTTATGGGGTCAGAGTCAAGTGCCAGAGTCAATTACTCTGGCACTTGACTCTGACCCCATTTTTAATTGACTCTGGCACTTGACTCTGACCCCATTCTTAACCCCATTTTTAATTTATTCCCAGTCGAATCCTATCCCGCACAGTTTCGAAAGTTCTACATTCCACGGCCGGAAAAAATTTTCAAGCAAACTCCGGGTCCTGTCATTCATTTTTGAATAATTGCCTGACTTCTTCCACGCGTTACTTGCGCCTCCGCCCCAACTTTTCTGTAATTTCGCACTTGCTGCGAAATCAAACTTTTCAAGGCCAAAAAATTCACATGCCTTTGCCATATGTATTGCTGGTTCATCAAAAAACCGCTCGGACTGCATGATCAGTAACTGGTCGGCAGGGAAAAGCGTCACCCATCGTCTAAGCTGTTCAACATAGAGCGATCTGAAAACGTAGCTTTGGAAATAGAAATCACGTAATTCCTTTTCACTTGTCAGGGCCTTGAGCTTGCTCCTATGCTGGTGACTCGCAATCTGAATTGCAGATCCATCAAGACCGCTCATACACAATTCAATTCTTCCTTTTGGGTCTGAGAAGCAACGTTGATGCGATTCGATTAGGGCGGGTAGTTCATCGATTTCACGCTCTACAATCTCCTCAAAACTACAGTCTCGCTCAAGGCCGGCCCTTTTCGACATGATGAAATGAGAATAGGCGCGATCTACCGGATTGCGCAACATCATTATAATTTTCGCCCCAGGCAGTGCGTCATGAACCCTTCTCGCAGAGAGGGGGTGAAGCAGGTAGGAGGTGGAAAACTCACCGCTGATTTGATCAATGGGCCCCGGTTGTACGAGTGGGGACTCGTTAACAAAAAAATCCTGATATTTTTTCGGGTATTTGGCCCAGGACCAAAAATTGGGCTCCTTGGGTCCGTGATAAATGACCTGCGGATGAACACCAAGATATACGGCAAAAGAAGTGCTGCCACATTTTGCACCTCCGATAAACAGAAAGTCAGGCCGGGTCCTGCCATCGGCGAGTTGAAATCGCGGATCATTCAGTCTGGGAGGTTTGTTTTGCACCCTTCAACAACTGGCAGAAAGAGCCTGATCGAGATCTGCCTCAAGTTCTGCGGCTGATTCAATACCAACGCTTAAACGTATCAACCCGGGTGCCAGGTGCTCTTGACCCAGTTGAGCGCTGCGCCGTTCCATGGTCGACTCAACAGAACCCAGGCTCGTTGCGTGACTGATCAGATTGGTGCTATCGCATAACAGATCAGCAGCGGTTGCTCCTGCCTTCACATCAAAGGATATGATTGATCCAAAGCCTTTCATTTGCTGTTTTGCCAGTTGGTGTTGGGGGTGCTGCTCCAGTCCCGGATAGCGGATATTTTCGAGTGCTGCATGCTGAGCAAGAAAATGTGCAAGTACCATCGCATTTTGCTCAGCCCGTTCCAACCTGATGGCAAGGGTGCGAATTCCCCGAGTGGCCAGGAAAGCCTCCATGACACCCGGAGTTGCCCCATGAAGAAGCCTGGCGGCGCGAAATTCAGATGCCAGTTCCGGGTCATTTGTACTCAAGATGCCCATCAGCAGGTCGGAATGCCCACCGATGAATTTGGTTCCCGATTGCATACTCACATCGGCACCCAACAAGAGAGGCTGCTGGTTAAGAGGTGTGGCTACTGTGTTATCGATTGCCAGAACGGCACCGGGTTTTCTGGGTGCAGCGCATATCGCTTTCAGATCCGCCAGAACCAGCAAAGGGTTTGACGGTGATTCCAACCAGATAAGGTCACAGTCGAGCAGAGCTTCTTGCCAGCCCGCGGTATCCGTGACGCCAACCCGTCTGACAGTCCAACGCCCCTGAGCTTCACCCCGGGTCGCCAATTTCACAACACCCTGGTAACAATCATCAGCCAGGGCAATTCTCGACCCGGATGCCAGGCGCTCAAAAACCGCTGAGGCTGCCGCCATGCCAGATGAAAATGCAACTGACTCGCCGCCTTCCAGACCACCCACAATGGTTTCAAGCGCATTCCAGGTTGGGGTTGAATCTTCGCGTGAGTATTGAACACCGGCGCCCTTCAGAAAGTTCGAAGCAGGCACCATCGGAACATTAAGAGGTGATCCTTCCCCTTCAGGTCGGCCAGCTTTGACCAGCCATGATTCTGTGCTAAGTTTTGGCAAGACGTTCTCCGATCAGTCAATTGATGAGGTGATTCTACAATTCCAAGCACTCGCCGAACATAAACAGATTGCTATAGAGGTTCCTCAATCTGTTTGCTTGAGGGAATCCCCGCTGAAGCGATGTTCCTCGAATACTTCGTGGCCATCGGATTCGATGTAATCCACGATCTCTTTGGCCGGCCCTGCTGGAGCGACCAACAAACCATTTTCATTCAATTGCTGGAAATACCCAACTATGGGCATGGTTTCAACCGAAGAGGAACGAACCGTTTCTTGCATCTGGGTATCCACAACACCAGGCTCATAGGACAAAACTGAAGTGTCCATTCCTGGCCGAGTAGATGATTCAAGTTCGGTAGCGAGCACCTGGCCTGCCATTCTGAGCGCTGCTTTGGTGTTTCCGTAGGCACCGAAGCCCGCGTAGGCTTTGACTGCTGCCCCTGTGGATACATTGACGACTCTCTTGATCAACTCGTCTCTGCCATTGCGCACCAGCCAGCCCATCAGCCAGATCGGAGCGGCCGTATTGATCGTGTAGGTTCTGAGCATAGCGGTGGGATCAATTTGATCCACAGTTCCCAGTAGTCCAACATCAGCTGCATTGTTTATGAGGGCAAAACGTTCAAGGTCAGGATTGGAAATGACGTGTAAAAGCTTTTCTTCTACCTCGATTGCAAGACGCTTCACGTCTGCGAGATCGATGCACAGATGCGAATAACGCGGATTCTCAAAATCGACTGCTCGTCTGGAAATACCAATGACGTCCCAATCACGATTGAGAAGTTCGAACACGATGGCCTCGCCTATTCCTGAACTGGTACCGGTTACCAAAGCCACGCGATTTAACATTGAGTTCATTGTGACAATCCTTTTATCATTTCTGCCAATTTATTAACCGTGTTCCAGTTTCTTCCGGTTACCGGGACACCAAGTGCCTTTTCTGCTATTGCTGCAAGCTTTGATCGTCCAATGCCGTCAGGTGCCAGCAGGTAGAAAGCCGACTCACCGAGTTTCCATTCCTCCGAATCAGCTTTTAAGGCTGATAGTCGTTCCACGTCTGCTTCTTCAGGATACAATTCGAAAAATGAGAAATGTAAAGCTTTTCCTTCATCGGTTGGAAAGGGATTACCTTCGATTGCGCTTCGCAAACCATCTTCGCTCACAATCATTACACTTGGTTCAAACCCCTTTATTTCCAGAATTGCCTTTCCAATGGATTCAGATGCTTTGTAGGTAAGTTTATTCCGGCTTTGAAAAACAATATTGCCGCTTTGAATATAGGTCTGAACATTTTCATAGCCCAGAGAATAAAAAATAGCTACAAGCTCTTTCATCGGCAGAGAGTTTCTACCACCGACATTAATGCCGCGAATAAGGGCGATATAGGTATTCAAGAATATTCCTCCTTTTTAGAGACTATACTTCGCTTACGGCCTGTTCCCATTCGCATTTCAGTAAACCATACACTTCCAGATCTTCGAATACACCCCACTTTTTGACTTGTTGGCTGAATGTACCTACATGAGTCATGCCCTGTTGTAGCGTTCCATGAACCTGACGCGCACCAGCCAAAAAAAACATGAGCATAGGGTAGCCCATCGACCTTGCCATCGGCGCTATTCATGCCGCCGATGCTGAGGTAAATACTGACAAAGCCAATGGTCACTGCAAACAGCATCGCTCCGACGTCTATCCACGGAAGCTTCTTGACTGGGTGTCGGACAGTCAGCAGCGCGGTCGTCACCAGATAAAAGGTCAGTGCACCAGTAACCACTGAGATCCGCTCAGGTTTCAGAGCTGCCATCACTGCGCCGCTGAAGGACATAAACAACATCGTGCAGACAAAAATTATCCCGCTTTTGCGGTGTAGTTTGGCCCCCTTCAAAGCGTAAAGAGCAACGGCTCCTGAGATTAGCGCCAGCAGACCGGCAAGAATATGTACCGGAAGTAATGTCATAAATTGCGCCCTGTCTGGAATAGGGAATAATTCTTTGTATTTAGTAAATGAAATTACTCATTAGTCGTACTTACAGTGCTTTAGAATCCTTCAAAACTCTCTTGAACGATAAATTCGATTTGTAAAACCTCATCCTCCGTAAGACTAGAAAATGACCTGTCGCGTTTTGTTTTGGACAATTTGCCTTTATTTTGACGGATAAACAAAATTAGGTTCTGCGATAGACGATCTGGCATTTCGACCAATTCCATGACTCTGGACATTGCTTCATCGTGCCGGCGAAGGTAATCGATCTCTTTCGGAAGGTCTTCTTCAACGGTGCGTTTCACACAGCTATAGAGGTATTCCGCAGCTTGAGTGCAGTCGAAGAATCGGTAAAGGTCGCTTGTGTCATTTAGCACTTCAACGTTCCTTTCACTGGTCGGGCGCCAATCGATGAATTCCATCAACGGTAAAGAGTGTGACTGTAGAGTTTCACGGTAGGTATCAATTTGATCAAACATTACTGAAGATACTGGAAACACAAGACCTGGAGGCGTGAACCTTCGTTCCGCCAATACGTGGTGGATTAAACAACGATGTACGCGTCCGTTGCCGTCTTGAAAAGGGTGGATATAAACAAAGCCAAATGCTGTCACTGCTGCTTGTAGGACAGGGTCGAGCTCTTCTTCTCTCATGCGTTTGTTGGCATCAAGCATTCCCGTACACAGGCTCTCAAGATCCTGAGGGCGTGCACCGATAAACTCTGGTAGCGGGTCACCGACATGATCTCGTTCACCCAGGAAGATTTCGTCTGGACGAAGACCTGGGAAAATAAACCTGGTGTCTTTAATCAGAATACTGTGAAGGCGAATAATTTCTTCTAATGTGAGTTTGTTCTTTCCCGCTTGCAGAACTGCTTTTCCCCAGCGTTCCAATCTGCTTCGAGGTGCTCGCTCACCTTCAATTTCAAAACTTGCGCGACTGTCTGCCAAAAGCAAAAAGCTTGCGGCACGGGTCACGAGATGTTGTTGCGATCCACTAACAATTTTTGCTGCTCGATCTGCCAGTTTCAGCTCGGTAAATGTTTCGAGTTGTTCGGTTCTACGTATGATCGGGCACCAGTCTCCATTTCCTAGCAAGTTATCTCTAACTTTGTGACGGTTTGAAATTTTTGGCTTACTAGTGAAATATTCTCGTTTATCTAGTGCATCTACGGCTGTGATATTGGGTGCGTCATCAATGTCGAGCATCTTTTTCGTCAACAACTCATAAAAGAACCAAGCTCGTCGAGTCTGAGTTCCCCCAGGTGTAGACCTTATGAACTCTTCTAATGCGGTCTTTGGAACTGCGTCAAAGACTCGCTTCAATATTAATAGATCAAGGGTTTCATGGCGTAGAGCAAAAGTAAGATGTTCTGAAAAATGGTTGCCAGGTTGATACCTTTTGTCAAATATTCGCCATTTCTCCTCTACGCGCACACTGCCTCCAATGTGTTTTTCTGATGCGCAGCTTGGATGTCGAACAGGCGCCTGAATGTTTAGTGCTTGAATAAGTGCTGACCAGCCTACGAGTTTTGAGTCTCCTGGGATTATCTCGTCTTGGAAAGTTGTCAATTTTTCGATTTCAAGTTTCATTTGTCGAAAATCCCTTGCTAAAGTCGAAAACCATTATAAATATAACAAAAATATCGAAAAATAGATATTTTCAATCTCGAAAAATGTTCATTGCTATCGAATTAAGCAATAAATATAGAGAACATATCGAAAAACACTAGGTAGTGAGTGAAAAACAGTCTTAGAAGCTTCAGTGCAGAAGGAACACCGAGACAAGTTATTGTATCAGTAGGACAGTTACCTAATAATACCGTGTGAAGTCAGCTTATATCGGCTGACGACGTACAAAATGGTGGGCCCTGAAGGGTGAGACAGAATCAGACAAAGCATTGCTTTATCCTGTTGAGCGCCTCGGAACTGACTCACTTCACACCGACCGTTATAACTTAAGGAAATGGCTGTACAACGCCCACTGCCAGAAATAACATGTGAAGAAAAGTTAAAGGGCTGAGTATAATTAGCAAGTCCACGCACAATCGAAATTCCCGCGATTGAATGATGCCGTCTCCTGCATTGAAGAAAAAAGGCTTAAACTTAAGGCAGGGGGTTACCTACCCTCGCGTCAATTGAAAAATGGCTAGCCTTACACTAGCAGTATCGATCCAATGCACACCTTGATGGACAGCAAAAAACGGAGCAGAACGATGAGCGATGTAGGAAACATTTTTGATGGATTGGTTTGCGCATATATTTTGGATGGACAGGGTGGTGGGCGAAGACTGGAATGGGTGGATGTCAAGAATGCGGGGACGACTGATGAACTGCTTTGGCTACACTTTGATTTCTCCAAGCCTGGAGTAAGTGAGTGGCTGCAAAAAGAAGCTGGACTGCACAAACATGTGGTGGACGCTCTGCTTGCGGAAGACAGTCGACCCCGCAGTATTCGTCTTGAGCCGGGAGTATTGGCTGTTTTGCGGGGGGTCAACACCAATCCTGGCGCCGAAGTAGAAGACATGGTATCAATTCGAATCTGGCTAGACGGCAAGAGAATTATTACTACCCGGCGTAGGCGCCTGCTCTCAATTAAAGACCTGGAACAAATGCTTGAGAATGGAAGTGGGCCAACTAACAGCGGTTCATTTCTGGCAGACTTGTCTGAGCGTATGGTTGGAAGAATCGGCCAGGTGATAGAGCAAATAGAAGAAGATATTGAAGCCGCTGAATCACAACTTCAGCAACGTGATCTGACATCAATGCGCGGTAAATTCGCAACTCTTAGGCGAAGGTCGGCACACATCAGACGGTATCTTGCGCCCCAGCGCGATGCACTGTTGGGTGCGTCCCGTATGCAAGGTAGTGTGCTCAGTGACCAGACTTGTTTATCCCTGCATGAGCATGCGAATACTGTGACCCTTTATATAGAGGAGCTGGATCTTGCCCGTGAAAGGGCAATGGTTGCCCAGGAGGAAATTCTGAACCTTCTGGCCCATGAACAAAACAGCAAAATCTTTCTGTTGTCCATTGTTGCAGCAGTATTCCTGCCGCTGTCATTTTTGACTGGCTTGATGGGGATGAATGTGGCTGGATTACCTGGAACTGAAAACGATTCAGCATTCAATTTCATCTTGCTTTCGATGTTCGCAATTGCGGTCGGCATACTTTTCCTGTTTCGCATTAAAAAGTGGTTATAGCGATCAGAGTCGGGAGTTACACCGGATTACAATGAATAAAACCGGTGTTGCGCCAAGTCTGATTCTGGCATTTTGTACTTTTCTTTACCCAGTTCCCATCAAGGCAGAAGTTACTTACGAAGGCCTTAGTGTTGAGCTTGAAGCCAGCGCGCGTGCACTGATGCCGCTGGCGTCTGCAAGCTGCGACTCAACTCGTTGGCGGGTGGAGAGATTGTTTCTCGATGCCGGGGAAAATCTCACCAAGTCATTACAAGCCACCGGCTACTACAGGGCGTCTTTTAGTAAAACACTTAGCTGGGAAGAAGATTGCTGGCATGCAGTTTTTGAAGTTGAGCCCGGTGCCCCGGTACGTTATCGACTGGTTAATGTTCAAGTTAACGGCCCGGCTGCTCACGATTCAGATTTTTCTCAGAGATTTACTCTCAACCGCCCGATTCCTGGCGAAACTCTTGATCATGCTCACTATGAAAAATATAAGAATGCACTGGTCAGTAGTGCAATGTCTTTGGGATACTTTGATGCCCGCTATGAGCGGAGTGAGGTGCTGGTTGATCCCTCTGCATTGGCTGCGGATCTGAATATGATTTTGACTAGCGGCGAACGCTATCGAATTGGCGCAATTAGTTTCACCGGGGGAATTATCCGCGACAGCCTGCTGCACGGCTACACAGATATCCGGCCCGGAGACTTGTACAGAACCGGTACGATCAATGAATTGCGCGAGGCTCTCAGTGCCAGCACTTATTTTGGCTCTGTTTCGATAAACACATCGCCAATTGATGAGCTTGGGAAAACCGTGCCCATCAATGTAGCTTTGGAGCCGGCAGCGCGTCGTATTTATTCAATCGGCCTTGGATTTGCGACCGATACTGGACCGCAAGGACGTTTAGGGTTTAATAATCGACGAGTGAATACGAGGGGGCATCAGCTTGAAAGTCGCTTGTTTGCGTCAAAGATAAAGACTGAACTGACAGGCTCTTACCGCTTCCCCAGAAATGACCCAAGACGAGAATGGTTTAGCATTTTGGGTGGAGTGCAGCACGAAGATACGGATACCAGCTCCAGCGACACCAGCAAACTGGGCATTCTATATTCCAGAAATGCATCTGCCAGGTGGTTGGAGACGCGCTATGTTGACTACGTGAATGAAAGATTCACTGTTGCTGACAACCAACAATCAAGCAATTTAGTCATCTTCGGAATCAACTGGGAGGCAGTCAAAGGCCGCGATTTAAGTCGTGCCCTCGCCGGCTGGCGATTGAACATTGATATTCGCGGTGCCAGTGAATCACTTGGTTCGGATACCGGTTTTTTACAGTTTCGTACGACAGCAAAATGGGTGTACTCCTTTAGCGATAAAACTCGTGTGCTAGCAAGAACGCGGCTTGGTATTACCACAATGGACCGTCTCGACGAGCTACCTGCATCCATCAGATTCTTTGCTGGTGGCGATCAAAGTATCAGGGGCTATGGATTTGAAACACTGGGCCCTACAAATGCCGCAGGCACCGTTATTGGTGGTAATAACCTTTTTGAAGGAAGCGTTGAACTCGAACGCCTGGTAAAGGATCAGTGGGCCATCGCAGCATTCATTGATAGTGGTAACGCGTTTAACAGTACAGATCTCAATGCCAAAACCGGCATTGGATTTGGACTCAGATGGTACTCGCCTTTGGGGCCGGTAAAACTTGATCTTGCTCATCCGCTTGACGATCAGGACAGGGCCATCCGGATTCACGTCATTCTGGGGCCGGATTTGTGATACGCCGCTTGCTTAAATGGTCAAAACGGGGTGTGGTTGCGATTGTGTTGCTATTCGCGCTTGCAGTTGCGGGTGCACTCTTGCTGTTCAATACCCAATCGGGTGCTACGTGGGCGCTGGCTCGTGTGAGTAATTTCAGTTCAGGTCAAATCACATTCGAAAACTTAAAGGGTACCTTGTGGAATGGGCTCAGTGCCGAGCAGCTAAGCTATCTGGATGACGGGCAAGTCATTAAGATTACGCGGGTCTCGTTTCAAATCGACTGGGCATTGGTGTCACTCAATAAAGTTGCTTTCAGCAGTCTGTATGCCGAAAACCTGACCCACCAGAGCCTGTCAGTGGCGACGACCAAGCCTGAGCCCATCAATTTGAATATGGCGCCCTTGCCTTTTTCTGTCAGTGTCACCGAAGGTGCAATTGATCGCATGACAATTCTGGCTGAAGCAGAAGCAACGGAAGTAACAGATATCATTTTCGCAGATATCTCTTTGCCAGCGGGCAGCAATCGGATTAAGGCCGAATCACTATCATTTAAGTCTGAGTACGTTGACGTAGTGGCAAGTGAAATTGAAGTTCAGCTTGCCGGTGAGATTCCAGTCAGGCTTTTTGTCGAGTGGACTTTGCCAGGGGAAGAATGGTATGGGAACGGTTGGATCAAGGGGAATTTACAAAATCTGCACCTTGACCAAGCGGTGGCCGGACCGTACCCGTTTTCAGGCAATGGCGCAGTAACCGGCTTGAATTTGGGTAAACCGGAATTTGACCTGAGCATCATTTGGCATAGTTGGGCAGAGGCAGATTTCGTTTTTCGCAATGGCCATGTGCAAATCCAAGGTGATCCGGATGACTACACAGCAGATTACGCATTCACTACGGTTTTTGAAAATACCCACGAGTTTCTGGTTACCGGTACTGCAGGTGGTAATCTTGAGGGGCTTTCGCAGTTCGATGCTGCGCTGGAAGGAACTGCTGCTCAAGCGGGGATCAGCGGCTACCTTAACTGGACTGATCAAATTGCCGCGACCGGAAAAATTGAGTTGAAGCGATTTGATCCATCGGCATATTTTGAGGCTTACTCCGGCAATCTTCATGGACTTGCTGGTTTTAGGGTTTCAGGGACTGAGAGTCTTTACATCACAGATCTGGATGCTGCGGGTATTCTCTCCGGTGCAGGGTTCGAGGCCCAAGGAAATGTTGACGTGACCCCGGGAGGGCTTCGCTGCACCGGGTGCAATCTGAGTGTGGCAGATAACCACCTGGCAGTTGACGGTGTCTTCGAATCGAGCGATCTTGATTTGCAGATCACTGTTGTCGCACCTGCACTGAATCAACTCAGGCCGGGCCTGTCCGGGGTTCTGAATGCGAAAGGTAGACTGTTTGGATCGACGAACAGCCCACTGTTTTCCGGACACGCCGAAGGTAAGAAGCTGTCTTTTGCTGGCTGGTTGGTTGAGCAGGTGACAGTCAATGGAAGTGTCAATAATTCGGACAGCGTCAATGTGTCAGTCAGCACCCAAGGCATTTTCCACGGTGATGATGACTTTGGTGATCTCAAATTAGACGCTGAGGGGACAACACAAAGCCTTGCTGTGGACGCCAATTGGTCAACAGGAGATCTTGAAGCTACATTCAAGATTGAGCTTGAACGGCTGGAAGATTCCCTGGGAGGAACCGTAAACCAGGCAAACATTGCCGAACGGAACACTGGAGACTGGGTGCTCGACGAGCCGATTTCATTCAATGCAAATCAACAGGGTTTCAAAGCAAGTCACCATCAATGGCGGCATGAAGAAAGCGTCATTCTGATTGATAAATTTACAATGTCAGGAGCTGATCTCGAATTGATCGCAGACATTAAGGATCTGCAAATGCAGGCTATTAATGGGTTTCTTCCGGTCAATTATCAGCAGGAGGGAACGGCGAGTGCCGAAATCGACATTACACAAAAATCAGGCGTCTGGAACGGCTCTGTAGCATGGAGACAGAACCAAACCAGTTTACTGATAACTCAGGAAAATGGCTCTGTCAGCGAAGTATCAATTCCGATGGCCAGTATAGATGTCGAGCTGCAAGATGGCGGTGCGAAAATACGTGCCGCAATGACGATCGACCCGGGTGTGGACGGCGAACTGAACCTGACTATGAATCAAATCTCCTCAGCCGCAGAAATTGAAGCTGATTTGCGGATACAGGGTAGTGACTGGGCTTGGTTGTCCGCCGTTATCCCGCAGATGGATAGACTGGAAGGCAATGCCACAGCAAATGCGCACTTTTACGGCCCGCTATTATCGCCGGTCATATCCGGAAACCTGGAACTCCATGACGGAAAACTTTTGATACCGGCCTTGAACATTCCACTTGAAGAGATTGAATTTGAACTGAACGGTGGGCCTGGTTCAATTGTGGTACTAACCGGTTCAGGCAAGGCGGGAGACGGAACCTTACAGTTTAACGGTCAGATTAATGACATTTTGACAGCTGATCGTTCAGCGCAGATAACGATACGCGGCGCCTCGGCCGCACTGATGAACTGGCCCGAGTATCAGCTTTGGGGTTCACCTGATCTTTTGTTGAAAGCAGACGCTGAAGGGTGGACTTTCTCTGGTCAGCTGGACATTCCTAAAGCCGAAATAAATCCACAGGAATTACCTGGTGCTGCAGTGGTTGTTTCAAAAGATATAAAAATCATCGGCGAAGAATCTGCTCCGGCCCAGGCCACCGCTTATTCGGGCGAAGTGCAACTGGAACTGGGTGACGAGGTACGGGTTCAGCTGTACGGACTGGATACCCGTCTCACCGGTAGTTTGCTTGTACGTGTGCCATCTACCGGACCCATGACAGCCGAAGGCCAGATAAAACTGATAGGTGGATTATTTAGTGCGTACGGCCAAAAACTGACCATTCAGGAAGGTTCTTTGATATTCGGTGGCGGCTTGGACAACCCATACGTTGATGTTCGCGCAGTGCGGGTTGTTGACACCCTGGAAGGGACTGTAACCGCTGGTGTCCATCTCCGCGGGCAGGCTCAGAACCTGAACTCAACAATCTATTCAACGCCAGCCATGGCCGAGGCGGATGCACTTTCCTATCTGGTTTTTGGTCGACCGCTCAACCAGGCAACAGTTTCGGAAGGAAATGAACTTGCCGGTGCAGCGATATCTCTGGGAGTGGCTCAGGCCGGAAGGGTTACCGAACAGATAGGCCAATCACTGGGCCTTGACCAACTAAGCTTTACCGAGGATGGTGGGCATGGAACAGCACTGGTAGCCGGCAAGCACATCAATTCGCGCTTATACGCTCGCTATGTTTACGGAGTTTTCAGCAAGCTTGGAACGCTGTTAATGCGTTATCGTTTGTCGCAGCATTTGGTGCTCGAGGCCGGTACCGGTGAAACACAAACCATTGATATTTTGTACACCGTAGAAAAACAATAAGCTGGAAATATAAACGCATTGGCTTCTGATTTATGAATCAATAAGGGAATTTGTGCAATGGATAAGATCTCGTCTCTCTGGAATCATCAACTTTTCCACATTGGAGAAACTGAATACACAATTGGCCAATTCATCCTGCTGGCTTTATTGCTCATCGCGGGTTATGGCGTCAGTAAGTTACTTGAATTCCTGTTCAGCAGGCGCCTTTCCAGGACTGACCTTCGACCTCATGTGATTCAAACATTGAAGCGGTTGGTGTTCTATTTGTTGTTTATTGGCGTTGTTCTGGCTGCTCTAAGTGTTTTGCACATCCCAATGGCAACATTCGCGTTTCTCACTGGCGCAGTGGCTATTGGTATAGGTTTTGGTGCGCAAAATATTATCAATAATTTTATCAGTGGCTGGATACTGATGACTGAAAAACCGGTTAGAACTGGAGACTTTGTTGAAATCGATCAGCATACAGGTATCGTGGAATACATTGGCAATCGGTCGACTCAAATACGTCGTGTTGATGGGGTTCATATATTGGTTCCCAATAGTCAGATGCTGGAGCGTGTTGTAGTCAATTGGACACTGGTAGACAACAACATTCGTACGTACATAAGAATAGGCGTTGCTTATGGCTCAAAAGCAGGCGAAGTTGCCAGACTTCTTGAACAAGCCGTTTGTTCCCAGAGTGACGTATTACTCGATCCTGCACCGAGCGTGATCTTCGATGATTTTGGCGATAATGCATTGATTTTTGAAGCGATATTTTGGTGCAATGTTGCCGGAGAACGAGCCTTGAGA
>JBLHGQ010000028.1:0-25999 GCA_047614505.1 Rhodothermales bacterium | reverse complement strand
ATCAACCTTCCCCTGCAGACGTTACATTGCCCAAAGTTGCCAGCAATTTATCGAATCGTTCCGGCGTAACCCTTGCATGCACATCATCATTGATTCTGATTGATGGCGCGCAGGCACAATTACCCAGACAATAAACCGGTTCAAGGCTTACATTATCGTCTAATGTAGTTTCACCGTAATCAATTCCAAGCTTTTGTTTTGCATGCTCTTCTAATATTCTGGATCCCATTGCCTGACAAGCTTCCGCTCGACAGATTTGCACCGTGTTTTGACCGCGTGGTGAGGTGTGAAAATCGTGATAGAAGCTGATCACCCCGTGCACTTCAGCACGGGAAAGATTCATTGATTTTGCAATAGTTGCAACAGCCCCCGGCGGCACATGGCCGAACTCATCTTTTACGGCATGCAGTAAAGGCATTAAACCACCCGGCACAGATCTGAACCGGTTGGTAATCGCATTTAATTGTTCTTCGAATGAAAGCGCCATATGGCGTTTTTCCTCATGAGTTTGTTGGGCAGGCCGATAGTTTAGGCGGGTCGCTAATTCCCTGCAAAGAAATTCCCCCTCGCATATTAATCGCTACTACCGTTTTTAGCCTAACAGTACAGTGTGTGATGGCTTTTGCAGGACATGAAATGGCGGTTTTGAAACAGGATTCGAAACCAGTCATTGAAAGTCTTCAATTCTGCCCTGCGAAGGCTTAGCTCAATTATAATCTCGCTCTATGTTCTGTCATTTGACACGGACTAAACCTGACAATTAATCAAGAAGAAAAAATGAAACTCTGGCACATCATCCTGATCACCATTTTGGCCACCCTCATTTCTGCCTGGATATTGACCAGAAACAACTTCCACGTTGTGCTACCGGGAGAAGTTTATCGCAGCAGTCAACTGAGCGATGGAAAGATGAAAGAGGTCGTGCAGGAGCATGGTTTGCAAACCGTAATCAGCCTGAGACGCCCACATCGGCAAAAAAGCTGGTACACCAAAGAAATTGAAACCCTGAATGAGCTTGGTGTAGAACGCCATGAGATTGGGCTGGACTTAACATTTTCACCCCGTATTGATCATTTGCTGGAGCTACGTGACCTGCTACAGAATGCACCCCGACCTTTATTAGTGTACTGCCGTGCAGGTGCAGACAGAACCGGTCTTGCTTCTGTAATGACTAAACTGTTGGATGGTAGCTCCACACTGGAACAGGCCCGAGCACAGGTTGCGCTGGAGTTTCTGGCCGTTCGGGAAGACAGCATCGGCATATTGGTTTTTGATAAATATGCTGCGTGGCTCAAAAGTGAAGGTTTCTCACATGCCAGCCCGCTATTCAATCAATGGCTGGAAAACGAGTTTATCGATCTCAGCGGCAATATTCATTTTTTGGTCGACCAGATCCGCGGCCAGCTTTGGGAACGGCCCTGGGGCCTGATAGGTGATGGATTCGAGTTCGAGGTCAAGCGCTCGGAATCCAGCGTTCTTGAGCTTTCCGGTTGGGCATTTGATACTCGAAACACCACTCTGGTCGAGAGCGTTGAGGTGTATCTGGGCGATGTGAAGTTTGAAGAGAACTGGTATGGAATTTATCAGCCCTGGCTGATCAATGATTTTGGTAAGGAGGAATACCTGGATTCCGGCTGGCTGGCCCATCAATCACTGGATGCGTTTGCAGACGGCTGCTACGAGCTGAAGTTGAAATTTACCCGGCTCGACGGCACGAGCTGGACATCGCCGCCTTCCGGGCGCATTTGTATCAAATAATATGGCGCAAAATTCAATCTATACTAACAAGGCAGGTGCTTATTTCGAATGGCTGTTATTGCCCTTATTATTTTTCGCCAGCCTGTGGTTGATCCTGCCGAATGAAAGCGACGAGCCCTGGTTATGGATATTGGGTTCAATATTGCTTATCGCCACTCCGATTCTGTTACACCGCTCAAAAAAGCATTGGCCAGCGTCGGGCAAACCCTATTACATCTCCTCGAAAGACGCCCTGAGCGATGCATTTTTTTTATTTTCACCTGTTGTCCTTGGCGTTGCCCTGGCGGGGGGTGTTGAGTTGCAGCTGAGCTCTGATCGAGTGCTGGGCTCTTTGTTGGTCTACCCAATTTATGCCCTGCTTCAACTCAGTATTTTTCTTGTTATCCCGGCAACCCGGATGATAAAGCTGGGTTTTTCCTCAAACACCATTTGTATCATTTCAGCACTGATATTTTCCCTGGCGCATTTTCCTAACCCACTACTGATGGTTTTTACCGGTCTGGCAATGCTGGTTTTCTGCTATCAGTTTCTCAAGGGGCGAAGCATCCTGGTGCTAGCCCTTGTGATGGGAATTGCTGCAAGCGGATTTAGGGCGACGATTCCATATGAATGGAGTTGGGACATGCGAATTGGCCCGGACTATATGGAAAAACGCGCCTTGAGCAACGAAAAATAAGGCATGCTATTTAGCATTCAGAATTTTCTCAATCGACATAACCGTAATCGGGTGATAGGCAAATTTCGCTTTTTCAAATATGGATCGGGCCAGTTCTGCATCTTCACCATTTCCAGCCAACCCCCGGTAGGTGCCGCTTAACATCCAGGTGCGCCCGTGACGATTCAGATGCTGCTCCATTGCCTCATATGCGGCGGTATGCCGGCGTTTGGCAACCTGGGTGAACCATTCGCGTCCGATTTCGGCATTTCGGCTTAAGCTCAAGCCCAGCACTTCATCAAGTTCAGCCATTTTTTCAACAGGCAGATCGACAGGCAGACTACTCAACAGGCTGACCATCATTTGCGGACTCCAGCCATCGACCGAGATGTCAGCCGCTGCAACCTCACCTGATGCAAATGCGTGCGAAGCCACGAGAGATCGTTCTATTGATGCAGATTGAGGAATCAATGCTTCAGCCGGGAGACCAGGCTGGTATAACCACTCATTTAGCTGCTCAAGGCTGTATTTTCCCGGATATTTTTGCAGCAGGTTTTCATCAAGGTAAGCAACGAACTGTTCGGTGGTAATGGATTGCCAGGAGAAGTGCTTGAAATATCCTGACAGGAACCCGTCAAATACATCACGGCCGTAAGTTCTTTCAAGATGTTCCAACAACATCTGACCCTTGGTGTAGTAGGTCGAACCCTGTGACTCTTCGCCCTCTTCCCCGGTTTTCTGCGGAGCAAGTGCCTGCATTGCAGGCACAACGTAAGTGAACTGGTCCAGCAGGTTTACATAACTGTTATAGCGTTCTTCATCAGCACGTTCTTTGCCAAACAGCATCTCCATCAGTCGCGAATCGAGATATGAAGTAAAACCCTCGTTTAACCAGATATCGCGCCAGGTCTGATTGGTGACCAGGTTGCCCGACCAGGAATGGGCCAGTTCGTGTGCAATCAGGGATACCAGACTACGGTCACCAGCAAGAACACTGGGGGTGATAAACGAAAGGCGGGGGTTTTCCATACCACCATACGGGAATGCTGGAGGTAAAATCAGCAGGTCATAGCGGCCCCATGCATATTCACCGTAGACTTCTTCGGTGCGATCCATCATTTCCTGGGTTTCGGCAAACTCCCAGGCTGATGCACTCAGCAGTTCGGGCTCGGCGTAAACACCGGTGTCCTCACCAATCGGGGCGAAAAATACATTACCAACCGCCAGGGCCATCAGGTAAGACGGAATCGGTTGCGGCATTTCAAAATGGTATTCACCTGACCTTGGCGCCAGCGGGTCATTGTTGGCACTCATCAGCGCCAGCAGATTTTCCGGGGTACGAATGGTCGCCTCGTAGGTGAAACGAACGGCCGGTGTGTCCTGCAAGGGAATCCAGCTTCTGGCGTGAATATTTTGTGACTGGGAAAAGAGCAAGGGATACTCGCCACCCGAGGTAAGCTCCGGCGGCAGCCACTGCAAAGCGGAGGCGGTCGGGTCGGTGCGGTAATGAATGGATACTTCAAACTCACCGGCAGGCTCAAAGCCTTCCGGAAATGCTATCTTCAGGACCTGCCCTAACTGTGCATGACGCTCACCGATTGAAAAAGTGACTTCAAGTGGTACCTGACCGGCTTCAGAAACACTGATATTACTGATGTGCACGTCACGTGTATCAAGAGTGATTTCACGGGCTTGCGGATCGATGCGGCTCATAAACAGCGTCACACTTCCGCGAAGTTCCTCAGTCTCGAAATCAACATCGAGATCTAAGGCTAGATGACGGGTAGTGAACTGCTCATAATTTGAGAAGCTGTAATAATCTCTGGCCGGGTCATAGGGCTCTTCAACCACTTGCTCCGGGGCCTTTGAACAGGCAGTGAGAATTACGAGCAACAATAGCAAGGGGCTTAATTTTAAACTCATATCAAATCTGTCCGAATCCACTTTGGAGGCGAATTATACTAATCTATTCTGGGCAAAGTGGATTGTGATTCAAAATATTCAGAACAGTCGGTTGGGACAGTTAGGTATTGGCAATTTCGAGCTCGCTATTGGGCTGGATTTCCTGCACCTCTTCCAATGGCGTGATTTTGAAATTCGTTACCCCGTAAATGATGGCAATCACCGGGTTAAACAGATTCAAAAAAGCATAAGGCGCGTAAGCCAGTGTGGGCACGCCCAGTGTAGCGGCCATAAACGCGCCACAGGTGTTCCAGGGCACCAGTGCCGAGGTCATCGTGCCAGCATCTTCCAGTGTGCGGGACAGGTTCTGCGGGGCCAGCCCACGACGCTTGAATTCCACGCGGAACATTCGACCTGGCAAAACAATTGCGATGTATTGGTCAGCTGCAATGATGTTCATGCCAATGGCGGTGAGCACCGTGGTTGTAATCAACGAGCCGGTGCCGCGCACACCTTTGAGCAGAGCATTTACAATTCGATGCAACAGACCGGTGTGCTCCATGACGCCACCAAAACACATGGCCGCCATTATCAGCCAGACGGTATTGAGCATGTGCGACATACCACCACGCGACAGTAACTGATCAAGCGATTCGTCTCCCGTGGCAATTTGAAACCCGTCGGCCAGTGCCATGAACAAGGCCTTGGAGGCTGCTGCCCAGCTCTGCAACGCGCCATCCGGGCTACCAAAAGCCTGCACAAGGTTGGGCTGCCAGATCAGCGCTACGACGCATCCAGCAAGTGCACCCATAGTGATGGTCGGCAAGGCCGCTACTTTGCGCATCGCCAGTACCAGCAGCAAAACCAGTGGCAGTATGGTCGGCCAGACGATATTGAAATTATCATGCAGCGTCTGGCGTGCAGACTCAATACTCTCTACCGGCGCTTGTGTTAAATCGGTGTTCCAACCAATCAGGAAAAACAGCACCAGCGAAATGACGAATGACGGCGTGGTGGTCCACATCATGTGACGGATATGCACGAACAGATCTACCCCCACCATGGCCGGAGCGAGGTTTGTTGTATCAGATAGCGGCGACATTTTGTCGCCGAAGTAAGCACCGGAAATCACCGCACCTGCCGTCACCTCCGGAGACAGGCCCATGACTTGTGCAATTCCCATCAAGGCCACTCCAACCGTACCTGCAGTGGTCCAGGAACTGCCAATTGAAACGGCAACCAACGCACAAATCACCAATGCCGTCGGGTAAAACCAGGATGGGTCAAGAATACTTAGCCCTACATAAATAACGGTTGGCACCGTACCGGCCAGCATCCAGCTGCCGATCAGGGAACCAACCACCAGCAATATAAGGCAGGCTTTCAGCGCCAGAGTAATGCCGTTAACCATGGCCTCTTCAAGTTCGGCCCAGGTATTGCCCAGATACAAACCGATCAGAGATGCTACCCCGGCTGCCAGCATCAGGGCGATCTGGTTCGGCCCGTAGGATGAGTTGTCCCCGAACAAGGATACCGATCCAGCCAACAGGAGGATCAGGAACAACAGAGGCGTCAATGCCAGCCAAAGGGGGATCGTGGATTTTTGGGATTTAATGGTCATGGTTGTGAGAGACTCCTGGCCGGTGTCTGGAGCAAAATCAAACTCAAAACCAGAATATTGGAAGCGATACGTTAATCATTAGTTGAGTGTTTGAATGCTGTTCTGATTGAATGAATTGTAGCTGACTTGCAGGTTCAGATTTACGATTCTGTGAACAATACTAACCATCACAGGAGGAACGTTGGAAAGTACGATAAGGTGCTTCAACGATCTGGATGTCTCAGTTTCTTTATGCACTCATTGGTTGAACCCGCCACCACGCGCGTGCCTGTGCCACCCGTTCCATGCCAGCCTGGGTCAGTTCTGCTCCCGACAATTCGTAATTCAAGTTTTGCAAGAGTTCTCCGGCGATGGCTTCGAACACGGCCAGATCCTCCTGCCCCACTGTTTCTCGCCAGTTTCTCAATCCAGGAGTAGGTGGCAGCCAGGCCGCCTTGGCGGACCGATTCGGGTTGTTTCGGGTTTTGCCTTCAAAATACCTGGACATTTCCTTTGAATCGGAAATATCCAGGTATCCCGCCAACGCTGTCAGGTTGCCGGTAGGGTTGGCAACGAGGGCCTCATACTGCACTTCAAAATAGCGATTCACCAGCAGCTTACGGCCCTCACGCACTCCCGAGCCCGCTTGCCAGCACCACCAAAGTGCGCAGCAAGCCCACGGATCTTTACCCCATAACTCCCATCGTCCAGGCCCCTTGCCCTTTGTGGCCCACTTCAGTGCGGACAGCGCGGTATCTCGCCCATCTCGGATGATATGCACGAATTTTGCATTTGGGAAAAGCGCATTCAATTGCGGTACTTTACGGCAGTAGTCTGGAGTTTTTTCACCGCTCAGAGATTTTTTGACTTTTTCTGCGCGCAAGTGATACAAGCCGGAAACAAATTCGCTGTAACGCCGCACTCCTTGTGCTGCCTGCATCACGTCGGAATCACTGAGGCCCATTCGCTGGAAACGATGGTAATTGCGCACTTTGTCTATAAGCTCAGACGTCAGCTCAGGGTCAGTGGATTTACGCAGCTCTTTCTTTGCCGCACGTGTAATAAAGTGAGTGTCGTTGGCAACGACAAGCTCTGGATGGTTGTCCAGCATGCGTTGCAGGAGCGTGGTGCCTGACCTTGGACAGCCGACCACGAATACATAGGGGTTGGCTTGCCGATCAGACATTCTGGTCAGTACCGCTAGTTTGCAACCGAATAAGTTCAACACACCCGGAATCGACACGAAAAACCAGGTCAGCACCTGCCGCATCCTTCATTTCGTGGGTTATCAATAAAGTGGTCTGATTTCGTGCCACACTTCGCAGAGTTTCCATCAAACCCAAACGGTTCTCCGGGTCCAGTCCAGTGGTCGGTTCATCCAGTACCAGGATCGGGGACTTTCGCAGAACCGCTCGCGCCACGGCAATTCTCTGGCGCTGGCCTGCGCTCAATGTAACGCCCCTTTCCCCAACTTGCGTGCCAAAACCATCCGGCAGCGCTTCGATAAAGTCGCTGGCACGTGCAATCCTGGCAGCTTCCTGAATTTCCTCCTCGCTCGCATCAATGGCACCAAACGCAATATTTTCGCGAATACTGGTGGCAAACAACAGTGTGTCTTGAAGTACAACGCTGATCTGCGTGCGAAGGGATTCCAGCGTGAATGTCCGAATATCGTGACCGTCTATTAAAATCTGCCCGGATTGCGGGTCGTGCATGCGTGACAGCATCTCGACGATGGTGGATTTGCCTGCGCCTGACGGCCCGACAAGCGCCACAAATTTGCCCGGTTCAATTTTAAAACTCACCTTTCGCAGGATCGGAACACCAGGTTCATAGGCAAAAACCACATCCTTGAATTCAATGTTGCCCTCAAATTCCGGGGCATCTGTAGCATCCGGCAGGTCAGTAACGTCATGTGGTGTATCAAAAATCTGGATGACCCGTTCACCTGACGCAGATGCTTTAGCCAGTCGCCCGGAGTATTTGGCAAAATCCTGCATTGGTTTAAACGCTGCTCTCAAATATGAAAGAAACACCAGTAACTCACCTGCCGTCAATGCCCCGCGTAACACCAGAACGGTGCCATAAGACAGCACGGCAGCCGTTGAAACCCCAGTCATTAGTAGCACCGTTCCCTGCAGCTTTGCCAACAGCCGTTTTATCTTTACGCCTTCCTTGAGACTCTTCTGATTCTGGCTGGAAAATTGCTCAGCAAAAGTATCATCCAGGGAAAGAGACTGAATCACCTGCACGGCGTTGATTGATTCAGCCGCCGTTGACGCCATTGCGCTTTCCCGCCGACGTTGGGTGCGCGAAACACCCTGGATGCGGCGGCTCAGAATAATCGTCGGCAACCAATAAAGCGGCAGAGACACCAGTACCAACAATGCCAGTTGCCAATTCAACCACAGCATCAACGCTGCCATGGTAAAGAGCACCAGCACACTGCCCAGTAAGGGCATAAATGCTGTCACGGCCACATCTTTGAGCAAACCAATATCACCAATAACTCGAATAATCAGGTCACCGCTGCGTGCCTTGCTGTGAAAGGCCAGGGAAAGGCACTGGATGTGCCGGAACAATTTGCCACGGACTTTGGTCAACACACGGTTGCCGATCAGCGCGAATCCTACTTTCTGGTAATAAAGGCATAAGCCTCTAAAGGCATAAATCAGGACCAACGAAAATGCTGCCAATGTCAGCAGTGTCAGGGTCGACATGTCGGCAAGGCTGGCTGACTGTAGTTCCTCAGATATTGGAACAATCAAGTAATCGATAATAAACTTGAGCGGCCACGGTTCCAGGGCCCGCATGGCAACACCGGCAAAAAGTGCCAGGAATGAGCCCGCCAAAAGAGGCTTGTGCTGACTAACATAGGGCCACATGAACTTCAGCAGTTTGCTGACACCCGGTAAAGATTCTCTAAGGGAACTCGGACGTGCCATCAGGTTTCCAGTTTCTTTGTTGGTGTCATGGTGCTGACAACAGCTCACACAATGCAACGTTGCTGGTAACCACGCGGGTCAGTGTCATCTGTCCAAACAAGCCCAGGCTTGGGATGTTGTAGTCTAATACCGCCTCGTTGCAATTATTGAAAACGATGGAAATCGTTCCGTAGGCCAGAGACTGTACAGCCAGAGGAACAGAACCATTGAAGATTCCACCGCTGGTCAGTTCCAGGTTCAGGGTCACAGAGTTGCCCGTATAGACGCCACTGGCGGTTACCCAACGCTGATCGGCTGCGCCGAAAGTGGCCACATCACCACTGGGCGGCACACTGTCAAACGTAAACCAGGACAAAAAGAACAAGTTCAGGTTTTCGAACACCGTAAAGAAGAAACCCTGAAATGATGTATCAGCACTGACCCAGGCATCATTCAATCCAGCGTTAATCATAAAATCGGGAACCACTTCCGTGACGGTAACTGCAATGTTCGCTGAAACTGTACTGCCACCACCGGTGCACTCCATGGTGAACTGGTAACTACCAGCTGTGCTAATCAAAATATTGGTGCTACCTTCAGACGGGTTGATGCTTTTTGCCCTCCAGGATGCCGTCCCATTTTTGGGGATGCAGGTTGTTGCGTTGCTTACTGCCCAGCTCAGCTGTACCGATTGGCCTGCATCTATTGTTGAAGGCGAAGCGGTAAAGGAATCAATACTCACCGCCAGGGCTTCCGCAAAAATCTGTATCCGGTTGTTATTGGTGTCAGCCACAATGATCCTGCCCTGCGGGTCTACACCCACGCCCCAGGGCTGATTGAACTGGCCATTGCCGGTGCCAAAACTGCCAAACGCACTGCAGGTACCGGTGGTGGAACATACCTGGATTCGGTTATTGAAACGATCTGCCACGATGATGCGATCCAGGCTGTCCACTGCCACTCCTGCTGGCGTGTCAAATTGCCCCGGGGCAGTTCCAAAGCTGCCAAATGCCGTGCAACTACCTGTTGTTGAGCACACCTGGATACGATCATTTCCACGATCGGCTACCACCAATTCTCCGGTACTGGTGACTGCCACACCTGCAGGAGAGTTGAACATTCCCAGTGTTGATCCCAGGCTACCGAAAGTAGTGCAATTACCTGAATTCGTACAAATCTGAATACGATTATTGTTCGTGTCGGTGACCACTATTCGGCTATCGCTGTTAATCGCCACACCCCGAGGTGATGAAAACTTACCAGACACCGTTCCCGAACCACCGAAATCGGTGCATGAGCCGGTAACAGCGCAGTTCTGAATTCGGTCGTTGCCGCGGTCAGCAATAAACAGCCGGTTAAGGCTGTTAACCGCGACTTCGCGCGGGCGATCAAACTCTCCTGAAGCGTCCCCGAAATCACCAAAGTCGAAACAGGTGCCTGAATAGCTGCAAACCTGGATCCGGTTGTTGCTGGAATCTGCAATCACCAACATCCCACCGGCTTCGGCTGCTACACCGCGAGGACTGTCGAACTGACCATTCAAGGTCCCCGGGCCGCCAAACTGTCCCTGGTACTCGAATTCGGCTGCAGCGGTGAATGACAAGCCCAGAACCATGATTGCACCAATCATGCGAATAATGAGTGCAGGTTTCATCTTTTCATTCATGAGTATTTGCCGTGTTGCATTTCAGAAACGATAACGAAGCTGAAGTTTTCCCAGGAACGCATTCTTTACATTATCAAATGCTTTACCCGGCTCGAACCAGGCTGCGACGATTTCAATATCCAGTTTTTGCTCGGTTTGCCAACCAAATACCAGGTCTAATTCGCTACCGATGTCCTTGCTTCGTCCATTAGGTCGCTGGTCAAGATCAGTATCTACCAGCCGTGTGCTCAATTCATCTTGATTGTAATCATGCCAAACCAGATCAAGTGAGATGCCTCGAGAAGGCAACCAGGCAATTCCGGCAGTCATGATCCGGATATTGGCCAACTCAGGATCCACCAATTCACCGTAATACTTAAATGAGGTCACGCCCGCAAATTTAGCATTGTTATCGTGTAAACCGGTTTGGCGGAAGGTGTGGTCTGTCAAAGAACCTGGGGCATCTCCCTGACCGACAGCATAGCCAGCGGTGAGCGCAAACCGTTCGCCAGGTTTCCAGGTCGATCCAAAGTCCAGTGCCCAACCACGATTGTCGATATTGCCGGTGCGCCCATCCAGGTAAGAAACTTCCAGCCAGCTTTCCTGCGCCAGCAGCCAGTCTCCAGATGCCCGTACGCCATAGTGAGTGCGTTTCACAGGCACACCCAGATCGGTGTCACGCTGGAGAAGATAGCCGGCAAAGTGACGAATGTCGCTGGCATTTGAAACATACAAAATTCGGTTTGAAGTGGCCTCATCAACCTGGCTGCCATCAGTAAGGGTCTCACTGAGTGACAACTCTGCTCGGATTTTTTCTCCCCTCCAGATAGCCTTGACCGCGTCCAGATTCTGGTCGTAAAGCCATTCGCGCTGTTCATCAAAATCGATCCTGCCCGCTTGCAGATCAAGACCGATTCCGAAAGGATCAATCCAATAGCCAAATGTTTCTCCCAGCCTGGTTTGATCCGAGTTCAAATGGCCGGTATCTTCATCGTTTCTCCAAAGCCGGCCATGGTTGATTTCGGCCACTGCAAAAAAAGAACCGGACGGTTGGTAGTCAAACCGAACACGAAAAGTCGCTGCCAGGTCATCCCGATCCCGTGGTCGGGCGGGATTGAGGTTGAACTCGTTTTCGCGGACTCCTCGCGACTGAACCTGACCGGACATTAAAAGGTTTTCGCTAAGCCGCAGGCCATCTCCGAACATATCTTCTTCGTCACGATTCTGGTTTACGATAGTTTGTACGTCAGATTCAGTTGTCCTGTACTCGGACAGGGCCGCCTCATGGCGAATCATGACTCCCCCTGGAACGATGACCTGGAAATTCATGATCTGTAGTTCAAATCCATCCTTGAGTTTTTGAATGCGGTCTATTCGACCCAGGATCCGCTCCCTGCCCTCACCTCTGGTGCTGATTTTTCGTGCGGTAAAATTTCCGCGCGCCCGGAAATATCCTTCGAGCTTGATACGTTCGCCTGTCAGGACGTACGGGTTGATATTTCCGAAGTTGGTCTTGTCGTGAATTTCTACATCCTGGCCTAGTAAGGTGAAGTGTTGTTCATCTGCCTGTGCGCTGATGGTACCAATGAGGGTCTGATATCGTTCCGGCTCGACCAGGTCTGCGCGCTCAGTCAGAAAGCGACCGTCAGCCTGATAGCTGCCACGGACTTCCAACCATTGTCCTTGAATCAGCAACTCCGGGGTGGACTCCAGGCTGGCATTAGCTGTACCTGAGGCCAACCAAAGCAGGCAGGACAATATTTTTGCTTTTGATTCAAAGTGCGACATTCAGCGAGTCTCAATATGATCAAAATCATCAAGACAGCGATTGGCCATCGTGAACAGTGCCGGCAGCAGGTGTTGCCATTGGGGCCTGAGAGAATACACGAATGCCAGGCGGCAAAAACTCGTGGTTTGATAAAAGCGTAAACGTCTCCAGAAGCCGGGTTCCTCGTTCCTGCCCAGGCCCAACAACAGCTGTTTGCCACATGCATCAATACTGCGTTGAGTGGCACCGGCGATGCCTTGCAGGTTGCGCAACACCAGGTGCGCAAGAAAATTAGCCGGGTCAAGACAGACATCGGCTTTAGTCATCAGATCAAAGTCCAGCAATATCAGGCAGTTGGCCTGTTGAATAAACTGTTTATCATGCAGATCCCGATGAGCAAGACCATAATGCGGGTCTGGCAACTCTCGCCAAACAGTTTCGAGACGTTTGCGCAGTGCTGTCCAGTTTTCCGGGAAACTACCGGTAGCGAGTTGCAAACGGGTTGCACGTTGGTCAATGACGTCGAGTTCCGCTTTGGCGTCAAAACAGGAATCTTGCGTGTTGGGCACAAAATCCTGAAACCCTCGCAACGCTTCGCCAACAAGATAGAAAAGATCAGTTGTATCGGCTGAGAGTTTCAAGCGTTCGCCCGACAGGCAGACCATAATCAGACATTCGTTTTCAAGGTCATATTCGATGATATCCGGCGTATTGACACTACGGCCCGAAAAAGCCATATGTGCAGATTCATACTTGTCGATCATCGACTGCAACTGACCGTGCCGGAAGCCTTTGTGAATCCGGGCTTTCTGCCCGCCATTATCCAGCAGCGTGAGGCGCTTCCCGGGGCGATGACTAAGAAGCCGGGTATGGGCAGCAAATTGCTTCTCTTTCAGCCTGGCTGCCAAAGAAATCTTGCTGTCATTGGCTGGAATAAGTTCAACCGGCTTTTGTTGATTCCAGTCGTACCAGCGACTGGTGCCGCCAGCCTTCAGTTCAAACTGGAGGTCGCCAGTCCTGCTGATTTCGACTTTATGAACAACACCCTCAATGCAGTGGTTTTCCAGCGAACGTTGAATATCTTCCAGCAACTGTTTGGCGGGTAAACCTTCCGAAACAGCAGACATGCTCAAGCAAGTTTCCCGGACAAGCATGGATACGAAGCAAGCGTCTTTTGCAGAACTTTGTTGGCAATCCGGTTCCAACTATAACTGCTGGCTTGCTGTGCAGCCTGCCGGCCTATAGCGGCTTTAAACGGGGGGTTCGAAATCAGCTCGGTAAGCTGATGCTGGAGTGCCAGATCGTCTCCGGCTGCGTAAACCAAACCTGTTTCGCCGTGTTTGACAGTCTGTGCAAGGTCACCCAGGTCGGGCACCACCGGAACTACCGCACAGGCCATTGCTTCCATCAGTTTCAATGGCGAGAAATAACAAGGCGAACCCGGCTGATAGGTTAATGGCAATGCGTCGAACGCGGAAATCAAGCCGGGGATTAGCGAATGTTCCTGCCACCCCAGCCGGATGTAACAGTCTGGGGACAAGGAGGATAATTCTTTAAACTCCCCTTCACCGATGACCATCAGGTAAACCGGCAAATCCTGCTCCAGCAGCTGATGAAACACAGCGACCAGGTGCTCAAAACCATGCCAGGGCCGCTGACGCCCATGAAAACCGAGGACAAATACCCCGTCCGGTACATACCTTTTTCTGACCGGCCCGGCATCAACCTGCAAATTGAATCGACTCGTGTCAATTCCATTTGGGCACACCATGATGGAATCAGGCTCGGCACCCCGATCTGCGGCATAGCGGGCTACCTCATTTGAGACGGCCACAACACAGTCTGCCTGTCGGAACAGGAAATGATCATTCTCAAAGTCTTGGCGTGTCTCGTCAACGCCCCGATATTGCTGCTGCTCCTGCGCCAACGGTGCATTGACTTCCAGAGCCATCGGAATACCATGCTTGCGGGCAAACCGCACAGCAGTACTCTTGCCCAGCGCGTAGCGTTCGTAGAGCAGGTCAAATGGTTGCTTTTGATGGCTCGTCGTCAATGCTGACAGAAGTGATTCATCCACCGGTTCATCAAAGGCCTCCACTTCGACACTGAGGTCCTTGAATGCCTGGCGCATGGCCAACAGGTGCACGGCAGCCCCCTTGCTTCGTTGTGGGGAGATTCCGCGATCCTGGTTAATAGCTGCAACTTTCAACATCCCGAAAAGCCTCAGCCAGCAGCTCGACGGGCTTGCAGGATGGAATCAATCAGCCGGCGAATCTGCTCGGCATTACCGGAAATGTCGAATCTTTCTTCAATTTGTATACGGGCGCGTTGCGCCAGTTGCTTGCGCAGACCCGGTTCATCCAGCAGGCGTTCGCAAGCTGCTGCAAGAGCGGGCACATCGCGTTGTGGGACGCTCAAGCCAGTCTCACCATCGCGAAGAATTTCCGGAATGCCCGTGACATCCGTCGAAATACAAGGTGTGCCCATGGCCATGGCTTCCAGCAAAATGGTTGGTAATCCATCCCTGTCCTGGTTGGCCGAGATCACACAAGGCGCAGCTAACACAGATGCCTTGTGCAGTTTCCTGCGCACTTCACCTTGCGGCTGCGGGCCAAGTAAAATCACACAATCACCGAGATTCAGTTCCCGGATGCGCGCAGACAGTGACTCCATCAACTCGCCACCACCGGCAATTTCGCAACGAAAATTCCGGCCTTTGCTCTTCAGCAGGTGGCAGGCATCGATCAGTTCAGCGAATCCTTTCTTTTCGATTAATCTGCCAACGGCGAAGATCAAAGGCTCTCTTTCAGTAGGCTCTAAGAAAGGAAACTCCTCCAGATGCAGGCCGTTGTTGATGTGAACTACTTTGTCTGCCGCAGAACCGTATTTCGACTTCAGGAAACCCAGGTTGAATTCGCTGACCGTCACCACTGCAGCAGCATCAGCAAGCTTTTTGCGCAGCACATTCTCATCCACTGATTCGTGGTAGATGTCCTTGGCATGCGCTGTAAACGAGTAACTAATGCCGGCCATACGGGCGGCAAGACGGGACGTGGTCGTGGCAACCGTGCCGAAATGCGCGTGCAAATGCCGTATATCTTTGCGGTGAATATCAAGCGCCAGCAGCATGGCCTGGTACATATCGGATACGATGACCTCGGGATTATCTGCCACAACCTGCCACACGGCGGGCAACTTGGCAGCCGTGGAATGCAGCATTCCAAGGAACTCAGGTGCCTTGCCACTTGATCGCGGTAGTTGGTGGATTTTTGACTGGACGCGAGCCAGTGATTCATGGAAACGAACGTCATCACTCAAGCGCAATGAATATACATCCAATGGCCAGCGTGCCGCCTCATGAGCCAAAATTTCGTTGACCACAAAGGTTTGAGAAAAGCGCGGATAGACTTTCAGGACATAGGCAACCCGAGGTCGCTGGTCCCCGTTCTCGACTGATCTTTCCCGGGTCATGACAGGTCCCCAAACAACGTAGTGCAGCGATCGACCAGAATTTGAGTCTGCTCTGGCCAGTCGGGTACCCGGTCACGAAACGGATGGTGTGCCAATTGGAAAAGGCTGATAGCGATCAGCCTCCCGAGTGGCTGGATGTTTAGTCCGGGCGTAATTTCTTTATAACCCGCGATCAGAGCTTCACTGATCTTGCCGATATCTTTCGGGTTAATATGGTGATTAATCGCGCTGCGTTCCAGGTGGGCGATAAAACAGGCGAGGTCAATCAACGGGTGCCCGAGGTGAGCATCATCCATGTCGATCAAACTGACGCTTTGTCCATCTACAATCAATTGCTTGTCATAGAAGTCTCCGTGCAGCGGTATTGCCGGGTCATCCTGAGCGACCCACCATTGGCCCATGTTTGCAGCCAATTGGTTTGCGAGGGAAGCCAGCTCCGGCAAAACCTTGCCCAGATCCTGTGCCAATGCCAACAATCGCAGCGACAAATGCTCGTGGGCGCGGGGTTTTAGATGCAGTTGGGGTTGCGAGTGAAATTGGGCAATCGCCGTCCCGGCAGCGACCACCTCTAGCAACTGCTGTTGACCCAGGTACTGACGCAACATGTTGCCTGGCAACCATGAGAAGGCCAAAGCATGGTGCACTTTTGAACCACCGATCAACTCTGACAAACGTGTTTGGGGACCCGGACGGAGTAACTTTTGTATTTTCCTGACGCGAGAAAACTCCGTGCGCGAATAGAACTTGATCAGGGCTGATTCACCACTTTCGTTGGTGCACCGCGCCACATAACGGCGCTCTGGCTTGTAGTTCAGGTGACTGAAAGTAGCGGTTTCCCAGCCTGGACGGGGGTTGAACAGGCGAGTCAACAGGTTTTGTCTCTCTTGGATTTGTTCCAGCCTGCCGACGCTTCTGAGCTTTAGGTCGTTCGGGAATACCGAAAACTGGATTTGTTCTTTTTCCAAAGTAATTCTTCCAGGTCCCAGCGGACCTGCATATGCGACCTGCTCCCGCGCCTTATCCAGCTTTGTACGGGCATAGATACTAAAAGCCCTGGCATAGGCATACTGTTCTTTATCGCCCGCCTGAAAACGGTACCTGGCAATGCAGCTCTGGCCGGGCTTGTATCTCAGGTATTCGATCTCTAATTTACCCGGATCCTGCAGGCCGGTTTTGGCAAGCATTTGTTTCCTGAGATCGTCAGGATTCAATAACAGAGACAAACCCGGAATTTCAGTATCACGCTGGATTAAAGCGAAGTCTTCTTCGACGAGCATCGGTTCAGTCCGCGGCGATTTTAAGTTGAGGTTGTTCAATGGACTCGGTAGGTTGACCGAGGATGTTCCAGATGAGGGTACACAGCCTGTTAAGTCCATCCAGGCTTGGAACTTTAACCTGCGACCGCCGTTTGCTCAGCGCTTTTTCAACCGCCTGACGTAGTATGCCCGGATCCTCACTCACTACGCACTGTGCTAAACCCATTTTTTCAAAACGACCCGCCCGGATGAGCTGTTCCTGGCGCGGAAAACTGCGAGGCATCAACACAGCCTGTACGCCACTTTGCAGAATTTCCGCACAACTGTTGTAGCCAGCCATGCTAACCACGGCATCGGAGTCCTGCAGCAGTTGGGGTATGTTCGGGAAAAACTGACTGATCCTGACTTGCTCAGTCAAGTCGCTTTTTCGAATGCGACGCTTGAGTCGCCTCACTTCCATTGAATCCAGCAAAGGCCCGGTTACGATATGACTGTCCCAATCTACCGGCGCAATCATCAAGGCGTTCAAATAAGCCTCAATTCTTTGTTGACCGTCTTCACCTCCACCCATGGTGACTAGAACCTTCTTTCTAAATGAAGGTATAGCTCGACGATTAGTGGAACTGATGGGCGTTACTATATAGCCTGTGAATTCAATTTTGTGCCGCAATTCTTCCAGCACTTTGTATTGCACGGGGGGGTCAAAAACTTCCGGTGTGCCATAAATGAAAATTCGATCATAGGCATGTTTCAATGCCCAACGGTTTTCGGGCGTGTCCCAGGCCGGAGCGACAGTTGCGGGTGCGTCAAGAATATCGCGCATACCGTAGATGAGTAATTTACCGTGTTTTTTCGCGTCACGCATCATGCCGAGCGCCTCACCGTGGAGGCCTGTCAACTGATGGTCAATAATAATCAGATGCGGGTCATAAGACCGGTAGGATTCGTGAATAAGGCGACTGCGCAAGTCAATTGTTCCGGCAATACTACCGGACAAATTTCGCGGAATATAAGCACCAGCCTGATCCTTACTAACACTCGGCAATTTCAACACATCGCAGCGATCCGGCAACTCGAACTGGGTAGCCACCGGCGAACCGGTTACTACCAGCACATTAGCCTGGCTACTTTGATTGGTAATTTCCCTGGCGATCGCGAGACTGCGCCTGAGATGACCCAGACCCCAGGAATCGTGACTGTAAAGCAATACCCTGAACGGCGCTTGCATGAGCTATGCACTCGCCACTTCAGAAATGCCTGCACCGGGTGCAGTAGTTGATGTCAGTTTCATTTAAACCATCCTTGGTAGAAACGTTCCGAAAGAGCATTCTCGATGAATCATGCATAATTTTCAAGAGTTTACACATTCAATCACATTCCTGTCATTGTCCTGGATCAATTTCATCATTACTTTATAAACTGGTGAATTTTGGGAATTTGTACGACTATATCTGAACAAGCTTAATAGAACCTTAATAGAAACTGATGGGATGTAATAACCTTCATTTGACTTTAAGAAAGAGCTTGCTCTGCTAATTTCAGTACGCGTTTTGCCGGACACCGGACAAATTGCGAGGCGCTGGCAAGGCCTTGGTTCTTACCAACAAGCCCGGAGAACGTGGATAAAATCAAGGTTCCGTCAACGGAACAATATTGATTTCGACGCGCCGGTTCAATTGCCGTCCCTCTTTGGTTTCATTGTTCGCAACCGGGTAATTTTCACCCGCCCCGATTGTAATCAGGCGCTCAGCCAAAACAGACCGGCTCACCAGATAATTCGAAACGCTGGCCGCCCGACGCTCGGACAAGGCTTGGTTGTGTTCCATGGAGCCGGTGCTGTCAGTATGACCGGCGACTTCTACGAGAGTCTTCTTGTATTCGACCAATACCAGGGAAACCGAATCAAGAATTTCATAAAACGCCGAATTGATATCGGCGCTGTCCACACCAAAGGTAATATTGCCGGGCATAACCAGGGTGATGTTATCGCCCACCCTAACGACGCTCACACCAGTGTTTTCCAACGTCTGACGTAATTTCATTTCCTGATTATCCATGTAAATACCAACGCCGCCGCCAGCAATGGCACCGACACCGCCCAAGATCAGCGCACGTTTCTTTCGCTCTTTTGAATCATCCCCGGTAATCATCCCCGCAACCACCCCAACTGCAGCGCCAATGGCAGCACCCTTGGCGGCATTGCTGGTTTTTTCTTCGCGGGTATAAGGATCAAGTGTCGTGCAGGCACTGAGACCTACAACACTGGCAATTGCAATAACACAAAACGGTTTGATGAAATTCATTCAGAAATTCCTTTCTTAGAGGCTGGTAAATTTAGACAAGCAGGTAATCGGACAAGAAAATATGCTCATATTTTAGCCAAACCAAGCTGGAGAAACTTGAATATCGCATTAAGTTTTGATGAACAAATCCACCCGGAAAACCTATGCATTCTCAATATCAACTGACGCCGACAAGAATGACCACCACCCTTCTGCCACACCAACAAAACAGACACACCTGGGTTTGGGTTACTCGTGGGAACCTGATATTTGGAATGTAGGTATCTGGTTTTGCATGCGGTTTTCAGTGGGCGTCCAATTTTCTTCTGTTATCTTCTTGGACAAAGATTAAGAGTGGAAAGACAAGCAAGGCATAACAAAGGCCGCCCATGATCATGGTTTTATCCAGCCCCATACTGATATTTAATGCGATGGCAAGCGAACTGGCAAGAACACCGGCAGCTCCGTTAATTCCCCAAAACCAGGCAGTTGATTTACTGTCCAGTCTTTTTACCAGCGTAAGGCCAGTTGGAAATCCATATCCCAGCAGCAGCCCGCAAGGCAGAATCATTATGACGCTGATGCTTGCACGAGCCAATATTGACACTTCTGCAAATGTTGTAAAGGCTTCCTTCATCAGGAAAGACAGGATGACCGCATATGCCCCGGCGGCAAGGCTCCAGACAAGCTGTGACTTTACCTGCATAAGGGGCCATTTGTCGGAAAGCAGACTGCCAATTCCAGTGGACAGAATCAGACTAAATAGCACGATACTCAATCCGTAGATCGGGTGGCCCAGGAATATTCCCAGCGCCTGTAAAAGTGAAACCTCTATCAGCATGAAACCAAATCCGATGAGCAGGAAATAGCATGTACCTCCCAACAACAGTGATGTGGGTATGTTCCTGACGGTTTTTCGCAGCGGCATGACGATGACCCCTACGACCATCAGGGCAGAAAAAATAATAATAATAAAAAGGTTCATGGTCGCCTTGGCGTGCCCAAGGAATGAACTTAAATCGCCAGATGTGACAAGCTTCAAGATATTGATCGGGTCACTGATCCGCACCTGGTTAAAAAAGAATGGCCGCATGTCCGTTGGCGGAGACAGATCATAATGCGGAAGTGTATCGGTGTATTCAGATAAGCTGGCAAGGTTATCCAGTTTCAGGAACTCATCAAGAATTCCTTTTGCTTTGACCATCCTGGGCGAAGCCAGAATTTGAAATGATTTATCACTCGCCCGCTTATGAAGTGCATCCAATTGCTCATTGGTAAAGGGTTGGACGGACATCACAAGGGTGGCTATGTTTCCCGAACTGGCAAGTAAGATATGCTGCCGGGTATCGGTGATGCCATGAGAAAAAAGCGCAGCCATAGTCAAACTCAAGAGTCGCGCGGTTTCATTCGTCGCGCCTTCTTGATACCAGCGACTGACGGTGAATACTCCATTGTCGGAAACATCGTTTAAGAAAATGTTCCAGGCCTCGGTTGTGTACAACCCATTCTCCGACAAGGCAAACGCCCCAGCACCTGTGGCGGCCCATGTGTCAATCAGGCTCATTTGAACGAGGTCAAACTTTCTCTGGTTCTGGCGGAACCAGCTTCGGGCCTCATTGTTTATGAGTTCAACACCTGGCAAGTCATGTAGGTTGGTGTAATTGGTGTAGTCCGGGTGGGTCTTCAACAGACTGATCTGAATGGGATTGATGTCTAGTGCGACAACAGATTCAAGGCCAAAATACTTGGCGGATAACAAGTCGCGACCGCCACCGACGCCGATAATTGCGACGCTCTCCAACTCGGGAAGCGCATACGCCAGATTGACCACGTCGTAGTCCAGGTAGCTATGTACTTCCAAATGTTCCGGGTCAACACGAGTGATGGGAGTGAGGGCATCGCCGTCGATCGTCAGATACTTGTGTGTCGCGGTCAGATCTGAAGGCAGATTTGGGGATGCGCCCCAAAGAAATGGTTTTATATCGGCCTCTTCCTGATAAACGGTGACCCGCGATATCGTGTTCCATTTTTCGTATTCAATGTACTTGGAATCGACGAAATGACCCTTTACCCAAAAGGGGTAAAGAAATGGTGTGGAGCGTGTCGTATTGAGCACAACCAGAATGAGTGAGATTCCTGCCAGTACGATGAGTGGTTTTACTGGCAGACTAGTTTCGGATGCTCGGAGGAATAAATAGGACGACAATGCAGCGACGGCACCAAGCAGCAGAACACCAGATGGGGTGTCGATCGCCTTCATCAAAACAAGCGCCCCGAGACATCCGGTCGCTGCGCCCAACAGGTCAATTCCATACACTTTGCCGATGGGGTATGGCGATCTCGTCAATGAGATCGAAATCACTATGCCTGCGTAATAATAAGGCAGGCTGGTCGCCAAAGCGATAACGGGAAGAACCAGAATGGTATAAACCTGGTTGCTGAACACCAGAGGGATGAAAAGCTGCACCAGCAGGGAGAAAAGCAGACTAATCCCGCAATTCAGCGATGCTCTACAAGCAATGGAATTGTAATTCTTACGTTGGTCCTGTTCATCACCTCGGTTTACTTTCAGTGCGCCGATTGTCAGACCAAACATGGCGATGCTGATGACAAGGAATGAAAGGTGATACCAACTGGTTACAGAAAAAATTCAGGATTGTAATATCTGCATCGACATTACAAGGCCGGATATGAGGAAAACGGCGGCGTAAAATGCAGTTTTCTTGTTGCTTGATCCTGCCATAATTTCCTGCTTTATTTGAAGATTCCGGTCTGATATCCCGTTGAGGCGCGATCAATGCCTCTGGTCCATCGGTTCAGGAGTTAATTTTTGGTGACACACAGTGTAATTGATGTGTCTTGGTACTGCCTTTTAGAAAATTTTGGAAGAGGTAATGAGGGAATACGCAACATAACTAATTGTTTTTATTGGTGCCGACAAGAAGATTCGAACTTCTGACCAACTCATTGCCAATGCATTGCTCAATCAACTGGGCTAACTTAATGCCATTCTTAGGTCTCGCCGTTCTTACATTCAGAAAATCCTTTGTGAAGGCTGGCTAAACCAGACTGGTGCGCAATCGGACAGGCATATGTGTTCTTAGCTTAGTCAGACCAGATTGGGGAAACGTGAAATTCGCATTAAAAACCGATGGAGGAATTGATCAATCTAAGATGTCCCTTTGATCGGAAAACGAATCCGGACCCTTTATTAATAACAGCTATGATAGAATCTATTAATTGGAAATTTTAACGATAGTGGATACTATGATATCTTTTAAATTAATGTCTTCACAAGACATAGCAGTAGAGATGGCGGTCCGCGTGAGAGGTCGTAGATTAGCGCAAAACCTTAGCCTGGAAGGGTTGGCGCGCCGTAGTGGTGTAGCCTTGGGTACACTGAAAAAATTTGAACATACAGGTCAAATTGCTTTGGTTTCCTTCATTCGCCTTGTTTTAAGCCTAAAAGATGAAGCGGCTTTAGAAAATTTGTTGCTCGAACAGCCATTTGAGACCCTCGACGAAATTCTTCAAAGTGAAAAGAAGCCGAAACGGGGACGCATTAAGTGAAAGTCGCATCCGGAACACCGCTGCATGTATCACTTCACTGGGATACCGATGATATTCAGCCTGTCGGTAGACTTGCTTATCGTGACCATATTGCCTATCTGGAATATGCCCCGGCATTTTTGAAAACCGGGCTTGATCTCTCCCCTGTCCACCATAAAACAGTTGCCGGTTTGCAACGTCCTTATGACACGAATGTTTTTGAAGGCTTACACGGAATATTTAACGATAGCCTGCCCGACGGGTGGGGGCGCTTACTCGTTGACCGCCGGGCCCGTCAACTTGGTGTTGAACCTTCCACACTTACACCTCTTGATCGTCTGGCGTGTGTGGGCAGTAACGGGATTGGTGCGTTGTGCTATGCGCCGACCACTGAAATCTGGGAACCCGGTAAGGAAGATCTTGATTTAGACCAACTTGCCACCGATGCCAGAAGCGTACTTGAGGGCGATATCAGTGAAGTGCTTTTAGCTTTGGGGCAAGTTGGCGGGTCTCCTGGTGGTGCACGCCCGAAAGCACTGGTTGCCCTTAATGAAGATGGCCATGCTGTGCATGGGACCGATGAAACGGCTGACGGGTATGAGCATTACCTGGTTAAATTCCCCGGCCATAATGACCCGAGCGATATTGCAGCTATTGAAATGGCTTATGCCGATATGGCAAAGGAGGCCGGCGTGATAATGCCGGAAACCAAACTACTGGAAGGGAGCGAGGGAAAGTCCTACTTCGCCACCCGCCGGTTTGACAGGAAGGGTACGAACCGCGTGCATGTTCAGTCGGCCAGCGGGCTTTTATATACCGACATTCGCATACCAGCACTGGACTATGCAGATCTCATCATGCTGACACGCAATATCACCCGTGATCAGCGGGAATGCAAAGCCATGTTTAAGCTCGCGGTCTTTAATGTGCTTGCCCACAACCGCGATGATCATGCCCGGCAATTCAGTTTTTTGATGGAACACAATGGGGCATGGCGTATGGCGCCAGCATACGATCTGACTTGGTCATTTGGTCCGGGAGGGGAGCATTCAAGTTCGGTACTTGGGAATGGTAAAAACATCACCCGCAACCACTTAATTGAACTGGGTAAGAAAGCAGATCTGAGAAAACCGGAGATTTCCAAAGTGCTTGAACGCACCCAGGAAGCCATAAGCAAATGGGAAATATTTGCGAACTCGTATGGCACAAGCCGTCAATCAACTAAACTGGTTGCTGCGGCACTTGCTAAAGTCAGACTCTGAAGTAACTTATGGGGCCGGATACAATTAATTCGGTAATGCGCTTTCTAGAAAATGTATCCGGCCCTACTAATTGAAATTGAGCATCTGATCGGCCAATGGCCGTTTCACTTGAAAAGGGGCCCAAAAAACAAAACCCCGCTCCCTAAAATCCAGAATTCTTACTCTGACCCCAAATATTTCTGCATCACCCAACTCCCTGCCGCTACGGCATCTGACGGCAGCCGAAGCATTAAGTAGGATAGATACACGTCCTGGCAGGCTCTCCCCTTCCCCTTGCTGCCAGGGCGTTCTTAAAACGAAAACATCAAGAATTCTCACGTTATGCATAACCCATGCATAATCAATGGATTTAACGATACATTGAAAAAAGATAACCTGCTGTTTTTATTGGTGCCGACAAGAAGATTCGAACTTCTGACCTACGCATTACGAATGCGCCGCTCTACCAACTGAGCTATGCCGGCATTGGAAGGTCGCAAAGTATATTCAAATCACACTGCTTCAACAACATAAGAGCCTCATTGGGGCCGAATAATTTCCCACATCAATAATCCGAAATTGACTTCATCATTCGAGGTGATTTGCGGTATCGCCCGCGGCACTGAATAGGGAAACTGACGCTTCATTGTCAAACTCGGATCATTGTCGTGTTAGCTAAAAGCATTTGTGTTGATTTCAGGTTTCGCCAGATGGGTTTTCAAGGCGGATTTAGCCTGCTCGAAGTTCTTATAACCGGAGCAATTATGAGTTCCGGATTAGCGGGCCTCGCCGCCCTGCTCTTTACTTCTGTATCCGGCACCTCGCAATCCGTACAAAAAACCACCGCCTCAATGCTGGCCGACAGCATGGTTTCCATGCAGGAAATCTCACCATCAACGAGACAGGTCTTCCTGCAATCACCACCACTGACAATTACCAACTGCGATGAGCATAACTATTGCAGTGCAGTCCAGTTTTCACAGGCGAATTTGAGCACCTGGCAACAGGAAGTTGAAAACCGCCTGCCTCTTGGTAGAGGTGTGGTGTGCCTGGACGGAAGTCCATTTGACGGAAACGCAGATAATCCGGAATGTGATGGCGGCACACTAATAGTAGTCAAAATCTTCTGGCAGCCTGGCGCCAATCCAAAAGGATCTGACGGGCGATTAGTCAAAATTGTAGGCAGATGAATTCATGTAGAAAAAACAAGGGTTTTACCCTCATCGAATTGATGATCGGGTTGTCCATCGCAGCAGTTTTCACCACTGCAATTGTACAACTGGTAATTGCTGCCAGTTCCAGTTACCAACTTCAGCAGAGCCTGGGTGCACTGCAGGAAAACGCCCGGTTTGCGATTAATACCATGCAATCAGAAATTGAATCAGCTGGTTATCAACAACAACCATGGATTAGCTCGGCAGATTGGGCAATTGATTCGATAGACGCTGTGAGCGCAACAAGCGATTCGGTCATTGTCAGACGTTGGTCGGACAGTAATTGTTTTGAAAACCCTAACCCCACATTAGGTACAAATGCGAAGCCAGCATTCCACCTTCGTGAAACCCGGTTCTCGGTCAACGGCAGTGGAAACCTGGCTCAAACATGTCGCTATGGCCCAGGTTCCATGCAACTGACCACTCAGATCAACAATCTCGGCCTGATAGAAAACGTAGAAGCATTTCAGATGCTTTACGCAGAAGATTCCGATTTGGATGGCGATGCTGATCGCTGGGTAACTGCAGGCAAGTGGTTGGATGAGAGAAACGTTCTCGCCATCCGGCTTGCCATACTATTGACCACGACGAACCCCGTGGATGCAGGTACAAACACTAACTATCAAGTGCTTGATCAATCAATTCCAGGCCCTGATGACGGCCGGATACGTCGTGTATTTGAATCGACATTTAGCATCAGAGGGCGGCATCGTGGGGTTTGAGCGAGAATTGCA
>JBLHGQ010000027.1:0-26209 GCA_047614505.1 Rhodothermales bacterium | reverse complement strand
ATGCAGGGCGCTGCCATTCCTTCAATGCTGAACGTTCCTGATCGGCGACCAGGGGATTGTCCCGAAGGCTCTGGATTGCGTGACTGGTTTTAGTCCAATCAAGCTGCAGTGAGTTTAAATCCAGATCGAGTTCAAACTCTCCGCTGGTTTTGATCTGCAATTGCCTGCCAGGCTCCGGCCTTCCAATATCCAAAAGAATCGAGCCGATGCCTTCATCCTCGCAAATTGCCTTGACTGTTTTTAGATCATCTACCCGCACTTGCAAAACGGCCCCCAATTCCTCAGAGAAAAGTCTTTTTAGTAACTTGTCGGTCCGGGTTTCAAGTTTCAACTGCAAACCGCACCTGGAGGCGAAAGCCATCTCACAAACTGTAGCGAGCAAACCGCCGTCTGATCGATCGTGATACGCCAGCAGCAGACCATCACGGTTTAATCTCTGAATGGCATGGAAAAACCCCTTGAGCAAGCTGGCATCATCCAGGTCCGGGGAACGACTTCCAAAGCTCTTGTTTATCTGTGCCAGTATCGATCCGCCAAGACGGTCCTGTCCTGCGCCCAGGTCCAGAAGCAGCAAGCGGCTGGCACCCTGATTGAGCTGAAGCTGTGGAGTTAATGCTTTTCGGGCATCTGTTACCGGCGCAAATGCGGAAATAATCAATGAAACCGGCGCCAGCATACATTTTTCGATGTTCTGCGGATCTTTCCATCGGGTCTTCAAAGAAAGTGAGTCCTTGCCAACCGGAATTGCGATTCCCAGCTCCGGGCACAACTCCATAGCAACTGCCTTTACAGTGTCAAAAAGAACAGCATCCTGTCCGGGCTCGCCGGCCGCTGCCATCCAGTTTGCTGACAGGCGTATGTCAGACAACTGTGCAATTGGGGCACTGGCAATATTGGTGACTGCTTCACCAATTGCCATGCGCCCTGAAGCGGGCCCGTTAATAATAGCCAGAGGGGTGCGCTCACCCATGGCCATCGCCTCTCCACAAAATGTTGAAAAACCAGAAAGCGTCACTGCCGCATCTGCGACTGGTACCTGCCATGGACCAACCATTTGATCCCGGGCTACAAGGCCACCGACAGAGCGGTCACCGATGGTGATGAGAAAAGATTTACTGCCAACTGCAGGATGACTTAACACTGCTCTGATCGCATTTTCGATTGAGGAGTCGCCGATCACCAGATCTTCTTCCGGAGATTGGATTCGAGTTGCCAGACGCTCCATTTTCGGTGGCTTGCCGAGCACCAGTTGCAGTGGAACCGAAACCGGAGAATCGTCAGCCCATTGATCTGACAACTCCAGGTAACGCCGTTCACTGACCAGTCCTACAACCGCTACCGGGCAGCGCTCACGTTCACAGATCGCCTTGAATTCTTCAAGCCTTTCAGGGCTCACAGATAAAACATAACGCTCCTGAGCTTCATTACACCAGATCTCCATCGGAGACAGCGCATTGTCTGCACAAGGTATGGCACGCAACTCCAGCCTGCCCCCGCGCTCGCTGTCGTTTAACAGTTCCGGCAGGGCATTAGAAAGCCCGCCAGCGCCAACATCGTGAATCGAAATGATCGGGTTGTGATCGCCTAATGCCCAACAGCTGTCGATCACTTCCTGGCACCTGCGCTGCATTTCCGGATT
This sequence comes from Rhodothermales bacterium, assembly GCA_047614505.1. Taxonomy (GTDB): domain Bacteria; phylum Pseudomonadota; class Gammaproteobacteria; order Xanthomonadales; family SZUA-36; genus JABDJL01. The sequence continues at coordinate 24,570 of JBLHGQ010000027.1, read as the reverse complement.
ACCACGTTGCACAGACGCGTAGTCCAACTCCTGGTCGCTTTGCCCGCTGCCAACAGATGAAGCTGCACCGCCACCCAGGCCTATGAGCATTGCAGGGCCGCCAAGCACAATGACCGCATCACCTTCATTCAGAATATGTTTATCAACATGCTGCGGGCGAATATTTCCCATTCCACCAGCTACCATTATGGGCTTGTGATAGCCCCAAAGACGTCCACCAATTTCTTGTTCAAAAGTCCGGAAATAACCACACAAAGCCGGCCTGCCAAACTCATTATTGAAGGAAGCCGCACCTACAGGGCCTTCTATCATGATATCCAGTGCACTTGCGATTCTGTCCGGCTTGCCAGCATGGAACTCCCAATTGTTACTGTCGCCGGGCAAGCAAAGATTGGAAACTGAAAACCCCGACAACCCTGCCTTGGGTTTTGCACCGCGACCTGTCGCCGCTTCATCTCTAATTTCACCGCCAGAACCTGTTGCAGCGCCTGGAAAGGGCGATATTGCAGTGGGGTGGTTGTGTGTTTCAACTTTGATCTGAATGGCAACAGGTTCGAACTCAAATTTATATGTATTGCTGGATGGATCAGGAAAAAAACGGGTACTGTCAGAGCCTTCGATGACAGCAGAGTTATCATGGTAGGCTGACAAAACACCCTTAGGTGATTTCGCGTGTGTATTTCGTATCATCCCGAACAGGGTTTCAGTTTGCAGTTCCCCGTCCAGTGTCCATTGGGCGTTAAAAATCTTGTGCCTGCAATGCTCTGAATTTGCCTGAGCAAACATCATCAATTCGGCATCCGTTGGTGATCGCCCAAGATCCTGAAAGCTGGTAAAAAGATAATCAATTTCACCGTCAGATAAAGCCAGGCCCAGGCTTTCATTGGCCTGCCGAAGCTTGTCCGGGCCTGCATCAATTCCAATCCGAACCAGCGGGCGCGGATCCGGATGGTCGAAAAGCTTCCACGCCTCTTCAAGCGAACCCAAAGCCGACTGCGTCATACGGTCACAAAGGCACGATTTAATCTGCTTCATATTGTCCGGGCCGGGTTTGGATCCGACCAGCCAATAACAGATTGCACGCTCGATTCTGGAGATATGGGTCAAACCGCACCGTACTGCGATGTCAGTGGCCTTACTTGACCAGGGTGATTGGGTTCCGAGCCGTGGGCTTACAAGTACCAGTCCGGTTTGGTCAATGTCAGTTGCACAAACCGCTTGAAGAAGTTGTTCTAGTCGTGTGAGTTGCGGAGCTATTAATGGTTCGTTGGATTCAACCAGATAACAGTATTGAGTCTTCAGCTCCAACTCAAGCCCGGTACGCAAAGCGATGCTTTTGATCAGTTTTTGTTTGCGGAAATCAGAAAGAGTGTTTTCTCCAAGCAAACAAACAAACTCGGGCACTGGCGCACTCCTTTACTATGCTGATCGGGTGAACGTTATTTGCTGGTTTGGATGGTCCCGAAGTCCGTATTATACCCCGCCGGAAATGAAAAACCCGCTAACCGCAGCGGGTTTTGAATAAAAAACCATGATCTAAAAAACTTTTCCGATCATTATTCAGCCTGTGCAAGATCAGCCTGCAATGCATCAAGTCTCTCTTTCAGTTGGGCAGGTGGCATATAGCCGGGAATTAGAGTTCCGTCATTGGTGATTAGCGCTGGAGTCCCAGTTACGCCAATCGTTCTACCCAGTTCATATTGGTCTTCGATAGGATTGTCGCACTGCAGCGGCGCTGGTTCACCGCCAGATTTGGCTAATGTCAGCGCACCACGCTGATCGTCAGCACACCAAACCGAAACATATTTATCGTAAGAGTGGGAATTGAGGCCGGCACGCGGAAATGCCAGGTAGTGAATCGCAATACCCGCAGCCATGTATTCTTCGACCTGATCGTGCAGTTTTCTGCAATACCCGCAATCTATATCAGTGAATACTAAAATTTCGTGCTCTGGTTTATCAGGAGAAAATGAAATCTGTTTAGATACATCAAGACCAGTTAGTAAATCCTTGCGAATTGATGATTTAGCCTGATCGGTAATATTGACTTGCGTGTCCATGTCCAAAATTCGACCAATAATCAGGTATTTTGCATCGGTTGATGCATAATAAATTTCACTATCTACCTGAACCTGCAATAGATTATCCAAAGGAGTTTCTGAGATCGCAATTGAACTGGCTCCTGGCGTAAGTTCCCGGATTTTTTTCTCAACTTCTGATTGATACTCATCCTGTGCGAACACCAGATTTGGAACAGTCAGGGCGAGTATAAAAACGCTGCAGGCAGCGCGTGCAAAACCAGTGGTGTAATTCATGTAATTCTCCAAGCGTATTTCGCTCATTGTGCTTTGTAATCCTTTGACTCAACAAACCTGAAAAGTTCATACAACATACAAGATAAAGTGCCTGCCAGTTTACTATCCTCTCGGATGATGCGCCTCATGAAGTCGTTTTAAGCCCTCCCGGGCGATGTGAGTATAGATCTGCGTGGTCGAAAGGTCACTATGTCCTAACAACAATTGAACCACGCGCAAATCTGCACCGTGGTTCAGAAGGTGGGTTGCAAAAGAGTGCCGAAGCATATGTGGTGAAATCATTTTGTCAATTCCGGCACCAACGCAATGCCGGCGCACCATGTACCAAAACGCCTGTCTGCTCATACCCGCTTTTCTGGTCGTTATGAATACAAAAGGTGATTGTCCGCCTTTGATAAGCTCCGGCCGGGCGCTGGAGAAATACAGTTCAAGCCAATGAATCGATTCAAGACCCAGTGGAACCAGGCGTTCTTTTCGGCCTTTACCAATAATGCGAACAACTCCCTGATTGAGGTTGAGCCCGGCCATCTGAAGTTTGCACAGTTCACTGACTCGTAAACCGGTTGCATACATCAGTTCCAGCATTGCGCGGTCTCTTATACCCAGCGGTTTATCCGTGTCAGGAAAATTCAGAAGTGCTTCAACCTGTGCTTCCGAAAGCGCCTTAGGCAGGCCCCGGCCGATTTTTGGACTCTCAATCAAGGAAGTTGGATCTTCTTGAATGACTCTTTCACGAACCAGCCATTGATAAAACTGCCGGTATGCCGAAAGGTATCTGGAAAGTGATCTTGGGCTTCTGCCAACTGAGACTTCACTGGCTAATAAGCTGAGCAAATCTTCACGTCCGGCTGTGACTGCTGTCTTGTCATTGAGCGTCAGCCAATTGAGCAGTTTTACAAGATCGCGGCGATAGGCCTCAAGTGAATTTTCGCTTAGCCCGCGCTCTGCCCAGATGGTATCGAGGAAACGATCCAGCAGTTCCAGGTCTTTTTTACTCACCTCACTCATTCATCAATTTTAACAGCGATTGGCACTATCGTTCGGTAAAGCGTGGGAGCGATGGTGCGATTGCTGTAGGAGCGATGGTGCGATTGCTGTAGGAGCGATGGTGCGATTGCTGTAGGAGCGATGGTGCGATTGCTGTAGGAGCGATGGTGCGATTGCTGTAGGAGCGATGGTGCGATTGCGGAGCAATTGCCATCGCGAATTGCCTCGGTTAGCTCTGTCTTGAAATAGGTCGAGCACCGGCAACTATTTTTAAAGGACGCCGTGTATACATCCATGTAGGCTCGTCCGCATCATCCCTGATGCGTATGCCTTAAAAAATAGTTTCCCGGTGCTCTCCTGAATTATTGTGCAAGATGTGTAGGTGTTTGGAATAGCGTGGGAGCCTGGACCACCAGGCGAATCTCCTAAATTGGCACCACTGTCTGGCAAAGCGTAGGAGCGATGGTGCGATTGCGGAGCAATTGCCATCGCGAAGCTTTTTAGCCATCGCGAATGAGGTTTCGGTTAGCAAGCAGCCCATGGAAGGGCTGCCATTCTCACAAATTAAGGTGCTTTTCGCGCCTTCTCTTCTCTTGCGTGTGCCTTCCACTGCCGTGCCGCCTCTTTAGTCTTTTCGAATTTCATGGCTCGGTTCCAGGCTTCAGTGGCTGCTTCAAAGTTGTCTAAATTGAATTCACTCATGCCAACCATCAGGTGAGCTTCGCCAAGTTTACGCTCGTCGATTCCACCCTTGTCTATGGCTATCTGAAGTGCAATTTTCGCATCACCCCAGCGTTCCAGGTCAACCAAAATATATCCACGACGAAGATCAATTTCGCCGTCCAGGGCAGCGGCGCCCGCTTTTTCATAAGCCACCAGTGCATTTTCCATTTCTTCTGCGGAGAACCATGAATCTGCAATCATTCTCCAATGCTTTTCAGTGGGCTCAACAATTCCTTTCTCTATGCCTTCTTGCAGAACCTGAGCAGATTTGAACGGCACTTCGCGCAGGGAATACATATTTGACAGGTAAAGATAATCGGATTGTTTATCCAGTAAATTCTTTCTGTGCGCCAATACCGCAACCGAAAGTGCCTCCAAATCATTTTCTAACTGGAAATATAAATTGGATAACTGTATCCAGTAGGCCTTTTTCTCTGGCCAAAAATTAATAATAATTTTCAGTGTGTCGCGCGCTGCGACTTTGTCATCCACTTCATGGTGGGCCGCTAATTTTAATTGATACCAACCTTCGGTTGGCGTATCAGACATTTCAATAGCCGTATTAACTGAAGGAATAACATTGGCCCAGTCTTCCTTGGCGGCATAAAGCGATGCTTTGAGAATATGCGCTGATGCTTTTACATTTTCAGCAGGCACCTTGCACATCCAAAGATTCAGACTTCTTAACGAATCATCAAAACGATCTTGCATGTAAAAAAGCTGAGCAATCTGATACATCAAAGAGTAATGCGTGAGATCCGGCAGGGAGTTGAGCGCGACAGCTTCTTCAAAATGCGCCAGTGAAGCGTCAAAGTTTTCACGGGCCCACTCAACCTGCCCTAATAGTTGTTGAACAATCGCCTGGAGATAGACACCGCCACGTGAACGCTCTGTCATATCCAGCAGTTTTTGGTATGCAAGGTCGTAATTTTCCTCAGCGATATCTTCATAGACATCATTCATGCGCTTCCACGTGGGCTCATCGAGTGGAGATACAGAGACATCCCGTTCAATTCCGCAGGCATCCTGGGCCAAAGCCTGACCTGAAAAAAGAACAGTTGCCGCTATGATTGATAAGAAAATATTTGCTGATGAAATTGATTGATGCATGATGAAAGCCTTAGTCCTGTTCCAGGTCAAAACCGATGATCTGAGTGGCTGGGCGCTCAACTGCCACACCATCGACTACCCTGGGCTTGAATTTCCACTTCAAAATTGCTCTGAGCGCTTCTCGATTAAAAATTCTGGGGGGGTCTGAATCAAGCACACTCGGATCCTTTACCGTCCCGATTTCGGTAATGGTGAACGCGACTTTAACCCAGCCCTCAATTCCCTTCATGGCGGCATCCCGCGGATACATTGGCCTGATAACAACCAGCGGAATTATGTCGCCTTCGGCGGTCTTATCCACCGTTCCGAAATTACCAATGAACATGCCCGAACCACCGACCAGGGGTAAATCCAGGTTTGGCAGGTCAAGTTTAGGCATGGCCTCAATGTTTTGTTGCTGGCTGATTTCCATCTTTGGTGGTGGAGGCGGCTTTTTAGGCGGAGGCGGCTTTGGCGGAACTCTGCGACTGCGGGTCATAACTTCGTCAGGAATGTCAACCGGTCCGAAACGTATGCCTGAAATGGCTTCCATTTCGTTGCCACCACCGGCCCCTGAGGAAATCAGTTTGTACATAAAAACAAACAAACCAAAAGTCACACCAATTGCCAGAAAACCAGAAAATAATGTTCGAAATCTATTCATATACCAATATTACCTCGACGGTTTTTATCCGCCACCGGGCAAGTCTGCAGAGATCGAAATTCCAAGGACGCCTGCAAGCTTGACCTGATCCATAACCTGGGTGACTGTGCCAATTCTTGAATCCTTGTCGGCCACAATGACAACACTGCCTTCAGGGTTTTCGGCTTTTGCACGCTCCACTAATGATCTTACTTCCCGTATTTCAATAAGACGTTTGTTCATCCAGATATCATCATTGGGCCTGACCCCGATCAATATAGTTCCATTGCGCAGCGAGACCGACTGATTAGCTATAGGTTTGTTAATCACGGCACCGGTCTCCTTGGTAAAGGAAGTGGTGACGATAAAAAAGATGAGCATGATAAAAACGATATCAAGCATCGGTGTGATGTTGATTTCTGGTTCTTCAGTGCTCGCATGTCTACGTCCCATGCATTTCTTCCTTTATGTTCAAAGACAGACCATTAATGATGATGCAATAGATCTTCCAGTTTCTCTGTTTCAACGTTGGCTTTGTGCTCCAGCCATGTACCGAAATAAACTCCGGAGAGTGCTGCAACCATACCAGCCATTGTGGGTACCGTCGCCATGGAAACGCCGGCGGCCATGGCACGTGCATTGCCTGACCCGCTAAACGTCATAACGTCAAATACCGAGATCATTCCGGTCACGGTTCCCATCAAACCCAGCAGTGGACAAATTGCAATTAATGCTTTTATCAGACTGACATTATGTTTGAGTGCGATCGATGCTTGCGAGATCAGTTGTTCGCGAATTCGCTTCGCATACCATGATGTAGTGTCTGCACGGGCCTCCCAAATCTCAACGATTTGATTTTTCTCGCCCGGGTGTACCCGGTAGAAATACCAGAGCCGTTCCATAATGAACGTCCACATCAGAACCAGGGTCGCCATGATCCCGTACAGGACATCGCCGCCCAATTCCAGGAAATCCTGGATTGAGGCAACTGCATCATAAAACCAGACCATTAGCGGCTCTCCGCCAGCCTTGCAATAATGCCAGCAGCCTGTTCTTCAAGAACCTGAATCAGCGACTTGCTCTTACCGTGTAAAAAGCTGTGCAGCAACGTCAGCGGAATCGCGACAACGAGACCCAGTACCGTAGTAACCAGAGCAGTTGAAATACCGCCAGCCATCATTCTTGGATCACCAGTGCCAAACAGAGTGATCATCTGGAAGGTAGCGATCATACCGACCACTGTACCCAACAGACCGAGCAAGGGAGCAACCACATATAACACTTTAATGAAACTCAAGCCTGTTTCAAGCGGTGCGGATTCACGCAAAATAGCCTCATCCAGTTTGAGTTCAAGTGTTTCAATATCAGTTTCAGGATTCTCGGTATAAATAGCCATAACGCGACCCAGCGGGTTGCCTTTGTTAGCCGTATCACTCTTGAGCTGCCGTGAAATTTTGCCACCGGTTGTGTAAAGAACAAATGCCTTCCACAGGCAAAGCAAAAGGCCGAGCACGCCGACACCGATGATTACATACCCAACAGGACCACCATCTTCTTTAACACGCTCAATGGGAGATTTGCTTTGCACAACAGCGCGCAAAATCTGGCCACGTGAAAAATCTACTGCCATATCCACCATTTCTCCGGGAGCGGCAGACTGCAGGCCTGACGCCATTGAGCCAAACCGAGACGCTGGCTGGCGTGCCAGCTCAATAAGATTTACTTTGCTCTTACTGGGGTCCCAGTCAAGAAATATGCCATCGGTGACTGCATTAAATACACCAACACGGACAACTTCCAGATCCTGTTTTTCACCGTTGGTACGTTCAACCGAAGCCGTATACTTGACTACTTTTCCTGATTCAGCAACTTCGGTCACCATTCGGGACCAGACCTGCCGGAGTTCAGAGACATTTGGTAATTCTTTGCGTTGGGCCAACTCTGAAAGGAATTCAGAACGACCTGGCAGCCTTGAGGAAACCATGGAATCGTCCAACGAAGACTGGATATCACCAGAAGCCTGACGCACGATACCAAACAACTCGCCGAGGTTACCCATACGTTCCTGCAGCACTGTTTCCAATTCTGCAAGTTCGCGTTCGCGACGGTCATACTCAGCTTTCAGGTTATCGCCACGGGTCTCTTCGTTTCGCAGATCCTGCTGCGCCTGTCCAAGCAATGCACGCTGGTTATTTCGTTCACTTAAGAATTCAGCTTCACGTTCCTGATTGATCTGACCTTCTTCAGTTGCCGCTCTTTCGACAATACCAGCCAACTCGTCAAGAGTCTGGCCTAATACCGAACCTGAAATCGCAAACAGTGAGGTGAATAAAACAATGCTTAATTTTTTCATTGCACCACCTCCGGTCCAGGAACAGGGAGCATCACAAGGTTCGGAGCCTTTTCATTCTTGGCAATGGAAATGCCTTCTTTAACTTCAAGTCGGTACCGTGCAGGTATTTCCTCATATACATTAGTGGTAGGGTTAAACCAGCCGGTGGTTTCCTGATCACTTGTCTGATAAACCAACAGTGTTCTTCCGACCCTCAGAAAATCAACAGTTTGCCCGGTCGTTGGAAGTGGTTCCGAATAGGATTCAGTTGTCCGCCCGTATTCCAGTTCGCCCTGATAGGCTTCCATAATACGCCGGTATTTTTCTGAGGTCGTAACATCAGCCTGATCCATCATCTCAGCAAGCCGGTCTACTCGCGAGCGCCGCTCTTCCAATCTAAACGGCATATCGCTCTCAATCATTTGACCAAGTGTCTCAATCATTTCAAGCATTAAAGGAATAACGCCCCGGTTGGTGGCTTCAAGACCTTCCAACTGATTGTTGATCGAGGTAACCTCAGCGCGTTGATCCATGACCACTTTTTCAAGTTGGTCGTTATAGATCTTCAGGCTTTCAGTTTCACGAACAACTGCTCTAAACTCATCCAGAAGGTCACTCGTTTGTTGTGCCAGGCTTGTGACACGTTTTTGGGATGTGGCAGAATCAGTGTTGATCTTGGATTCTTTGCTCACTGTCGAATCGAGGACCTGAGCCTGCGTGACGCTGATCCATAGCGCAGCAAACAAGGTGCTTAGGGCCAGAGTGATTGAACGCTGCATTAGTTTATTTGGCATAACCTAGTTTCCAGTTTTTAGATACGAAGATTTACGATATCAGGATAAATTTAATTGCGAACCCTGAGCCTTGAATCAATTTAGTGGGCTACTGAGGATACACGAACAACTGAGAATAATCTCTGCGGAGCATGACTTCCAGCCTATTTTTGTTATTTATCATAAATGCTAGCCATTTTCATTCAAAATACTACTCGAATCGAAAGTGATCATAGCAGATTCCAATTGCCTACGAAAAGCAGCGTAGATGGAAACTGAATTGCGATCTACGACTTCAGGAGCGATGTGTGACAGAACAAAAAGCGAAAAATATAGCCTCGTCCCGCTGCAGGCTTATCCGGCGCATGGCTGCAATTACATATGATGCGGTCATCGTGATCGGCCTTTTGCTCATTGCCGCGGCAGTTGTGTCACCGATTGGACAAGGAGATGCTCAGGCTTTTCGGGATCCTTTGTTCACTTTTTACCTGATGGCTATCTGGTTTGCCTACCTGGCTTTGTGCTGGATTCACGGAGGAATGACTGTCGGGATGAGGGCTTGGCAGATCAAAATCCTGACCGACAGTGGTGAGCCATTATCCTGGAAAGTGTGCCTGAGTCGGTTTACAGCGGCTCTCTTCTCAACCGCAATTTTTGGTATTGGCCTTTTGTGGTCAATTTATGATGAGGAAAAACGTTGCTGGCACGATATCATTAGCCATTCTGGCCTTTATCATCTGCCAAAAACCTGAGCAGTTAAACCGACCTGCGTAACACCATGATCCCGGTTATCGCGATTAGGGCAGAAGGAGCGAGTGCGCTAACTGCCGCATGAATACCATAAGCACTACCAATATTTTGCATCGCGCCATTGACGATAGTGAACAAGACACCGATCGACATCCCGATAAATATCCGAGCCCCGAGATTCTGTTGCCTTGCCAGGCCAAACACAAAAGGTATGCCCGCCAGTATCAGAGCTAGCACAGAGAATGGGAAAAATATCTTGGCATACAATTCAGCCTTGTACACCCTGTTGTCCAACCCGTTCTGCCCTAGAAACTGCACCTGTTCAAACAAGGAGCGAATGGACATATAAGGTGGGCGTGTGACCGCAGCATCGAGTAAGGCAGGTTTGACCCTGGTGTCCCACGGAACCTCTTGCAGTTCACTGTTCCGAATAAGGTCGTCCTCAAGGTCCAGCCGGGACACCATTTCGAGCGTCCATTGTTCATTATCATGGACTGCACTTTCTGCTCGCGTAATTATTCTTAGCTTGCTGTCATCATCAAATGAATAAATGACCACATCGCGGAAATCAACAAATTGCTGGTCACGATCATCTGAAAGCAATGGCAACTGGATATTGATTATTTGCTTGCCGTCACGAATCCACATTCCCCGCTGCCCGCCGACAATGGCCTGGTCGATGATTTTCCCAAGTCGATAAGCTCTTCCCTGCTGTTCAGCTGCCGGCGCAATCCATTCGCCCATAACCATGACACCAACAGTGAGCAACATGGTTCCGGCCAGCGCCCCAGCAGTAATTCTTAATCTTGAAATCCCTGCTGTTCTAAAAGCCACCAGTTCATTGGCTGCGGCCAACCCACCCACACTGATCAGGGCACCAATTAGTGCGGATACAGGGAACATTTGGTAGGCAGTTCTGGGCAGGGTAAGAAACACGAACCAGAATGCCTGCAGTGCACCGTAATTACCGGTGGTGGCGCGCAGCTCGTTCAATAGATTAAAAGTAATTGCGAGCAAGCTCATGGCTGCCCAGACTGCAATAATGCCAGTAATTGCTACCTGACCCAAATATCTGTCAACCCGCTTGATCATGAACTTGAAGCCGTGGGCATCCGACCCTGACTCCTAAGCCAAACCAAGGTGCAAATCACCACAATAGCATGCGCCCACCACAAGCCAATCCAGGCAGGTAAGACACCGTTTGCTATCCAGGTTTTGCATAGATACAAGGTATTTGAGTATAGGGCATAGGCCAGAATCCCCAATACCACCCTGCTGCCGCGGCCTTCTCTAGGGCCCGAATGTGAAAGTGGTATTGCCAGAAAACTGAGTACCAGAATGAGCAGTGAGGGTGTGAATCGCCATTGTAGTTCCGCCTGCGCAGCAGGATTCGGATCTCCAAGTAAATCAGTACTGAGCTGCGACTCCAGTTTTACTGCAGCGGTGCGAACATCCTGTTCAGGCAGACGCAAATCGTTTCTGGAAAATGAAAGTATTTTGACATCCAACTGACCGTCAACTGTTTCTGTTATCTGCCCATCTTCAAGCGTGATGAATTTTTCGCCTGTCTGCGGGTTCATCCAATATTCACCACGCTCAGCAATCCAAACCTGTTCGGTACCTTCATTTTTTTGATGTACAAATACTTTCCGTAAGCCCCTGCCGTCCTCCTCGAGCGCTTCGACGTAGACCACAAACTCTCCATCCTTGAGGACATGAAACTGTCCTGCCTGCAAACCCCAAACGGCAGCAGTCCGAAACCCTTCGTCCAGACTCCGATCAGCCATCGAATTGCTCAAAGGTGCGACGGCTAATTCAACCACCAACATCAACACCGAGACCGGCAAGATCAAATTCAGCAAAGGTCGCACTAACTGCTGCCATCTGAATCCGCTGGCCCTCATTACTGCCATTTCCTGGTCACGATAAAGGCGACCCAGACCCCACATAATGGCCACAAATCCGGCCAGAGGAAGCACTTCACCAATCGCACTTGGCAAGTAAAGTATCAATTGCACTCCCACCATTCCCGGTGGTATCCGGCCATCAGCCAGATCATTAAACATATCCCCGAGAAAGACGCTCAGCATCACGACCATCAGTACAAAGCTGACGGCAAGGAATGTCCAGAACCACTCTCGGAGAATGTATTTTTGAAGAATGCTCAACGCTTACCTCAATGACTTTGTAAATTTAGTGAAGTGAATCGCTCAAGTATGCTATTAGTTCGATACACTTCACTAGTAGAATGTCGCGTTCATTCTGCATTTTAGCAGCAGTCAGCGGCTTAAAGTCACAGACAATAACCATACAAGTATTAGAGGTCTTAATAATGAAGTTCAGCTTGAGCAATGAAGATCCGGATCGGGTAAAAACACCATGTATTGTGATCGGTGTTGTTGAAGACAAAGCACTTGAAGGCTCTGCACTTAAACTTGATCAGGTTAGTGGCGGGCAAATTACCAGGTCAATTGAAAACGGCGACATAGATTCCAGTCGTGGTTGCGCGACAATGTTGCATGGTCTAGATGGCGTCGAATCACCGCGCATTCTGGTTATTGGCTTTGGAGAGGCAGAGAAACTTGACCCTTCCCGCTTTGAAAAAACCTGTATGGATGCAGGCAAATTTCTTCGCGACCATTCCGTACGTGAAGCGCATTTCTGTCTGTCAGATGTTGCGCTGGAGAACACGGACGCAAGCTGGCGCTTGCGCCAGTCTGCGCTGGCGATTCACCGTGCTAACTATTTGTACACAGCCACCAAGAAAACTCATGAACATTCTCCAAGGCCATTGGTCTCTGCATCGTTTTCCGGAACCTCTGACATGCAGGTAGCTCTGGATCAGGGTGAAGGACTGGCTATTGGATTTGAGTGCGCCAGAGAGCTTGGAAATCTACCGCCCAATATTTGTACACCTGCCTACCTGGCTGACCATGCTCGTCAAATTGCGGCGAATTATGAAAACGTAGAAGTCGAAATTCTGGAACAGGATGAAATGTCTGCTTTGGGCATGAATGCCCTTTTGGCAGTGGGCAGAGGCAGTGAAAACACGCCCCGTCTTATCGTTCTGAAGTACAACGGTGCCAAAGCAGGACAGAAACCAGTGGTTTTCGTCGGCAAGGGTATTACCTTCGATACGGGTGGAATCTCTATTAAGCCGGCCGAAAACATGGATCAGATGAAATTTGACATGGGTGGTGCCGCATCAGTAATCGGTGCATTCGAGAGCTGTGCACATTTGCAGTTAGGAGTAAACCTTGTGTGCGTTGTTGCGGCGGCTGAAAATATGCCCAGTGGGAATGCATACCGACCGGGTGACGTTATCACCAGCATGTCCGGCCAAACCATCGAAGTACTCAATACAGATGCTGAAGGTCGCATGGTGCTGTGTGATGCACTGACTTACTCCAAGCGCTTTGAGCCCGTTGCAATTATTGATGTCGCCACACTGACAGGGGCATGTGTTGTTGCACTTGGACATCACGCTTCGGCTTTAATGAGTAAGCACGATGACCTGGCTGAAGAGCTATTGTTGGCCGGAAATCAGATTGTGGATCGCGCCTGGCGTATGCCCTTGTGGGATGATTACCAATCCCAGTTAAAGACACCATTTGCCGACATGAAGAATGTAGGTGGTATGCCAGCCGGAAGCATTACGGCAGCCTGCTTTTTGTCCCGTTTCACCAAAGATCAACGTTGGGCACATCTCGATATCGCCGGTTCTGCATGGAAGTGGGGACAAACTGAAGGTGCAACCGGTAGACCCACTGGCCTGTTGACACTATTTTTGATCAATCAAGTCTGAATGTGCGCAACCCTGTAAATGACAAGTTCCTGCCAAGTTGATTTTTATGTGCTTTCCAGCCCCGGCCTTGATGCAACACAGATGGCCTGCCGCCTGGCGCTGATGTCGTGGCAGCGTGGCCATCGCACGATGGTTGTCGCCGAGTCAGCTGAACGTGCCGTCGAAATCGATTCCATGATGTGGAAATCGCCGCCTGACAGGTTCCTTCCCCATGAATTGGCCAGCAATGCAAACTCTGAAAGCGCTCCTGTGCTTATCATACTTTTTGACGACCTGAGCACAGGCAGCCAGAGCGAAAACCTTGTGGTGATTAACCTGTGTCAAACACCCATTCCTGATCCTGCCCGCTTCAGCCGGCTACTTGAGATTGTTCCGCAACAAGATGATGCTCGCAAGGCATCCAGGACTAAATTCAAGTACTACCGTGAACAGGGCATCACGCCAGGATCCCACGAGATCAGCAAATAATGGATAAAAGTTATGCGCCTGTAGATATTGAAACTCGCTGGTACCAAACCTGGGAAGATGCGGATTATTTCTCGCCTCAAGCTGGCGATGAATCTTTTTGCATCATGCTGCCACCGCCCAATGTTACCGGTAGCCTGCACATGGGACATGCCTTCCAGAATACCATCATGGACATTCTTACCCGCTACAACCGTATGCGCGGGAAATCTGCTCTGTGGCAACCGGGCATGGATCATGCCGGTATCGCGACTCAGATGGTGGTCGAGCGCCTTCTTGGAGCACAGGGGAAATCCAGACATGAATTGGGCCGGGAAGGATTTTTGCAGGCGGTATGGGATTGGAAAGATAAATCAGGCGGAATAATCGCCCGGCAGATGCGCAGGCTAGGTGCCTCCGTAGATTGGGAAAACGATTGCTTTACGATGGACGAGAGTTTGTCGCAGGCAGTACAAAAAGTATTTGTTTCTCTTTATGAAGACGGCCTGATTTATCGGGGCAAACGCCTGGTTAACTGGGACCCGGTATTGCTGACAGCACTTTCCGACCTGGAGGTGCTATCCGAGGATGAAAGAGGAAAAATGTGGCATATCCGTTACCCCAGAGTTGATGGGCAGGGCCATGTGGTAGTAGCCACGACAAGGCCTGAAACCCTTCTTGGCGATTCTGCGGTAGCCGTTAATCCGGATGACGAGCGCTACCGTCGGCTCATTGGACTTGAGTTGGAACTGCCACTGACCGGCCGAACAATTCCCGTGATTGCGGATGATTATGTAGATCAGGAGTTTGGGTCCGGCTGCGTCAAGATCACACCGGCACATGATTTTAACGACTATGAAATTGGCAAGCGTCATGACCTTGCCATCATTAATGTATTAAACGCTGATGCCAGCTTGAACAACAACGCGCCAGAGGCCTATCGCGGTATGGACCGGTTTGAAGCCCGCAACAAAATCGTTGCTGACCTCGAGTCTGCCGGCTTACTGGAAAAAACCGAAAACCATGACATGGTAATCCCCAGGGGAGACCGGTCTGGTGCAATTATCGAGCCCTACCTGACAGATCAGTGGTATGTACGCATTGCACCCCTTGCTGAGCCAGCAATTAAAGCTGTGGAAGACGGCAGAATCGAGTTTGTCCCCGCCAACTGGAGTAAGACCTATTTCGATTGGATGCACCGCATAGAAGATTGGTGTATTTCCCGCCAACTCTGGTGGGGCCATCGCGTTCCAGCCTGGTATGACACCGATGGAAATATTTACGTTGGCATGGATGAAGCTGATGCACGCCAGCGCGGTGGTCTGGGCCCGGATGTAATCCTGCGCCAGGATGAGGATGTTCTTGATACCTGGTTTTCATCTGCACTTTGGCCATTCACCACGCTGGGCTGGCCGGAGGAAACGCCCCGGCTCAAGCAGTTTTATCCGACATCTGTGCTGGTGACGGGCTTTGACATCATATTTTTCTGGGTAGCCAGAATGATCATGTTGGGGCTTAGATTCATGGACGATGTGCCATTTCGAAAAGTTTACATACACGGGCTTATTCGCGATGGTCAGGGACAGAAAATGTCCAAATCCAAGGGCAACGTGCTTGATCCCATCGACCTGATTGACGGTATCGATCTCGAAACGCTGGTGAAGAAACGCACCAGCGGCCTGATGCAGCCGCAAATGGCTCCGGCCATAGAAAAGTCAACGAGAAGCGAATTTCCAGACGGCATTCAGGCCTTTGGCTGCGATGCATTACGTTTTACTTTCGCAGCACTGGCCACCAATGGCCGTGATATTCGCTTCGACCTGGGACGAATTGAGGGTTACCGGAATTTCTGTAACAAGCTCTGGAACGCAGCGCGCTATGTGCTGATGCAAGTGGAGAGCCATAACGTCACGCCAACCTCAGAACTGTCACTAACAGACCGTTGGATCACCGAACGGGCACTTGGCATGGTCGAGGAGGTTCAGGTAAATATTGAAAATTATCGTATGGATCTTGCTTCGGCCGTTCTGTACGAATTTATCTGGAACGAATATTGTGACTGGTACCTTGAATTTTCCAAGCCTGCTCTACAATCGGACAGTGCTCAGGAGCGCAATGCAACACTCTATACGCTGCTC
Source organism: Rhodothermales bacterium (assembly GCA_047614505.1). Lineage (GTDB taxonomy): Bacteria > Pseudomonadota > Gammaproteobacteria > Xanthomonadales > SZUA-36 > JABDJL01. The sequence continues at coordinate 8,571 of JBLHGQ010000027.1, read as the reverse complement.
AAAGTGTTGGAAATAACACTTCGGACTTTACATCCATTTATGCCATTTATTACTGAGGAAATCTGGCAGCGCCTGCGTGAACCTTTAAAAATCTCCGGTGACACGATCATGTTGCAATCATGGCCGGCTGAAAACCGTACCTTTGATACAGAGCCGGAAATCAGTGTGAGCTGGATTAAATCCATACTCCAGGGAATTCGAAGAATTCGCTCTGAGCTGGACCTTGCACCTTCATTGAAGCTCGAAGTTGAACTGCAATCCGGAACAGATATCGACCGGCAACGGTTGCAACAGTTTGAACCGTTACTGGCAAGTCTGGGACGGGTCAAGTCTTTCCGGTGGATTGATGAACAGGCCGATACTTCGAAATCTGCAGTTGCACCGGTAGGCGAGCTGAAACTGCTCATCCCCCTTGCCGGCCTGGTGGACGTTCAAGCTGAAATTAACCGTATTGAAAAATTAATTGCCAAGGAGCAGGCTGACCTCAATCGTTCAAAGGCCAAAGTCGGAAATCGCAAATTCGTCGAAAATGCTCCTGCCGAGGTTGTTGAACTGGAGAAGGAGCGCCTTGCCAGGCATGAGGCCAAAGTGGAACAGCTCAAATCACAACTGCTTCAGCTGGAAAGCCTGCGGGATTGATCCCGGACTGACGATCTCAACAGCCTATTAAACCATCAGGGTTTTCTATATTTGTTCAGTTAACGGAGTCAGTTTGTTGTACCAGCCAGGTTTTTCATCCCAGACCGTCTAACAGATCCAGTCTCATTACAAGGGCATCCTCCCGCCCCTTATCTGCCTGATAGTATGCGGGCCGCATTCCCACTTCTTCAAAACCCCGGTGACGGTACAAATGACCCGCGTCCACATTGCTGGGCCGAACTTCAAGGAACATTACATGGCAGTCAAGCGAACGGGCCCGTCCTATACTGTGATCCAGCATCATCTTGCCGTAACCCTGTTTCTGCCAGCGCGGGTGAATACACAGATTGAGTAAATGACACTCGCCCACACCCCAGTTGCTGACGGCGTAACCGGCCAGATCATCCCCCAATTGTAAGCCAAAACAGGCATACCCTGCTTTCAAACAACCTTCGAAGATCCCCAGAGTCCAGGGAAATGGATAGCAAACCTGCTCAATATCGACAACCTCTTTGAGGTCCCCAATAAACAATGCACGAATAAGCGGGTACATTAATGTGTGTTTGCTTATGCTCTCGAATAGTCAGCGAGACTGTTCGTTTTTATCAGATTCCAGAGCAACTTTCTAGCGTCAGGAGATGACTCCAGTTGCTCCAGCGAAGCTGCCTCAAGCAGGCGCGCAGATGCAATGGTTTCTGGCAATTGCATGTTAAAGAGTTGTGCGACAAGTGAGTTGCCAAACACGATTACCGAGGTGAACAGTTGTTCTGCAACCAGTGAATTCAAATCCTGAGCATCGCCTTCGGCCTCTGGCCATGCCCACACCGGTTCGACGCTCAAACATCTGGCAATATCGGTGGCGATACGTTTTGCCGGCTCATCGATTCCGGAACAAACCAGCAGTACTTCGCTTTCCCCGGGCCCAAGCTTCAAACCGACAGGCGTCAATTCCGGAGACTGATCCGCGAGTTCTTTACGAACCCAGACAGGAATATCCATGGCTTCAAGGTAGGCGAGCGGACCGGCTTCCATCAGCTTTTAGTTTCCGATTGATCATCTGCTGATTTGTTTGCCTTTTTTACGCGCTTTGACAAGCGTGCCGCCACTCGATCCGCTCGTCTGGATTTCCAGTTCCTGCGACCGATAAAGGTAATCACAACGCCTGAAACCACATATACAATGCCTAGCGTCATCAAAACTGTCGGCGGATCCATAGCCAGTAATACAATGAACAGGACAAGCACAAAGGTCCATGCACTGGGTACACGTTCAGCACGCGGCCAGGTTTTACCACTGAAATAGCGGATTTGGGAAAACATCAGCATTCCCAATAAAACTGTTTCTAATAGAATTAGCCATTGCACCGAACTTCCCTCAACTCCCTGGTCAACAAAGAACCAAATAGTTGTCACCAGAGTTCCGGCGGCCGCGGGACTTGCCAGACCCTGAAAATAGTTTTTATCTATGTGTGCAGCTTGAGTATTAAATCTGGCCAGACGTAGTGCAGCACTGGCCACGAACACGAAGGCCGCCAACCAGCCAAGTTTTCCGGCCACAACGCCGTATTCAGAGAGCGTTTTAAGTGACCAGTTAAATGCCAGCAAAGCCGGTGCGACACCAAAAGAAACCAGATCACAGAGACTGTCGTATTGTTCACCAAAATCGCTTTGAGTATTGGTAAGTCGCGCAACCCTGCCATCAAGCCCGTCGAGAACACCAGCCACTACAATAGCGATAGCTGCACCAGCGAAATTCCCGTTAATGCCCGCAATTATTGAGTAAAAAGCAGCGAACAACGCCGCAGTTGTCAAAGCATTAGGTAAAAGAAACACACCGTTTCGTCGGGATTTTCTGGCCGGGTCCATCGTAAAACCTGCAATATATGAAGCACAAATGATATCACGCAGCGCTGCGAAGTCCCGACAGAATATGCGGATTGTCGCATCTTGTGATATATATTGGCGTCACTTTCTTCGGCAAGGATATCGAAGATGAATAAAAAGCTACTTTTGATTTTAGTCGTTCTCATTGCTGCGATTGCTACAGCGCCGTACCTGTCAGCCGCCAATGTCGTTTACAAATGGGTCGATAAAGATGGAGCTGTTCATTTTGGCAACCTTGTACCTGATGGGTACGAAGGAACGCGCGTCGATGTGAAGCCCAACACTGTAAATACGGTTAGTCCGGTCGAAAAAAAGTTGATCGAGACTGACCTCCAGGATAGAACAAACCCGGAAACGGCTAGCAATGAGCCTCCTGAACTGTCAATTGCCGAGCAAAAACGCCAGACCCGCGCGGAAAACCGGCGTAAATATGCAGAAGAGGCAGATAAAAGGACGAGGGAATGCGCCATAATGCGCCAGCAAAAGGCAACCGTTGAGCCCAGCCCGAGAGTCCTTGTTAATGATGAAAAAGGCGGAGTCCGTCGTTTGGGTAATGAAGAGCGCGAAGACATATTGAAAGAGGCCAACGACTTTATTGCCAATAATTGTAATTGACGAAGCTCTTATTTATTCTGGAATAATCACGTGTAATGGCCTATGCCGGGACTGTGACTACAGTTAGAATACTTGTATCTTATTGATCATTCTCCCGGGCCAGTAAACAATCATGAAAGCCAGTTCATTTCACCTTTTCACCACGCGTGAAACTCCTGCAGATGCAGAGATCAGCAGCCATCAGTTGATGTTACGCACGGGAATGATCCGCAAACTGACATCGGGTATCTACAGTTGGACACCGATGGGGTTGCGGGTACTTAGAAAAGTAGAAAATATCGTTCGCGAAGAGATGGACCGGGCCGGCTGCCTGGAAATGTTGATGCCTGCGGTTCAACCTGCAGAGCTGTGGAAAGAATCCGGCCGTTGGGAACAGTTTGGCGCACAATTACTGAAGATTCGTGATCGTGCAGGCAGGGAATTTTGCTTTGGGCCAACACACGAGGAAGTCATTTCTGACTTTGCCCGCAATGAATTACGCAGCTATAAGCAACTGCCAATCGTTTTTTACCAGATACAGACAAAATTTCGTGATGAAATCCGACCGCGCTTTGGTGTTATGCGTGCACGTGAGTTCATTATGAAGGATGCTTATTCTTTCCATATTGATGAGGCAAGCCTGGAGAAAACCTATTGGGAGATGCACGAGGCATATTCCCGTGTTTTCACTCGGGCCGGCCTGCGGTTCCGCCCTGTTCTGGCAGATTCAGGTGCCATTGGAGGCAGCAAATCTCACGAATTTCATGTACTCGCCGATTCCGGTGAAGACGTCATTGCGTTCTCCACTGAATCAGACTACGCAGCAAATATCGAATTGACCGCTGTTGCGCGGCCCCAGGGACAACGGGCTGAGCCTTCTCAAATTATGAACACCATTGATACTCCGAATGCTCACACGATTGAAGAGCTTGTTTCTAATCACGGCATTGATATTAAAAAGACCATCAAAACACTCATTGTCAAAGCGGCAGAAAACCAGCAGTCGGGGTTTATCGCACTACTGGTGCGCGGGGACCACAGCCTGAACGGCATTAAGGCAGAGCGGCTTGAAGCCGTTTACAGCCCGCTCACATTTGCGACTGATGAAGAGATTCGTCAAACCATGGGTGTAGGGCCGGGATCGCTGGGCCCGGTTGAACTGAATTTGCCATACATTGCAGATCAAGCTGTTGCCTTAATGTCAGATTTCGCCGTTGGCGCCAATATCGAAAATAAGCACTTGACCGGAGTTAACTGGGATCGGGATGTTGCTATACCAGAGGTGGCAGATCTGAGGAATGCGCTTGAAGGGGATACCAGCCCTGACGGTAAAGGTATTTTAAAACTGGCGCGTGGCATAGAAGTCGGGCACATCTTCCAGCTGGGAACAAAGTATTCTGAGGCTATGAATGCGGTGGTGCTGGGTGAAGATGGGAAGTCACATGTTCTCACCATGGGCTGTTATGGGATAGGAGTTTCGCGCATCGTAGCGGCCGCAATTGAGCAGCACCACGACGAGAAAGGGATATGCTGGCCACCTGCACTTGCGCCCTTTCAGTTGGCGCTTTTACCGATGAATGCCAAGAAGTCGCATCGGGTACGCGAATTCGCGGATCAGGTATACCAGGAATTAATCGATGCTGGTGTTGATGTGTTCTATGACGATCGAAATTTGCGCCCTGGAGTCATGTTTAACGACATGGAACTGATAGGAGTGCCATTCCGGTTGGTTATTGGGGAGCGGGGACTTGATGAAGGCAAGCTGGAATTCAAAGCCCGTACTTCCGAAGAAAATGAAGCGTTGCCAATGGATGGGCTTGTAGAAGCTGTTTTGGCGAGGATGAATCAAGCATAAAACGTGCTCGCCGCTTGTTCATTCGCGAGGGCTAAAAGCTTCGCGAGGGCTAAAAGCTTCGCGATGGCTAAAAGCTTCGCGATGGCACTTGCTCCGCAAGCGCAGCATCGCTCCTACGCTATTTTTAACATTTGGACCGCTTGCACCAAGATTCAGGAGAGGAGCAGGAAACTGTTTTCACGGGCATACGCATCAGGGATGATGCGGACGAGCCATACAGGGATGTACTTGCTGGCGTCCCGAGAAAATAGGTACCGGGTGCTCGACATATTTCATGTCTGTGCTAATCGAGGCAATTCGCGATGGCAATTGCCCTGCAATCGCACCATCGCTCCTACGCTTTTCTATACATGGTTGCTGACCGAAAATTCAATCGCGATGGCAATTGCTCCGCAAGCGCACCATCGCCCCTACAAATATCCTCACTTCTATGAATCGTTTGCCGGCATGCTCTTGATATGCACATCCTGCTGCGGGTACGGAATCTTGACACCGGCCTCAGCAAATCCGTTGTAAATATTCATGTGCAATTCGTGACGGATCCGTCCCCTTAACTCCGGGTGATCTATCCAGCCCATCAATTCGAAATCCAGTGAACTTGGGCCAAAACTGCGTAAACGAACCCGTGGTTCAGGTTTGTTCATTATTTCGGGATGAGAAAGTGCAATCTTATTTAGCAGTTCGCAAACCTGGTCAACATCACTGCCATATGCGACACCAACCGGAATTCTGATGCGTTCTTTTTCCCAGGGCCCGCCGCTTTCATTGACAATTTTGGCATTACCAATGACCGCATTGGGGATAGTAATCTCGATATCGTCCCGGGTAAGTAAACGTGTTGAACGCATACCCAGATTCTTTACCATTCCCCGTTCACCGGTATCCAGAACAATGTAATCGCCGATCTTGTAGGGCGCATCAGCAATGATAAAGATGCCTGAGAAAAAATTGGCCAGAGTATCTTTGGCAGCGAAACCCACTGCGATACCAATCACACCCGCCGACGCCAGCCAGGCGGTCGGGTTAATGCCCCAAATGATCATGAATACATATGCCGAGGCACCGAACACACCAATTTTGCACGTCATGTCAAAGGCCGGCATAGTGCGCGGTTGAATAATGTTGAAGTGGTGACGATAGTGCGACAATATTTCGAGCACCAAGTGAGCCACTTTCATTCCCGCCCGGGTCCATACCACCAAGAGCATGGTGTAAAGAACCCGAACAGTGACGTTGTGCAGGAATTCCGGCAAACCGAGAGCACTGATTCCCAACAACAAAGAGAAAATCACCATGCTTGGCAATACCGGACGGATGACTGCTTTGATCAACACATCGTCGAGCTTGGTTGGCGTGCGACTGGTGATTTCTTCGAGGCTTCTCGCAAGAATAGACTGCAAAGCCTTGCCGAGCAGATATGCGATGATTACGAGCACGGGCAAAAGAACTACCGGGTAGGTTGCCAGAAATTCCCATGAGGGGCGCAACCAATCAGGGAGCCACTGTGCTACATCATATTGAAATAATAAATTGCTTCCCTGCTCTACAGTTTCACCGGCTTGCGCCACATTCGATTCAGTAGATTGATCATCTGATTGCATCAGGACATATTAGCGTTCAATTAGAACACACGCTAGCGACTTCCGAGATGCTTCACACCACGCTTTTTTGCCAACGCCATTTGCCGGGCACGTTCCAGTAATCCTTCTTTTCTTTCAGGCGTCAAGCGGTGAAAGCACTTCGGGCAGGAAACGTGAAGTTCGAACATAGGTGATTGCCGGTCCTGTTCATTCACCGGCATTCTGCAAGCAGGGCAAAGCTCAAAATCCCCCTGTTTTAATTGGTGATCAACCGTAACCCTGTTATCAAACACGAAACAATCTCCCCGCCATTTGCTTTCTGCCGGGTCGACTTTCTCAAGATAATTTAAGATTCCACCATCGAGATGGTACACATTGGCAAAGCCTTTCTGTTTCAGAAATGCAGTCGCTTTCTCGCATCGAATACCACCGGTGCAAAACATGGCCACATGCTGATCACGCTCAGAATCCAGATGATCTGCGGCCCACTCAGGAAACTCCCGGAAGGATCCGGTTTCAGGGCTTTCAGCTCCTTCAAAACTGCCAAGGTGTGTCTCGTAATCATTACGGGTATCAATCAACCGAACATCTGGCCGGTCAATAAGTTCATTCCAGTCCTCAGGTGCTATATATTTACCGACTGCCTTTTTTGGATCAACGCCTTCTACACCCAAGCTTACGATTTCTTTTTTTAGGCGCACTTTCATGCGGTAAAAAGGTTGTTCATTTACGAAGGATGCTTTGTAGTCCAGATCGGCCATCCTCGAGTCTTCACGCAAAAATTTAAACAATTGGCGTACATTTTCACCCGAACCTGAAACCGTGCCATTTATCCCCTCTGCTGCCAGAAGGATGGTTCCTGATAGTTCAAGCTCCACGCATCGTTTTTGCAGGGACTCACGTATTTCCCGGAAATCAGGCAGGGAAACAAATTTATAGAATGCCGCTACCATGGCCGGCTCGGAATTCCGTTCCCGGTCAGGATGGAGATCGCCCATCAAACCGTCGATCAGGACAAAGGCCGCAGGCCGACTGCGTGGCGAATTCGGTGCAGGAACGGCTTTGCATATGCCCGGGCTTTACGTGCACCGGCGAGTAACTCGTTTTCTATTTGTTCCGGCCTTTCTATTAACTCGATATACCGGTCGCGAGCTTCCGCCAATTCACCATTGATGAGTTCAAAGGTTTTTTGCTTGGCGTCCCCCCAGCCAATTCCATCGGCGAATGCCAGTTTCATTTCAGTTCTTTGTTCAGGGTTCGCGAAAGCCGAGTAAATTGCATACAAAGCAGAACCTTCAGTTTGTTTTGCCTGACCAGGTTCTAATGAGTTGGTCACAATCTGCATAATGGATTTTCGCAGTTTCTTTTCCGGTAACCACATTGGAATTGTGTTGTTGTAACTTTTCGACATTTTCCTGCCGTCCTGACCGGGTAGCACAGCCACATTGTCATCGACCACTGCCTCAGGAAGTGTAAATTGCTCACCGAAACGGTGATTGAATCGTTGCGCAATATCACGCGCCATCTCCAGATGCTGGACCTGGTCCCTTCCAACCGGTACTTCATGAGCATTAAACAAAAGAATGTCTGCAGCCATTAGAATTGGGTAGGAAAACAAGCCCATGTTAAGTGCGAAATCAGGATCTTCGCCGGCTTCGACGTTTTCCTGAACAGCCGCTTTATAGGCATGGGCCCGGTTCATCAGGCCTTTGGCCGTATTGCAGGTAAGTAACCAGGTGAGTTCCGAGATTTCCGGTACATCTGACTGCCGGTAAAAAGTCGCGCTGTCCGTGTCCAGGCCAAGCGCCAGCCAGGTAGCTGCGATTTCCAGGGTTGATTGTTGAACGACCTCAGGGTCATGACACTTAATAAGGGAATGGAAATCTGCGAGGAAATAATACGAATCCACATCGGGCAGATTACTAGCCGCTATTGCAGGCTTGATGGCCCCCACGTAATTTCCAAGGTGGGGAGTGCCAGTGGTAGTGATACCAGTAAGAACGGTTTTTTTGCTCATTAA
>JBLHGQ010000026.1:0-27017 GCA_047614505.1 Rhodothermales bacterium | reverse complement strand
TGGATCATCGCAGGGTGGCGGAGGCTTCAGGAAGCCGGAGTCGGCTCAGGCACCTGCTGGGCAGGCTGCACCAAAAGTTGAGGAAGATTTTCCGGACGATGATATTCCGTTCTGATTGGCTTGTAATATCTATTCCTGAAGCGCCGGTTAATTGCCGGTCCTGAAACCCCAGTATTGGGAAAACCGGATAATAAATGATGAAAACCCTGCTGGTCACAGGCGGTGCTGGTTTTATTGGCGGTAACTTTGTCTTGCGCGCTCTGCAATCCGAACCGGATTTGCGCGTGATTAATCTTGACGCTTTAACCTACGCCGGAAATCTCGATACTCTTGCTTCGCTTGCTAACGATGATCGCCATGTATTTGTACAAGGTGATATTTGCGACAAGGAGCTCGTTGAAAGCCTATTGGCACAATACCAACCGCAGGCAATAATTAATTTTGCTGCCGAAAGCCACGTCGACCGATCCATAGAAGGGCCTGCAGTTTTTGTCAGGACCAATGTCCAGGGTACTTTGAATCTGCTCGAATGTGCCAACCGTTTTTGGGACGGCGGTCGTGGTACTCATGGTGATGATTTCCGCTTTCTGCATGTTTCTACTGATGAGGTCTACGGCAGTCTTGGCAGTGAAGGCAAGTTTCACGAAACAACGCCCTATGCTCCGAATTCGCCATATGCAGCATCAAAAGCTGCTGCTGACCACCTGGTCAGAGCTTTCCACCATACCTATGGCCTGCCGACACTGACCACCAATTGCTCCAACAATTACGGTCCGTATCAGTTTCCCGAAAAGCTGGTACCTCTGATTATTCTGAATGCTCTGGAAAGAAAGCCATTGCCGGTCTACGGGGATGGTCTACAGGTGCGTGACTGGCTATACGTCACTGATCATGTCAATGCAATCCATACAGTATTGATCTCTGGTGAGCCTGGCTCGGTCTACAATATTGGCGGGAATTCCGAGAAAACGAACCTCGAAATTGTTTATGCAATTTGTGACGCGCTTGATCAGCGGCGACCTGATTCCGGGCAGTCCCGACGTTCTTTGATCGAGCATGTTACCGACCGGCCCGGCCATGATCGGCGTTATGCGATTGACTGCAGCAAGCTCGAATCAGAGCTTGGCTGGAAGCCAGCTATGACATTCTCTCAGGGTCTCAACCAAACGGTAGACTGGTACCTTGAAAACAATGAGTGGATTGGTCGCGTACGGGACGGAAGTTACCAGGGAGAAAGGCTTGGACTCGCACTCGGGGCCGGAAAGGATAAATGATATGAATCGCAAAGGAATCATACTTGCCGGTGGTAGTGGCACCCGCCTTTATCCGCTCACCCGGGTGATCAGTAAGCAACTTTTGCCCGTTTATGACAAGCCCATGATTTTTTATCCCCTTGCTACATTGATGCAAGCAGGAATACGCGAAATACTAATTATTACCACGCCACATGAGCAGGCTATGTTCAAGCAACTGCTTGGCGATGGTTCTGACTGGGGCATCTCATTGACATTTGCCAGCCAGCCAAGCCCCGATGGCCTTGCGCAAGCATTTATTATTGGTGAATCCTTTCTCGACGGCAGTCCGGCATGTCTGATTCTTGGCGACAACATTTTTCATGGCGGTGGTCTGCAGGACGTATTGAAATCAGCAACACAACGCGAGCATGGGGGTACTGTATTCGGGTATTACGTCAGTGATCCTAAAAGATATGGCGTAGTCGAATTTGATAAGCAAATGCAGGTGTTGAGCCTGGAAGAAAAACCACTCAATCCACGATCCAATTATGCCGTAACCGGCCTCTATTTTTATGATGAGCGTGTCTGCGAATTCGCTAAGGCCTTAAAGCCCTCTCACCGGGGTGAACTCGAAATCACCGACCTGAATCGCTGCTATCTTGACGATGGCAGTTTGCGTTTGGAGAGGCTGGGTCGTGGTTACGCCTGGCTCGACACCGGTACGCATGAATCACTACAACAAGCAGCAAGCTTTATTGAGACCATTGAGACCAGACAGGGCCTAAAAGTTGCCTGTCCTGAAGAAATCTCTTTTCAGCAGGGCTGGATCGACGCCGAACAGGTACTGCGACTCGCTGAACCATTGAAAAGCTCGGGCTATGGTGAATATCTCATAGATCTGGTTGCACGGGGCCCCGAGGAGTGAAATTAAGCGAATCCTCTTTACAAGGTGTATTGATCATTGAGCCCAGCGTGTTTGGGGATGAACGAGGTTTTTTCATGGAGAGTTGGAAATCCAGCAGCTATGAAACAGCAGGAATTCCTCAGCTCATGTCGCAATCCAACTTTTCTAAATCATCCTACGGCGTAATTCGGGGTCTTCATTATCAGCACCCGCAGAGTCAAGGAAAACTGGTGTCGGTGCTGGAAGGTTCAATCTTTGATGTCGCGGTGGATATTCGATGGGGCTCTCCAAATTTCGGAAAGTGGACTGCGCTTGAATTGACCGCAGATAACCATTTGCAATTATATGTTCCAGAAGGCTTTGCTCATGGATTTTGCACACTCAGTGATTCCGCCATTGTGCATTACATGTGTACAAAGCAATTTGCTCCTGAATATGATGCTGCTATTGCCTGGAACGATCCGGATATTGGCGTAGATTGGCCAATTGAACCTGTTTCGGTGTCGGATAAAGATTCCGGGGCCCCCTGTCTTGGTGAAATTTCTAGCGCAAAGCTACCCGGATTCGAAACATGAAGATCCTGTTGACTGGAGCGAGTGGTCAATTGGGAAACGAGTTGTATCCCCGGCTTTCCAGCTTTGGCGAGGTCACTGCAGTTGATCTTGATTGTAGCCAAAGCAACGCTGAAAACTGCCGGCAGCTTGATTTAGGGGACTCTGGTGCGCTCGAAGTGATGCTCAATCGCTTGCAGCCCGATTTGATCGTAAATACTGCCGCCTTTACAGCGGTCGACAAAGCTGAGAACGAACCTGAGCTCGCGTTTAAAATAAATGCAAAAGTACCCGGTCGAATCGCAAGATGGGCGCAACGAAATGATTGTGCCTTACTGCATTATTCTACCGATTATGTTTTTGATGGCAGTTCCAAACGGCCATACAAAGAGTCAGATTCTCCGTCTCCGCTTAATATTTACGGCGAGAGCAAGCTGGCCGGCGAGCTCGCCATTGAGGCCAGTGGCTGTCAGCATCTCATCATCAGAACGTCCTGGGTGTATTCAGCTCATGGCAAAAATTTTGTTCTTAGTATGTTGGCACTAGCAGAACGACACCTGAAGCTAAGCGTAGTTGACGATCAGTTCGGTTGCCCCACGTGGGCCAGAAACCTCGCCAGAGCATCCGGTCATTTGATCCGTTCCGGTTTGCAACCCAGTTCTGTGGGCAAAGGAAATATCTACCACTACTGCGATGTTGATCGCACCTCCTGGTATGATTTTGCTCAACAGGTTTTTAGTACTGCTGTGGATTTAAAGTTGTTGGATGAGTCCCCAGAATTAAAACGGGTTTCCTCTGGTGAATATCCGCAGATTGCGAATCGGCCGCGGTACTCGGTACTTGACTGTCTGGCCATCCAGGATTCAGGTTTTCAACCTGCCAACCTGGCTGAATCTCTTAAGTCCTGCATGATGGAAATGAAACATGAATAACCCCCACGACCATGCCCCTTTGATTCCCGTTATTTTGTCAGGTGGCGCAGGGACACGTCTTTGGCCGGTTTCTCGTAGTGCCCACCCTAAGCCTTTTATGCTACTAGCGGATGGCCAGTCACTAGCAGAGAAAACATGGGAAAGAGCAAGAAGCGTTGCTGGAAAAGCTCCGGTATTGACGGTGACCAGCCGTGACTATTATTTTTATACCAGGGATCTTTATGGCAAGGAAATGGAGCAAAGCCGTCAGGCAATGTTCCTACTCGAGCCTTTGGGCCGCAATACCGCCCCAGCAATTGCTCTGGCTGCAATGTATGTGCGCGAAAACCTCGGTGAAGAGGCGAGCCTGCTGGTGTTGCCGGCCGATCACCTGATCACGGAAATGCACAATTTCGAAGCTGCAGTCGAGGAAGCTCGATATCTGGCGTCTCAGGGAATGCTAGTCACATTTGGTATTCATCCGACGCATGCAGAGACAGGATATGGCTATATCAAAAAGGGTGAGCCGCTCACTGCTTCCGGTGGTCACAGGATCAGTGCTTTTGTTGAAAAACCCGATTTGGAAACGGCAGTTGGTTACCTTGAATCGGGTGACTATCTTTGGAATTCCGGCATGTTTTGTTTTCAATCGGGCACTGTTCTTGAGGCATTGGCAAAACATGCTCCTCAGGTTTATGACTCGGTAACTCGAGTTTGGGAAGCGATGGACACCAGTAAATCACCGCTAGAGATTCCGGCGGAGCTGTTTAAAGAGTGTCCTTCGATCTCTGTTGATTACGCGATCATGGAAAGGGCAGAAAATTCTGCAGTTGTGGTGAGCAACTTCGGATGGAGTGATATTGGTTCCTGGAAAGCAATCTCTGAGCTTTATGAGTCAGATGAAGCGGGCAACCGTATCAAAGGCAAGGCAGTAATGGTTGAATCACGCAACTGCTTTGTTCAGGGGGATCGCCGTCTGGTTGCCGCTGTTGGTGTGGAGGATCTGGTGATAGTGGATACTGGTGATGCCGTGTTGGTGGCGCACCGTGATCGTGCACAGGACGTAAAGCAGGTTGTAAGTCAACTTACCGACCTTGAAGATCAGGCGGCCATTTTTCATACCACTGTGCACAGACCCTGGGGTAGTTATACAATTCTTGAAGATGAGAATGATTGCAAAGTAAAACGATTGACGGTTAAGCCGGGCCAGGTTTTATCCCTCCAACTTCACCACCGGCGTTCTGAGCATTGGACGGTAGTGAGCGGCACAGCGAAGGTTCGACTGGGAGATGAGGAATTTCTTCTGGAACAAAATCAGTCGACTTATATTCCTGTCAAAACACTTCATCGACTTGAAAATCCGGGCACTGAAGATGTGCACCTTATTGAAGTTCAAACCGGTGATTACTTTGGTGAAGATGACATTGAGCGTTTTGAAGATATTTACGGGCGCTCCTGATAACCATTTAACTCAGGAACTATTAAACTCAGGAACCTTTAAATTCAGGTTTTCTTTTTTCCAGGAATGCGGAAGTTCCTTCTCGCATATCTTCGGTTTCAAACAGTTCTGCAAATAGTTTGTTTTCCAGGCTCAGGCCTTCTTCCAGACTGCCGTCCGCCCCCCTCAGGATTGCCGTAATGATGTTCTTCATCGCGCATGGAGCTGAGTTTGCTAGTCCAGCGGCCAGTTTGCCTGCGACGGCCAATAATTCATCAGGCTCGACCACCCTATTGACCAATCCAATATCTTTGGCAACTGCTGCTGTGACGGGCTTGCCACTTAATGTCATTTCCAGAGCCCGGCCCTGGCCTACCAACCTTGCAAGTCTTTGACTTCCGCCATATCCAGGCATCAAGCCAAGTTGCACTTCAGGCAAGCCCAATAGTGCTGTACTTGATGCAATTCTCAGGTGACAGGCAAGAGCGAGTTCACACCCACCACCCAGCGCATAGCCATTGACGGCTGCGATAACCGGTTTTCCGAGGTTTTCTATGCTCGACATCAGTCCATTTCCGAGTGCAATTAACCGCCACAAGCCATCATTATCCAGGCTTTGCATCTCGGCAATATCAGCGCCGGCAACAAATGCCTTTTGGCCGGCACCGGTCAAGATGACGGACACAATGTCCTGACTGGTCTTTGCAGTCTCGAATGCCGCTTGCAATTGAGTCAATACATCAACATTCAGGGCATTCATTTTTTCCTGGCGATCTATGGTGATGTGCAATACACCATCAGTTTCTCTTGTACTTACGTAGGTGTCGGTCATTATTGAGCTCACTTTAGTAAAAACACCGGGTCGGAGAATTGTAAGGGATTTGTCATCCGGAATCAGATTCAGCTGCTTGCACCAAGTTATCAATTTACGGACAAAAAAAAGGCGCTATTGCAATAGCGCCATTCTTTGGATTGACTGGAGAGAGTTTTGGCTTATTGCCGGGTATCTCCGGACCTTGATTGGTTTGGTTCAGCTGCGTCTTTTGCTTCGTTACGACCGTTCACAAAACTGGTGCGCAGCAAGCAAAATAACGCGACCCAGCTGGATGCAAACAGAGGCACTGGGTGTACCACAACTCCGGTCATTCTGTCTTTAACTTCATTCATTGTAAGTTCCTGCATTTCTTGTCCGACCTTGTTTTAATTAATACTTGTTATAAAGACTGTTGAGTGACAATAAAGTTGACGAGATTTAACAAAAATTAGTTACATTGATCACTAAAACCACTCGTTTCGTCGCATCAGGGCTAATTAAAACCCTGAAAACAATAGCTTCTAGCTGTTTTTGGTCTTTTTGCCGAGGTTGGTCCGACCCAGCTCACGATCCATTTCAAACTCTCTGGAGGTGACAAAAGTTTCCATTTTTTGCACTCTGAGATCAAGTTCGCGAAACCGGTGACTCACATTACTAAATACATCAGAAGGAGCATTACTCACACCGCGCCAGAATTTAGCCTGTTCATCATCAACCCGTTCTTCCGAGGGCTTAACGGGTAATACAAAAGCTAGAATGATGTAGCTGATAAATACAAACGGCATGAATAATAGAAATCCAAATCCAACAGCAATTCGCAAGCCCTTGCGGTTAAACCCAAAGTAAGTCGCGATTCCCGCACAAACGCCGGCGATCATTGCATTTTCCCGATCACGGTAAAGGCGATGCGGATTTTTGCGCTGATGCAGATCACTCATGACGCTGTCTCCATGCAGGCGCTTCAATGTCAAGAATGCGTTCCAGCGTGTTTATACGATCTTCCATTTTGTTGCTTGACTCCCAGACTTCGCCAAGCATCTTTTCATCTTCAGCGGTCAATCCCTTGGAAGTTTTCATTTTCGTAATGTAATGAAAGACGATCCAGAGTGGAAAACAAACTGTTAACAATAAAATAGGAATAACTTCATCCATCATTGCTCTCCTTCATTTTGGCTGTCTTTTTTTTGCTGTCTTTCTTTTGTAAATCCTCTCCGACTCTGGATTTCAGTTCCTGAAAAGCATCTTCTACACGGTCGTCACCTTCCAGATTTTCAATTTCGTCAGCAAGATTTTCACGTCGCCCCATGTTTAATGCCTCGCCCTCAGATTCCACGCGGTCGATCTTCTTTTCCGCATTTTCAAATCGGAACAACATTTCATCAATGCGGTCATTGTGAATATGCTTGCGTGCTGCCAATTGCGATGTAGCAGTTTTGTGACGGATGGTGATACTTCTTTGGCGTTTTTTTGCATCACTCAGTTTGAGTTGCAATTTTCCAATGTCTTCGTTGAATTTAGTCAACTGTGCATCAAGTGAGTCCAATTCAGATTGCATTAGCTCAATTTTGTCCTTGATGGCCTGCTTTTCTCCCAGGGCGGCCCTGGCCAGATCTTCGCGATTGTTACGTACAGCTAATTCTGCTCTTCGTTCCCATTCGCTTTGTTCGCCAGCAAGATAATCCGCATAACGGTTATGTTCTTTCTTGTCGGCAATACATTTGGCTGCGGCAGACCTGATTTCAACCAGGGTATCTTCCATTTCCTGGATCATAAGGCGGATAATTTTCTCAGGTTCTTCGGCCTTCTCAAGCAATACATTGATATTGGCGTTGATAATGTCACTGAGTCTCGAAAAAATGCTCATTGTGCGTACGCTCCTGCGTTCGGTTCTGTAACTTCATTAATGCAGGGTTCGTGCCAAATTCTATACCTTCCATAACTCATTGAAAAAGAACAGTAAAAAATAAAATATTTTTTCGTCTCTGAATTTGGTGCTCAGACGTTTGGTAAATTCGACCACAGTTTGGCTGAACTTGAGATAAACATTGAAGTCTATCGGCAGGACTTAAGAAGCCTCTGATTACAAATAGAGTAATTCGTGCATGACACACATCGGGCTGCTCGGTTAGAATAGCCACCTTTTTGAATGACCGGCATTCTGCCGGATTGGAAAATAAACCGGAGGAAACAAATGCGATCAAGATTCGCACTATCCTTTCTGATGATTGTTACAGCTGGCAATGTGCTCGCTCAGGATATTGAATCAGAAAAAGGAAAACTCAGTTACGCAGTAGGTTGGGACATCGGCAAAGACATTAAGCGTCGCAGCTCAGATTTTGACGTTGAATCACTGATTGCCGCAATTCGTGACACAGTCGCTGATCGCGAGCCACAGGTTGCAAACGAAGAAATGCAGGCATTGATGACGGCACTTCAGCAGAAAGTTCGTGAAGAACAGTTAGCAGCTTTTCAGGCTCTGGCAGCTGAAAATCAGGCCGCCAGTCAAGCTTTTCTTGAATCCAACAAGACCAAAACCGGAATTGTTGTCATGCCCAGTGGTGTTCAATACCGGGTGATTGAAGAAGGTGAAGGTTCACGACCCACCATGGAAAGTACCGTTAGGGTTCATTACCGGGGTTCGAAAATGGATGGTCGTGAATTTGACAGTTCTTTTGCTCGCGGTGTTCCTGAACAATTTGGTGTTAACGCAGTTCTTCAAGGCTGGCAGGAAGTGCTGCCGCTGATGAAGCAAGGAGCGACCTGGCAAATTTTTGTTCCACCAGAACTGGCATTTGGTGAACGGGGTAACGCACCGGTTGGACCGAATGAAGCGTTGATGTTTGATCTTAAACTGGTCGAAATCGTACAGTAGTCCTTGATGCCGGGTGGCCCAGCCACCCGGCATTTTCAGAATATAAATCCAGCCTATGTTGTGCAAGCTGCCTTTCGGAATTTGTTTTACTCATATCCACGTGCAGGTTTGTGTTAACTATTCTCATGATTGAAAACTGGCGTGAGCGGTTGCAAAAAGTAGTTTCACCGCTGAGCGCAGGTGTTGGGGCACTGCAAGTAAACAATTTTCGGCCCAGTGATGACGGTCAGACCCGCCCCGGCCGTACCGCAGCTGTACTCGTCCCTATTCTTAATATTGAAGTCCCGGAAGTCCTCCTTACCCGCCGTTCGCTTCATCTTGCCCATCATCCAGGGCAAGTCAGTTTTCCTGGTGGTGCTGCCGAAGATCAGGATGTCAGTGCAGTCAGAACTGCATTGCGTGAAGCTGAAGAAGAAGTAGGCCTCAACCCGGACAATGTTACCCCTTTGGGGTTTCTGGATCGTTTTGATAGTATTTCAGACTATCGAGTATTGCCTGTTGTTGGTTTGGTCAAACCACCTTTGAAATGGACAATAGATGAAAAAGAGGTGGAGGAGGCCTTCACCATACCGTTGGCAGTGGTGTTGGACATAGCGCGCTATAAAGAACATCCAATGTCTGATCGCGGGCAGGGTTATGTTCTACACAGTCTTGAGTGGCATGGGCATGTGATCTGGGGATTGACCGCGGCAGTGTTAATTAACTTATCCATGCGGATGAATGGCACAATCAAGTGATGACAGATATCGTTGATAAAAAGGGCCTGCAAAGAAATATCCGGTAATGACTGACGAATTACTCATTTCCACAAAAAAACTCAGGGAATTGGCCTGGTTAAAAGGGTCCAGACTTTATCCCGGGTCCTGGAGAGAGTGGATTCGTGATCCTGCCCGTCCGCTCGTAAAAGGCAGGGTTTAGGGAGCAATTACTATCACCGTTAAAATGATGATTAATGAAGAATTTCGAGCTTTCGTCGAAAACGAATTGCTGACCGGCCTGGAGATCAATCCGGAACAGTTTTGGCGGGACCTGCAAAGCATAATTGAGGATTTAAGCCTTGAAAATAGAGCCTTACTGGAGGTTCGAGATGAGTTTCAGGCGCAAATCGATTGTTTTTATGAAAATTCGCGGGAAACATTTCAGTCAATAGAACAATCCAGACAGTTTCTTGAACAGATCGGCTACATTGTTCCGGTCGGTGAAAAATTTGAAATCGAAACTCGTAATGTTGACCCGGAAATTGCTTCCATCGCCGGTCCCCAATTGGTCGTGCCGGTCAATAATGCAAGGTTCGCACTCAATGCTGCCAATGCACGTTGGGGTAGTCTCTATGATGCGCTTTACGGTACCGATGTAATTTCAACAAAGGATGGGAAATCTGCCACTGGCGCCTATAACTCATTGCGTGGAGATGCGGTAATTGAATACGGAGCCAGATTTTTAGATAAATCGGTTCCATTGGCGCAGGGCAGTCACCTCCAGGTCATCAGTTATTCAATTCCACCTGGAACAAATCCGGCCAGGCTACAGGTTGTTTTGGCGGATGGAACCGAAACCAGCCTTGCAGATTCTGATCAGCTAACAGGCTGGTCAGATAAAGGCGGCAAACTCAAGTTTTTGTTGCAGCACAATGGTCTACACATTGAACTAAACATAGACCCGGACAATCCGGTAGGCAAGCAATCTGCTTCCGGGCTGTGTGATATTGAATTGGAATCAGCCATTACCACAATTCAGGATTGTGAGGACTCGGTTACAGCGGTAGATGCCAGTGACAAGATCGGGGTGTATCGCAATTGGCTGGGCCTGATGCAAGGCAACCTGCAGGTAACTTTTGTTAAAGGCGGTCGGCAAGTCACCAGGCAGATGAACCCCGACCGGCAATATAACGGGCTGGATGGCTCTACTTTTACTTTGGCTGGTCGCAGTCTGATGCTGGTACGAAATGTTGGTCACCTGATGACAAGCGATGCAATACTTGATACCGCAGGTGAACCGGTATTTGAAGGAATTCTCGATGCTGTAATTACCACTGCCTGTGCGCTGTACGATTTAAGGGGTTTGAGCCTCCATAGCAACAGCCGAACGGGTAGCATCTACATTGTTAAACCTAAAATGCATGGCCCGCAGGAAGTGGCATTTACCGATAAATTATTTTCACGGGTTGAAGTTATGTTTGGCCTTGCTCGCAGCACAATCAAAGTGGGTGTCATGGATGAAGAACGCCGAACGACAGTTAACCTTGGCGAGTGTATTCGGGCAGTTAAAGATCGCCTGGTGTTTATTAATACCGGTTTTTTGGATCGCACAGGTGATGAGATTCACACTTGCATGAAAGCGGGGCCAGTTCTACCCAAGAATCAAATTAAAGACGCCGCCTGGATAAAAGCGTACGAAGATTGGAATGTTGATATTGGTATCCGCTGTGGTTTGCCCGGAAGAGCCCAGATTGGCAAAGGCATGTGGGCAATGCCGGATGAAATGAAAGCAATGGTTGAGTCAAAGTCTGCCCATCTCAAAGCCGGTGCCAATTGTGCATGGGTGCCGTCACCAACGGCCGCAACACTACATGCCATGCACTATCACGAAATCAACGTTTTTCAACGCCAGAAAGCACTGGCTTCACGGCCCATCGCCAGTTTGGAGGACATACTGACACCGCCAATGTGCGATGTATCAACACTGGACGCCGGAATGATCCAGTTGGAACTGGACAATAATGCCCAGGGGATTCTTGGTTATGTGGTTCGTTGGATTGATCAGGGAATCGGGTGTTCGAAAGTGCCTGATATCAATGACACAGGGTTAATGGAAGATCGTGCAACATTAAGAATAGCCAGCCAGCACATCAGCAACTGGTTACAGCATGAAATTTGTAGCGAACAGCAGGTGATTGAGACATTCAGGCGTATGGCAGGGGTCGTAGACCAACAAAATGCCCATGACCCTGCCTACATCAACATGGTGCCGGATTTTGAAGGTAGCGTTGCTTTTCAGGCGGCGTGCGCACTCGCCTTGAAAGGACATGAACAGCCCAATGGCTATACCGAGCCGTTATTGCACGAATATCGCCGGACTAAAAAACTGGAATTGGCAAAACGATGAGACAGGTCCTCCGCAAACAGGCCTGAATTAATCAAGCCTTCGTTTTGGACCTGTTCTTTAGCTGATCCAGAACTGATTGCAAGACGGCTTGAGTATCATCCGCGAACCATCCCTCTACAAAGCTGGCAACTTCTGCTTCGCCCACAGAATCAAATTGCCGGCATGATTCTCTTCGGGCTAACGTGCGGTTTCCCAGCATGGCGTGCGAAGGCAAATCCAGCAGGCCTTCACACCAGGCGATTGCATCTGCAACTGTAGATTCAGGGTTTTGAGCAATCGCGTCGATCATGCCGCATGACAATGCCTTCTCAGCTGTAATCAATGCGCCTTCAACAATCAAAAGTTCGGCTTTATGCGGGCCGGTCAGCCTTTCCAGCGCCAACCTGATGACCTCGGGAACGACGAGGCCGACCCGGGTTTCGTTGAGACCGATTTTGAAATTTCCATCGCTCATTACCCGGTAGTCACAAAACAAACTCAGTACAGCGCCACCGGCCGGCGCATGGCCGGTAATTGCAGCTGCAACGGGAATAGGGGAGCGGGCAACGGCTGCCAGCAATGCAAAGAATTCCCGCCAAAAAACCGTCATCTCCTGACGATTCAGTTGCATCAACTCACGTACGTCAAGGCCTGCTGAAAACAGGCCCTCTCTGCCGGAAATGACCAGCGCTTTGCTGGTCTGTGGTGCATCCAGTACCGCCTGGATCATTTCGCCCACCAATTCAGGGTTTAGGGCATTCACCGGCGGCCGTTGCATGTTCAGCTCAAGCACGTCGCCATGATGTATCTGATCAATTAACATTTACTCATCCTCATACGTTTTTTGGCTTATGCGCTTTTTCTGGTAGTCAGTTGATGTTTAGCCAGCGCAGTAGCTAAAAATCTACCGGTGTGGGACTTCTCATTAGCGGCAATTGTTTCGGGCGTGCCACAAGCAATGATTTCGCCGCCTTTGTCGCCACCTTCAGGCCCGAGATCAATCACCCAGTCCGCAGTTTTAATCACATCAAGATTGTGTTCAATTACGATCACGGTATTGCCATGGTCCCGCAAGCGGTGCAAAACCTGCATTAGTTGTTCAATATCAGCGAAATGAAGACCTGTGGTGGGTTCATCAAGAATATACAGGGTTTGGCCAGTGTCGCGCTTCGATAATTCCTTGGAAAGTTTAATGCGTTGAGCTTCGCCGCCCGAAAGCGTCGTCGCACTTTGTCCGAGCGTAATATAGGAAAGCCCGACTGCCATCATGGTTTCCAGTTTTCTGGCAATAGTTGGAACTGCGGAGAAGAAAGTCATCGCATCTTCCACTGTCATGCACAGAATCTCGTTAATGTTTTTACCTTTATATAAGACACTTAAGGTTTCGCGGTTATAGCGTTTACCGTGGCAGACATCGCACGGTACATATATGTCTGGCAGGAAGTGCATTTCAACTCGAATCAAGCCATCACCCTGACAGGCTTCACAACGGCCGCCTTTTACATTAAAGCTGAAGCGCCCTGGTTTGTAGCCACGAGATCTGGATTCCTGAGTGCCAGAAAATAACTCACGTAAGGGTGTGAACAGCCCGGTATAAGTGGCCGGATTCGAACGCGGCGTGCGCCCAATCGGTGATTGATCAATATCAACGACTTTGTCAAACAGGTTCAGGTTTTCGACTGACTCATACGGGGCAGGTTGCGCACTGCTGTCGTAAAGCTCACGAGCAGTTAACCTGTGCAGCGTGTCGTTGATCAGGGTGGATTTACCCGAGCCTGAAACACCGGTAACGCAAACAAATAGTCCGGCTGGAATTTCCAGCGTCACGTTCTTCAGGTTATTGCCACTGGCACCAATAAGTCGCAGTTTTCGTGATTCATCTACCGGTGTGCGCCGGGCAGGGATTGCGATCTGTCTTGCACCGGATAAGAACTGCCCGGTCAGGGAATTTGGATCGGTTTCCAGGTCTTCCGGTTTGCCGCTAAAAACAATTTTGCCGCCATGAACACCGGCTCCCGGGCCTATATCCACAACATGATCGGCCATACGAATCGCTTCTTCATCGTGCTCAACAACTATGACGGTATTACCGATATCCCTTAAGCGAACGAGGGTCTTGAGCAGCCTTTCATTGTCCCTTTGATGAAGGCCTATGGAAGGTTCATCAAGAATATACATCACGCCCACTAGCCCGGCGCCGATTTGACTGGCAAGGCGAATTCGCTGGGACTCTCCCCCGGACAGACTGTTAGCTTTGCGATCAAGGGTGAGGTATTCGAGGCCGACATTAACCAGGAAATGCAAACGGTCATGTACCTCCTTGATAATCTTGGAAGCAATTTCGCCCTTGGTGCCGGTGAGTTTCAATTCTTCAAAAAACTTCAAACATTTTTCAATGGGCCAGGCAGTGATGGATGGCAGATTGGTTTCTGCGATAAAGACATGTCTCGCTTCCTTGTTGAGACGTTGGCCACCACATTCCGGACATGGCTCGGAGGAAATATATTTTGCCAACTCCTCCCGGACAATGCGCGCATCGGTTTCCTTGTAGCGGCGCTCAAGGTTTGGAATAACACCGGCAAAAGGGTGGCGGCGTTTTTGTGTTCCACGTTCACCGAAATAATGAAATTCAATGACTTCCTCACCACTGCCGTAAAGAATCACATCACGAATTTTCTTCGGCAGTTCATCAAAGGGTTTATCTACATCAAATTTATAGTGAGAAGACAAGGCTTTGATAATCTGGAAATAATAGGCATTACGTCTGTCCCAACCGCGCACTGCACCACCGGCAAGGCTCAGGTGAGGGTTGCTTACCACTCGTTCCGGGTCGAAAAACTCGCTAACGCCGAGGCCATCGCATTTGGGGCATGCACCATTTGGGTTATTGAAAGAGAACATGCGCGGTTCCAGTTCCTGAAGGCTGTAATCGCAGTGAATGCAGGAATAGCGTGCGCTAAATAGTTTTTCTTTGATTTTGCTCGTTTCATCCAACGGAGAGAGCAAAACCAGACCATCTGCAAGCACGATCGCCGTTTCCAGCGATTCAGCCAGGCGCTGCTTGATGTCCGGGCGAACCCGGAATCGGTCTATAACGACTTCAATCGAGTGTTTCTTGCGCAATTCGAGTTCAGGTGTATCGTCAATTTCAAAAATCGTTCCATTCACCCGGAGCCGCACATATCCCTGCGACTTAAGTTCTTCGATCAGCTGAACATGTTCTCCCTTGCGATTACGCACCACAGGTGCAAGCAACATCACGCGCTCGCCTTCCGGAACACTCATAATGTGATCCACCATCTGGCTAATGGTCTGCGCTTCGAGTGGAACATCGTGGTCAGGACAACAGGGAGTTCCTACGCGGGCAAAAAACAGCCGCAGGTAATCGTAAATTTCCGTAATGGTGCCAACTGTTGAGCGTGGATTGTGGGAAGTAGACTTTTGTTCAATTGAAATAGCCGGGGAAAGTCCCTCGATATGGTCGACATCCGGCTTCTCCATCAGGGAAAGGAATTGCCTGGCGTAAGTGGAAAGTGATTCCACATAACGTCGTTGACCCTCCGCATAAATGGTATCGAACGCGAGAGATGACTTTCCTGAGCCAGATAACCCAGTAAAAACAATGAGTTGATCACGGGGAAGGTTCAAATCAATATTGGCAAGGTTGTGAGTGCGTGCCCCGCGAATCTGGATCTCTTTCATGATATACCCGACAGAATTCAAACCACTAACTATACGCCTGTAGTACACTGCGCCGCAAAGGATGTTCGCGTATTAATAAAGCCTGGTTTGGGAACAGAATAGGTTGACCGACCACCGTAAAACCGCTAACATTCCCGCCCTTTTGTAGGCCCCCTTTTTCGCGGAGCGGCATTACCATGTATGTAGTATTTTCAACCGGTGGCAAACAGTACCGTGCAAGCACTGGTGACATAGTTAAAGTAGAAAAGCTCGAAGCTGAGAAAGGCTCGACTGTTGAACTCGACAGCGTTCTTATGATTGGTGAGGGTGAAGACGTTAAGGTAGGTACACCTTACATTACAGGCAGCAAGGTCACGGCAGTTGTGGTCGAGCATGGGCGTGGTGAGAAAATTAAAATCATCAAGTTCAAACGCCGCAAGCACCATATGAGAAAAACCGGCCATCGCCAATACTTTACGGCATTGCAGATTACTGGAATCGACAGCACGACATCGAAGCCAAAAGCAGCCAAGCCTGCAGAGGCCAAGCCAGAAGTTGAAGCTGTAGAAGTAAAAGCAGCCCCGGCCAAGAAAGCAGCAAGTAAGAAAACTGCCAGCAAGAAAGTCACGGCCAAGAAAGCTGTAGCTAAAAAGGCACCGGTAAAGAAAGCGGCAGCAAAGAAAACTGCCAGCAAAAAGAAGACTGCCAAGAAAGTCGCCGCAAAGGCACCGGCAGTTGAAGACAAGGGCGACGAATAGTCGTACAGGAGTTTGAGTCATGGCACATAAGAAAGCAGGCGGCAGTACACGTAACGGTCGCGATTCCAATCCAAAGTACCTTGGTGTGAAATGCTACGGTGGCGAGTCCGTCGTTGCTGGTAACATCATTGTGCGCCAGCGTGGAACCAGATTTCACGCCGGAAACAATGTTGGACTTGGTCGGGATCACACGCTGTTCGCGTTAACTGATGGCAGTGTTAAATTCGAAAACCGGGGACTTCCCAAGCGCAAGTTTGTAAGTGTGTACTCTGGGAAGGACTAAGCTTTCGGATGGAATGAGTTACCAGAACCCCGCTCCGGCGGGGTTTTTTGTGCTTTTGTATCATGTGTGGAGTTGAGGATCGTTATTCATGAAATTTGTTGATGAAGCACATATTACAGTTAAAGCCGGAAAGGGTGGTGATGGCTCGGGCTCATTTCGCAGGGAAAAATTCATTCAGTATGGAGGCCCGGATGGTGGCGACGGGGGTCGTGGTGGCAGCGTATATCTGATCGGTGACTCCGGTCTCAATACATTGGTCGATTTCCGGCACAGACGTGAATACAAGGCCGAGAATGGACAATCAGGTTCCAGTAGTCAAATGTTTGGAAAGGGCGGTTCTGATATCACGATACGGGTGCCGCTAGGCACCATTGTCATTAACCAGGAAACCGAACAGAAACTGGGTGATGTCACGGAACATGAGCAAATCTTGTGTGTTGCCATTGGTGGCAAAGGCGGTCTTGGAAATGTTCATTTTAAAAGTTCAACCAATCGCTCCCCACGCAAAACCACACAGGGAATACATGGTCAGGAAAAGAAATTACATCTTGAACTCAAGGTTCTGGCAGACGTTGGGCTTTTAGGTTTCCCCAACGCAGGCAAATCAACTCTCATAAGCGCTGTCTCCTCAGCCCGTCCCAAGGTTGCAGACTATCCATTTACGACCTTATACCCGAATCTGGGTGTTGTGAGCGTTGGTCTTGATAGCAGTTTTGTGATTGCAGACGTACCTGGTCTGATTGAGGGTGCAGCTGATGGCGCAGGACTGGGAATCCAGTTTCTCAAACACCTGCAAAGAACCAGGCTTTTGTTGCACCTGGTCGACATCGCACCATTAGATGAAAACCAGATTCCGGTGATTGAAATTCGACAACTTGAGCAGGAACTGATCAAATTTGATCCGGACTTAATTAATAAGCCCCGTTGGCTGGCATTTACCAAGGCTGATTTGCTGGAACCGGCCGAGGCACAGTCAAGGGCGAAAAAGATCATCGAAGAGCTGGCCTGGGAGCACCCTTGGGCATTGATTTCGTCAGTCACCCATTCCGGTACGATGGAACTCATGCAAAAAATTATGTTTGCTATTGAAGAAATGGATGAGCTTGCCGGTATGAATGAAAAAGCCGAGGTCGTTCAAGAGTTTGAAATGCCCGAGACGCCTCCGGATCAATAATTAGCCACCGACTGAATATTATTCAATTTATAAAAAGAGATCAAACTGCCACAAAAAAGCCCCGATTTAATCGGGGCTTTTCTTTATTCTTGATATATATACTGGTTTAGAGCGCGCGAATGTGAGTATTCAAACGGGATTTATGCCGTGCAGCTTTGTTGCGATGCATAAGTCCTTTGGAAACAGAACGATCAATAGCCGGCGTGGCCGCTTTATAAGCAGCTTCGGCAGCACTTTTGTCGCCTGTTTCAATAGCGGCCAACACTTTTTTAATGCTGGTACGCACATGTGAGCGCTGACTTGCGTTAAGCAAACGATGCTTTTCCGCCTGACGGGCACGCTTTCGTGCTGATAGACTATTAGCCAAGTTGGTCTCCAAAATTGGTCTTAAAAATCAAGCCGGCTAGTATCGTGGTTTTTACTCCCCGGGTCAATGACCGGAAGGACTTTTTGGTCATGGAAAATTCAATGTGAAACTGCTTCGATCCACAGCCACCGTGAGTGGGGCAACCCTTCTGTCCCGCGTACTTGGTTTTATACGCGATATGGTCATTGCGCGCTTATTCGGCGCTGATGGTAAGACCGATGCGTTCTTCCTCGCATTTCGTATCCCCAACCTGATGAGGCGAATGTTTGCGGAAGGGTCGTTCTCGCTTGCATTTGTACCGGTTCTTTCTGAATATCGCGCAAATGGTGACCGGGCGGCACTTCGAGACCTGATCGATCATGTTGCCGGAACCCTGGCTTCAGTACTGTTGATTATCACAGCGATCGGTATGCTGGCAGCACCTCTGGTGTTGGCTGTGTTTGCACCCGGTTGGGCATTGGATGAACGACCGGAGTTCGATCTTGCTGCGCAAATGTTGCGCATTACTTTTCCCTATATTTTCCTGATATCCATGACAGCGTTTGCTGCCGGAATCCTCAATACCTGGGAAAAGTTTTTGATCCCGGCTCTGACACCAATATTGTTGAACTTGTCCCTTATCGGATGTGCATTGTTGTTGTCCCCAAACCTGGACGTTCCGGTCAAGGCTTTGGCCTGGGGCGTTCTGATTGCCGGTGTCGTACAGTTGCTGGTTCAAATCCCCGCACTGACACGACTGGGTTTGCTACCCAGGCCGCGCTGGAGTTGGAAGCATTCTGGCGTAAGACGAATATTGAAGTTAATGGTGCCAACACTGCTTGGTTCTTCAGCGGCGCAAGTAAATATCCTGATCGACAGTGTAATTGCCACGTTTTTAATTTCAGGCAGTGTTTCCTGGCTGTATTACTCGGATCGATTGCTGGAATTTCCATTGGGCGTATTTGGCATAGCCTTAGCGACGGTTATTTTGCCCAACCTTTCTCAAAAGCACGCGCTGAAAAGTGAACAGGCATTTTCAGATACGCTGGACTGGGCTTTGCGCCTGTCCATGATTGTTGCATTGCCTGCAATGACAGGTCTGGTGGTGATGGCCAAGCCGATTTTGATCACACTTTTTCAGTACCAGGCATTTGATGCTGATGATGTAAATATGTCAGCTTATAGCCTGATAGCTTACGGCATAGGGTTGCCCGCCTTTATAGCGATCAAGGTTCTTGCGCCTGGCTATTTTGCCCGTCAGGATCCGAAAACACCGGTAAAATTCGGCTTGCTTGCGATGGCTGCCAATTTCATCATGAACCTGATCTTCGTTGGCTCACTGGTCTCATGGGGTTTTGCCGGGCCTCATGCAGGTCTGGCATTGGCCAGCTCTCTTGCTGCCTATCTGAACGCAGGAATGTTATATAGGGGGCTAAGAAAGAAGGGTGTTTACCGACCGGGAAGCGGTTGGTTGAGATTATTTTCTATCGTCTCACTGGCCTGTGCCGCGATGGCTGCAATGCTTATGCTGGGGGCCCCAAATGGAGAAAACTGGATGGCATTGACTGCCGTTAACCGGGCCTTTGACCTTTTGATTTACATATTTTTCGGGGCGTCAGTTTTCGCTCTGTGCTGCTGGATTGCCGGTATACGCCCGAATCAATTTTCGCGCGGTGCTTCCTGACGAAAACAGACTAAGGAACCGCTGATCTATTCATGAACTCGTATCTTGCATCCCAGATGTCCAGTTTCTGTGTTGCAAATCTCGGCAACTGCTCCTGCGTGGCTCTACCTCCTGCATCCCTGCAGTCGTTCGCAATAGCCAGCTATTACGTGCGATTCGCGCCTTGAACCTGAACATTTTGAATTGCAATCTACTTTGCCCAGAATAAATCAGAGGTTCCCTAAGGTATTAACCATTCCCACTGCTATAATTCGCTCCTTTGGGGGCAATGCAAACACAGCTCTGCAAGATGAAAGTAATTACAGAAAATACAATTCGTCCTTTGAGCGAATCCAGCGTTGTGACCATAGGAAATTTTGATGGTGTGCACCTGGGTCATAAAGCTCTCATCAATCGGTGCATTGAGCTCTCAGGAGTGGATACTGAAGTTGCAGTAGTGAGCTTTGAACCCTTGCCACAGGCGTATTTCTTCCCTGCACAGGCGCCTGCGAGATTGACAGCTCACAAGGAAAAGCTGGAACTACTTGAGCAATCAGGCGTAGACCTTGTATGGCTGATGCGTTTTAATCATGAACTGGCTAAGCTGAGCGCCGAGTCGTTTGTAAAGTCAGTTCTTGTCGACGCGCTTGGCGCCACTCAGGTAGTAGTGGGGCGTGATTTTCGATTCGGCAAAGAGCGTGCGGGAAATTTTGAACTGCTGAAAAGTCTCGGTGTACAACTGGGTTTTTCTGTAGCAACTGTTGACGATTTTAAAGTTGATGGAAGCCGTGTATCGAGTACAGCTATTCGACAGATGCTGGCGCAGGGAAATTTTGATGGTGCTGAAAAGTTTTTAGGGCGACGGTTTACCATGCAAGGCGAGGTGATTTACGGTAGCCAGTTGGGCAGAAAACTGGGTTACCCGACAGCCAATATAAAACCGGGAGCAGAACCATGCCCCTTGTCGGGCGTTTTTGCGGTCAGGACCAGAATGGAAAAGGAAGTGGAATGGCGGGACTCAGTTGCAAGCCTTGGTACACGACCGGCAGTTGGTGGCACAGATTTTCTGCTTGAAGTTCATGTTTTTGATTTTTCAGCTGAGCTATATGGCCAGCAAATTGATGTAGAGTTCGTGGCGAAAATCAGGGACGAGGAACATTTTGACTCAATGAACGAATTGGTTGCTCAAATGAAAATTGATGAGGCTCAGGCACGCCGGGTTTTGAAGGACAGAAAAATAAATGGACTATAAGCACACAATAAATTTGCCCAGCACACCGTTTCCCATGAAGGCCAATTTGGCCAATCGTGAACCGGAGATGCTAAAGCAGTGGGAAGCCACCGGGCTATACCATCGGATCCAGGCAAAAACGCAGGGACGCCCGGAGTGGATACTGCATGATGGCCCGCCCTATGCGAATGGCGATATTCATATCGGGCACGCGGTTAATAAGATTCTGAAAGATATGGTTGTCAAATCCCGTCAGCTGGCGGGATTTCATTCACCTTATGTTCCAGGTTGGGACTGCCATGGCCTGCCGATTGAACATCAGGTAGAGAAGAAAATTGGCAAAGTCGGGCGCAAGGTTGATGCCAAGACGTTCCGCCTGAAGTGCCGTGAATATGCGCTTAGACAAATCGATATACAGCGCAGAGATTTTAAACGTCTTGGTGTATTGGGAGACTGGGAGCAACCTTATGAAACCCTGAGTTTCCGCTACGAAGCGGATATGGTTCGAGCACTTGCGAAAATCGTTGAACGCGGACACGTCACCAAGGGTGCCAAACCGGTTAACTGGTGTTTTGACTGCGGTTCAGCATTGGCCGAGGCCGAAATCGAATACATTGACCGGACCTCTCCGGCAATCGACGTTCTGTTTACCGCGATCGATCCAGCGGCGCTGTTGGCGGTTTTTGATATTGCTGAATTTGATGGAGTGGTCGGTATTCCAATCTGGACCACTACACCCTGGACTTTGCCTGCCAATCAGGCAGTGACCCTGCATGCAGAGTTGAGTTATGTTCTGCTGGGCGGCAGTTGGCAAGGTCGTGAAGTTGCTTTGCTTGTTGTTGAAGAGCTGGTTGATGTTTTCGCCGATCGAATCGGATTGCAGGCAGTGAAAAAATTAGGCTCCAGCCCGGGCGCAGCTTTGGAACACCTGCAATTAAAGCACCCCTTTTATGATCGCGTAGTGCCCGTTATTCTCGGTGACCATGTCACTACAGAAGCAGGAACCGGCGCAGTGCATACCGCACCCGGACACGGTGAGGAAGATTTCCTGGTGGGCAAGAAATACGACCTTCCAATTAGTAACCCCGTAGGCGGTGATGGTGTCTACCTGCCAGAGACGGAATTATTTGCAGGCCAGTTTGTATGGGCAGCTAACGACAAAATTATTGAAAAACTGAGTGAAGAGGCGGTGCTACTCAAGCACGAGCCGTTCCAGCATAGCTACCCACATTGTTGGCGGCACAAGTCTCCCACCGCATTTCGAGTTACGCCGCAGTGGTTTATCAGCATGGAAAAGCAGGGATTGCGGCAGGCGGCCCTTGATGCGATCAAAACTGTACGCTGGGTACCTTCCTGGGGTAAGGAAAGAATTAGCGGCATGATCGCCGGCAGGCCGGACTGGTGTATTTCCCGCCAACGAACCTGGGGTGTGCCGATCGCTCTTTTTGTACACAAATCCAGCGGGGAATTGCACCCTGATACTCAAGCCCTGATGCAGAAAACGGCGGAATTATTTGAGCAAAACGGGGTTGATTGCTGGTACGAGGATCAGATTTTCGAAACGTTGGGTGTTGACGCGGCGCTTTATGACCGTGTTAACGATATTCTGGATGTCTGGTTTGATTCTGGTGTGAGTCACTACTGCGTTTTGGATTCCCGTGACAATTTACGTCGCCCGGCTGACATGTATCTCGAAGGCTCTGATCAACACCGTGGCTGGTTTCATTCCTCCTTGTTGAGTTCTGTTGCGATGCATGGTGAAGCCCCTTACCGCCAGGTGCTCACGCATGGATTTACGGTGGATGCAAATGGCAAAAAGATGTCCAAATCTGTCGGTAATGTGGTTGCACCTCAAAAGGTAATGAACTCGCTGGGTGCTGATGTTTTGCGCCTGTGGGTAGCATCTGCTGATTACAGTCGGGAAATGAATGTTTCTGATGAGATTCTTCGCCGCGTATCAGATGGATACCGCAGGATTCGTAACACCGCTCGGTTCCTGCTTGGCAACCTGGATGGTTTTAATCCTTCTGATGCACTGGAGGTTGAAGACATGCTGCCTTTGGATCGCTGGGCGGTAGACCGGGCATTTCGTTTGCAGGAAGAAATCTCAGATGCCTATGCGAACTACCAGTTCATGACTGTTTATCAAAAAGTGAATAATTATTGCGGTCTTGAGCTGAGTGCGGTTTATCTGGATGTGATTAAAGACCGTTTATATACGATGGGAGCGCAAAGCCAGGGAAGGAAATCTGCCCAGAAAGCCATGTATCTCATTCTTGAGGCACTGGTACGCTGGATCGCTCCAATATTGAGTTTTACCGCTGAAGAGATTTGGGCCCTAATGCCAAACGAGCGTGAAGAAAGCGTATTAATGGCGACATGGTTTGAGGATTTGTTCGAATATAATGAACAACCCTATGACAAGACATTCTGGACCAGCACAGTAGGCTTGATCAATGATGTCAATGCCGCAACTGAGCGGGCAAGGGCTGATAATCAGATTGGAGGATCCTTGGAAGCGATTGTGCACATCAAGCCGTTGACTGACGACAATCGCGTCTTTCTTGAAACCTGGCAGTCTGAGCTTCGTTTTCCATTGATTGTTTCAGAGGCCCATATTGCTGCTGCATCAGAAGCTGTTCCCGATTCTCATTATTCCTGTGATGACTACCAGATTTGGGTGAGTAAAAGTGACAATGGTAAATGTGTCAGATGCTGGCACCAGCGAGAGAGTGTTGGACAATCGCAAGAGCATCCGGAATTATGCGGTCGTTGCATTAAAAATGTTGATGGCGGCGGTGAACAGAGGCGTATAGCTTGAATGGCTAACTTTCCAATACTAAAGAGTCCAGTTTCTGCAATTGTCAGGGTTTTCCTTGCCTTGGCATTGGCTGGACTGGTCATCATTCTCGATATTCAAACCAAGCAATGGGCCAGCGAAACTCTCCTGCTTTACCGGCCTAGCCATATAAACTCATGGTTGAATTGGACTTTGGCACATAACTACGGCGCAGCATTTAGCATACTAAGTGATGCCGGAGGCTGGCAACGTTGGTTTTTTACCATTTTGGCATCAGCCGTAACGCTTGTATTACTGGTCTGGTTGTGCAGGCTCAAGAAGGAGGAATGGCGTACAGGTATAGCCCTTGGCCTCATTATCGGCGGCGCTGTGGGAAATTTGATAGATCGTATTCTCCTGGGATATGTTGTGGATTTTATTGATGTTTATTATAAAAACCACCACTGGCCAGCGTTTAATATTGCAGATTCGGCGATTACTTGCGGGATTATTCTGATGTTGATAGATGCGCTGATTTTGAGTATCAGGAAACCATCCCCGCAACCTGATGAAGAAAAAATTGAAACGGACAGTGTAGAGTGAATTTGCTTCTGGCCAACCCTCGTGGATTTTGCGCCGGTGTTGACCGGGCGATTGAGATAGTCGAGCGCGCGCTCGAATTATTCGGTGCGCCTATATATGTTCGCCACGAGGTGGTACATAACCGATTCGTGGTCGATCGGCTGACATCCCAGGGCGCTATGTTTGTCGACGAACTTGATGATGTTCCAGATGGCGGAACGGTAGTGTTCAGTGCCCACGGCGTATCACAGCAGGTGCGTGATGCTGGCAATGCTCGTGATTTGAAAGTATTTGATGCCACATGCCCGCTGGTGACCAAAGTCCACATGGAAGTGATTCGCCACTGTAAATCCGGACTGGATGTAATTCTGATAGGTCATGCCGGGCACCCTGAAGTTGAGGGTACAATGGGCCAATGGCTGAAGAACTCTCCAAATGGAAACAAGATATACCTTGTTGAAAGTCTGGAAGATGTCGGGTTTTTACAGATTGGTTTTCCTGGTCACGTCGCATTTGTTACCCAAACAACGTTATCTGTAGATGATACCCAGCAAATAATCACAGCATTACAGGAACGTTTCCCGGGCATCGTTGGCCCGAAACATGATGATATTTGTTACGCCACGCAAAACCGGCAGGATGCGGTCAGGGTGATCGCGCAACAGGCAGATTTATTGCTGGTAGTAGGATCCGTGAATAGCTCAAACTCAAATCGATTGAAGGAACTGGCGCAAAAGCAGGGTGTTCCGGCATACCTTATAGATGGTGCTGAGGATATTCGTGAAGAATGGCTTCAGGGAGTTCAAACGATAGGTCTTACCGCTGGTGCCTCTGCGCCGGAGAGTCTGGTACAAGGCGTGGTCACTCACTTACGGGAATCTGGAGTTGTGCAAGCTTTGGAAGTTGAAGGCATACCTGAAAATATGGAATTTGCCCTTCCAAAAGAGCTGCGCATCGAGATTAGAAGCTGATTTCCCAGGTTCATTATTTGCGGCTTATCAATTGCTGACTAATCATTTGTCGATTCATCATCTGCTGGCCCAACATTTGCCGGTTCCAACTTCAATATTTTCAATTTCCCTTTGACCGTCCTGATCGAGCATCAATGAGCCGCATTTGTCTTTGAGTTGCGCGCCTTGAGGTGTAGCGATGGCTATGAATGAAGAAGTAGCGGATAGACCAGGAATTTCATACCCAAAGTGGTAATGCTCATCGTTCGTGGGAAGGCACATCGAGGTATTGTACAAACCAGCATCGGCGCGAATGTGCTCCTGGCAGGATGCAAGCCTCAGTAATTCGCTTATTGCTACGGTGCGGTGAGATCGCATACTGAAACCGTGCATCGCAGGAGTTGCCATTGTGATGAGAATTGCGAGTATGGCCATTGCAATGACAAGTTCAATCAATGAAAACCCTTTCCATAAGCGGGCCATTGGTTTCAACAACTCTTACTCATTGAAGGCGTCTCCATGCCAGGCGGCCGCATGGAACGTCACGCGCCAAAGAAAAACAAATTCCGGTTTCCTCAGCCGGTTTCGGAAAGCTGTTGCTCAAGGTTTCATCACCCCAGGGCCGCGCGACAATGCTTTGCGTTACAGTGAATATTCCACTATTACCTAGCGAACCCCTGGCACTAATCCGGTAATAAGCAATCTCTGTTGCCGGACCTGGTTCTGATTCTGCGCCTTCAACATGAATCTCTTCGATCAGCCAGTGGCTACGTTCGCTCTCACTTTCAGCTAGCGCATTCAATAACACACCCGTGGCAGGATCTTTGCCGAATTCAAATGCAGTTTGCTCCCACCAGTTCAAATCCTGGTGTTCAATGTCGTCGCCATAAAAACCTTCAGTGCGGATCACATCCAAGGCACCACAAGTGGAGGAACAGGCAGTAGGGCGGGCAGTACCATTGAGTCCAAATAACCAGCCTTTGCCCCATTTGATTGCCGAATCCGCAGATTGGCTGGCGACTGAGCCGTCGACAAGGTTGCCCGACATTCGTGTCTGCAAAACATGACCGGTGGCTGCAGCAAGCCCAAGAAATGTTAAAGAGGAGAGTAGCAAAAGGCAAAGCAGCAAGACAGCCCCTGCATGATAAGAATGCAATTGCAATTCTCGCTCAAACCCCACGATGCCGCCCCCTGATGCTAAAAGTCGATTCAAATACACGACGTATCCGGCCGTCATCAGGGCCTGGAATTGATTGATCAAGCACTTGATAGTTAGTGCTTGCCCCTGCATCCACGGGGTTCGTCGTGGTCAAAAGTATGGCAAGCCGGATGGCGAGAACGTTTTTTTCATCTGACCACTTGCCTGCAGTTACCCAGCGATCAGCATTGCCATCCAAATCGGAATCTTCTGCGTAAAGCATCTGAAATGCTTCGACGTTTTCTACCAGGCCGAGATTGTTGATCTGAGTGGTCAGTTGCGTGGAACCTGGGCCATAGCGACATGTTTGAGCCAGGTTTCCACTGCCGCTGACCGAGAACCGGGTTTCACGCAGGTAGAATGCTGGCTTGGCATCTATATCTAATGTGGGGTTGGGATTTTCAAAACAATTACTGTCCGACCAACGTCTGATAATGACCGAATCGCTTGTTGCGCTCACATCGTCTATCGAATCAATTGCCCAATCTGCCGAGCTAATCCATGGTTGTTGTTGATAACCAGCTGATTCAATTTCTGATTGCATGGTATTAATCGCAAACCGG
>JBLHGQ010000025.1:0-28205 GCA_047614505.1 Rhodothermales bacterium | reverse complement strand
TCGTTCTGACAATCCCTTTGCAATTATTGGCTTATCACGTGGCTGTTGCCCGCGGAACCGATGTGGATCAGCCGAGAAACCTGGCCAAATCGGTAACTGTGGAGTAGCTCTGAACTTGACTAAAATGGAAGCCATTCGAACTAGATGAATCGCCTTGATTTTCCCTTAATGTAACCAGTTATAGCTCGGTGTCAGTGTAGCAGTCACGCCAGTTTTGTTGGAAAGTAAATTTAAGGGGTGCGATTATCAGATATGCTGTAGCAACAATGAAACCAACATTTACTGATGTCTTAGTCATAGTGGCAATAGCATTAATAAGCTATGCCCTTCCCGTTCGGTTTGAAAACGCAAACGATTTACTGCTAAACGAATCTCGGAGTCCTGGCAGATTGGGCTCTGCGTTAGTTGGTGAACCTTCTGAGCTAGTAAGTAGCAAAGAAACCCCTGGTGAGCCAGATTCGATTTCAAGCAAGCAGCACTTCGAGGATTTCCGAAAAGCTCTGCCCGTTGAAGTTAGGGATAAATTGCTTTCATTTGACGAATTGTCCACCGGTCCAAGAGAGTTGGTCGATTTGCTGAGCGAAGATAAAAAAATTCAAAAAAATGCGTTTGATGCTCTTTGGACGAACGGGGGTTATGAGGATACGTATGATAAGCATGGTGAAAATATACTGCCCTACTTGGGTTATGTCCTTTTGGAGTTTGAAAATAGAAACTCTAAAACAGCACTAAAGTTTTTATTTGAAGTCTCGTGGATCTTAAGTCTCAAATCACGCAGAGGACCCTACGAGGCCATTGACGATGACGCGATTGAAGAATACTTGAGTAAAGTACCCAATAATGTTCCTGAATTGAGTTCCTATGCACCATTAAAGTGCATTTTGTTACGTAAGCTTTCTGAAGGCCTGACCAGAGGTAATCGTTCTGATGCAGGCTGGATACTAGTACAAGCTTATGACGCCGACCAGGAAATAGAAGAGGCTTTGGGGAGACAATTTAGTGATAAACAATCTGGAAATATTGACATGGAAATTATGGCAGCCATGGGGCACATGGGTATGACTGCGAAATACGAACACGGCTTTTTATCTCCTTTAACGATGGATCTAATGATTGAGGCGTTAGATGACGATAACTCTAGCAACCTTCACTATGCGACACATTTTATTGGTAAGTATAAGCCCCAGTCGGCACTACCCAAGCTTCTATTAAATGTATCCAGCCAGGACAACATTAGGTCTTACGCCGTGCTCAACGCGATTGGTTCATACGGTCCGAGTGCTTCTGAATATATTCCACAATTGCAGACGATATTAGACAAAGAAGAGGACGAGTCTCGCAAAGCAGAGTTTAGAAAAGTGATTGCTCAGATAAGTCCAGTTATTGTCAATTGAGGTGTCGATTTTTTTAAGAATATATTTGAATTGGAAACGTTTCACATATATGTACGGGAAGTATCCGTACATATTGACATTAAAGTTAATAGCGCCTATAGTTCTATTCGTACGGAATCTTTCCGTACAGTATTTTGGAGAAATTTGATGGGCACTACCCGTTTTGACATGCGACTTGATGAAGCAGTGAAAGCTAAAGCTGAAAAGGCTTCGGCTTTGTTGGGTATGAGAAGCCTCAAGGATTATGTCGTCCAGCTTATGGATGAAAATGCAACTCGGGTTATTGCAGAGCATGAAAGTATTGTTGTTGAGAATAATATTTTTGATCGCTTTATGATTGCTTGTGAAGAAGCAGCTAAGCCAAATCAAGCTTTGGTTGAGGCTGCAAGTCTCACTAAAGAACATGCCATTAAGTGAGCTGGTCCAACGAGTTCCTGGAGCTCGATAAAAACGTTCACGATCGAGATTCATTCGATTGCGGTGAATCAGCGTTAAACGTTTTCATAAAGACGCAAGCTGCTAAACACATGACAGCGGGAATTAGCAGAACATTACTTCTTCCCACGGTTGATGTATTACCAAATGGTATGTCAAAAATTTGTTCTTTTTACACGATCGCAGCAAGTTCTATTGAACGAAAAACACTGCCACAGACCCAGGCCAAAAAACTACCACACTATCCAGTGCCCGTATTTCTGTTAGCTCAACTTGCTGTTGATGTGGACTATCACAACCGGGGCTTAGGAAAGATCACATTGATTAAAGCCCTCGAGAACTTGTGGGGAATCAATGCTCGGATGAGAGCTTATGCGGTTATCGTAGATTGTTTAAACGAAACCGCCAGACAGTTCTATGAAAAGTTTGGTTTTGAAGTTTTGTGTAGTCACAATGGGCGAGATCGCTTGTACATGCCAATGAAAACAATATCTCAGTTATTTGAGTAATTTCAGATTCAACGACTGATATTCACAATCTCAGGAGAATAGGTCGATTTAATTCTTTCTAAATAAACTAATTTATTTGTTGTTGATTTGGGTAGCATACAAGTTGAAAAATCAGACTCATGGAGCCTATTGAGAAACAGTGCTTCTAAATTCGCCACTGGCTAAAAAGGGCTGGAATCAGTATTCTGTGTCTCTGGCTTCAGAATTGGCGTTTGCGAAGATCATCAGAGACATATTTATGCGTAAAAGAAAGCATTTAGACGACGAGGCAGAAATCAACATCACACCGATGCTCGACATCGTGTTCATCATGCTGATTTTCTTCATTGTGACCACCTCATTCGTTAAAGAGAAAGGCCTAGAGGTTTCCAGACCATCCAATTCACCACCGAAGCAGATCGAACAGAAGAAAGGGCCGATTGTGGTCAAGATTGATGCCTCCGGAAACATTACTATGAAAGGCCGATTGATCGAGCGCAAAGCTGTGCAGGCTAATCTGGAGCGGCAGAAGGCTGAAAAGCCCGATTCAACTTTGATTGTGGCAGCGCACCCCGATGCTGAAACTGATGCATTAGTGACCATTCTGGATGCCGCGGCGGCCGTTGGTGTTGCCAGTGTGAGTGTGGCAACAGTATCGCGCTAGCTTGAGTTGAACTACGGCGTTTTTCTGGACCTGGGCTCGGTCGACAATGGCGACCTGAACCTCAGTCGCTTGTCGCAAACACTGCCAGACTGGCAGTTGCATGACTTCACCACCGAACACCAAACCTCTGACCGTATAGCAAATGCCAATGTTGTCATCAGCAACAAGTGCGTACTTGACCGTAAGACCTTATCAGGCGCGGTTGACCTCAAACTGATCGCCATTGCAGCAACCGGCACCAATCATGTCGACCTTCAAGCTGCCACTGAATTTGGCATTACGGTATGCAATGCACGTAATTACGCAACTGAGGCTGTTAGCCAGCATACGATTACCTTGATCCTGAACCTTTTGTCATCTCAAGT
This sequence comes from Rhodothermales bacterium, assembly GCA_047614505.1. Lineage (GTDB taxonomy): Bacteria > Pseudomonadota > Gammaproteobacteria > Xanthomonadales > SZUA-36 > JABDJL01. The sequence goes on along the minus strand of JBLHGQ010000025.1, from coordinate 24,859 downwards.
GGCGTATCGCGAAAGGGTGCAGGCAGGAGATTGGAGTACCAGTCGCCAATTCTGCCTGATTGACCTGCCGATACGGCAAGCGGCTGGCTTGAATCTTGGCATCATAGGCTATGGAGTATTAGGGAAAAGTGTTGCCGATCTGGGGCGACACCTGGGCATGAATGTACTGCTCGCTGAGCGGCGTGGAAGGACACCTCGTCCGGACCATCTGGCTTTTGAGGATGTTGTGGCACATTCCGATGTGATCAGTATTCATTGTCCCCTGACTGAAGAAACCGAAGGCTTGTTTGACCGGGCGATGATGCAGCGAATGAAACGTGATGCAATATTAATCAACACAGCGCGTGGTGGAATTGTCGTTGAGGAAGATCTGGTTTCCTGCCTCAGGGATGGGATCATTGCCGGCGCTGGAATCGATGTATTGACCACCGAGCCACCACCTGCCGATCATCCATTGCTTGCGGGCGGAATTCCCAACCTGATCGTCACTCCCCACAATGCCTGGGCGAGCAAAACTGCTCGGCAGGCACTACTGGATCAACTGGCTGTTGTCATCCGGGGCTTTGAAAGAGGCCAGCCGGTAAACAGGGTTAACTAGTCTTCTTCTTTGGCGATACTTGCACAGTCAACTGCACGTGTATAACTGAGATAAAAACCTTCAAGGTCGCCATTTTCGGTATAAACCGCCAAGCCTGCAAAACGCCATCCATCCTGGGCATGCTCGGCATGGTTTTTGGTCATGTTTCTTGCTGCCTTGTCTTTTCGCCCCATACCTGAAACGTCCTGAAAGACTGTCAAAGCTTCTTCGCAATCGAGTGCAGGTTCGGGATATGTATCTACCACTTCCTGTGCATGACTTTGTGAAACCGAAAAGCTTAAACCAATCAAAATCGCAAAAAATACTCTCATATCAAATCTCCTTTCTGATCGCCTGGTGGCAATTGTAGATGAAATCCATTGTCTTGCAGGTTTTGCATGACTTCATTCACATCTTCACTGGCAAGTTTACGCTGTGGGGACAACTCCAGATCAATTACGAACTCGGGGTTGCCAAATGCATTTTGTAAGGCCGGTGGAATTTCCTCAAAAGTCTTTCCAACTAACAGGTAGAGGTAGGTGTAGTCTTTGCGATCTGATCGATAAACCGAACAATTCATGTGCAATACCCGATAATTTGTTCTCGCATGTTAATCCCTGTTGGTCGAACCTGGAATACCTTCATTTCATCGTCAGTGCAAAGCTGCATAAAGCCACACGAAAAATTTACAGCAATGTGCCGACTAGCAGAGTGAATTAAGTGTCAAAGCAACGTAAGTCTGCTATGTTCTAGGAGGAAGGGAGTTTTCAAGAACAATGCAGGGAACGCTCAACAGAAACAATTCGACTGCTTTCTGATAATCATTGAGGAGCCCATCATGAAAAATATCAGCTTAACTGTTCTTGCATCGTTTTTAGGTATGCAAATTCTTGCCTCGTGTGTTCACACGTCATCGGGCCCAATTTTACCAACCAGGACAGAGGTGTCATTTGAAGTAGAGTTTCTGGTAGCTGGATCTAGTGTAAAAATGTTCACTGGTGGTCAGGGTTGTGCGAAAAACGACAAGGGTTGTGTGCGGGTGCCTGCTGGTGACAGTGCTTTGGTGACATTCAAATTTCAAAACAATCAAAATTATCCTTGCGGTTCAAATCCCAATAGCCATTACATATCCGAAATCGCTTTCGCAAATCTCCCCAAAACATTCGGCGTGCCAGTTGCAAAGTGGATACAGGATGATTTCGGTGCGGCTCCTGATACCGGAGTAGTTTGGAAGCATACCTCGGGAACACCAGTCCAATCTGTGGATATTACAGACAAGAATGAAAATCCAGGAGTGGCCTACTACCAAATTTCTGTAGAGGCCTGTAATGATCCAGGTGTACCGATTATTACCGATCCGAGGATGGAAAACGAGGGCTAAACCTCTGGATAAAATCATTGTTCCTATCGATCTTCGCTACGATTTAGCTTGATGAGCAATGCAGAAATCCATGCCTGGTCGATTGATCGGGCATTCTCAAGGCACATACTTTGAGCTCTCGTTTATACAAAGCGTTTATCAGTTATAGCCACGCTGATGAAAGCTGGGCTGCAGAACTGCATCGCTTGCTTGAAACCTACAAAGTGCCCGCACGACTGCGAGGTTCAAAAGGCTTGCATGGCCCAATTCCCGAAAAACTTTTCCCGATATTCAGAGACCGAGATGAACTCTCTACAGGCGCAGACCTGAGCGAAAAAGTTCAGGAGGCACTGAGAGCGTCTGACTCCATGGTTCTGATTTGCTCTCCTGCAGCTGCCCAGTCCCGCTGGGTCAATGAGGAAATAAGACTGTTCAGATCCTTAGGGCGTGGGGATAGAATTTATTGCGTTATTGTTGATGGTGATCCTCAGGCTGAAGATACTCAATCCGCCTGCTTTCCTCCAGCGATACTGGAGACAGAATCAGGGCTGCGTCAGGAGCCTCTGGCGGCAGACGCACGAAAGTGGGCTGACGGAAAGTTGCTCGCCAGATTAAAACTGGTCTCAGCAATTCTTGGAATACGACTAGACGAATTAAGGCAGCGTGAGCAACAGAGAAAACGAAAGTTCCAAATATTAGTATCAATCGCGTCGATTGCAGTAGTGGCTCTGGTGGCATTGACAGTTGTGTCAAAACTGACTGAGAGAAATCGCCAACAATATGCTGAGGCGCTGGTATCTCAATTGGTCGAGGTGAGCGCTGATCTTGATGAGGTGGCGGATCTGCCAACGCTACGTGGTATCGGGGAACGATTAGCGAGATATTTAGAGACGCTGGACCAGGATGACCTGAGCAATGAATCCCAATTGCAAGTAGGACTGGTATTGCGACAACTGGGGGAGGTCAGTCGGGCTCAAGGCAGACCTGATGAGGCAATGACCGCATTCACCCGGTCGCGTGAGGTGCTGGCTAAGTTGGCAGAAGATAATTCGGAAAACATCGAGGCGGTGTTTGAATTCGGTCAGGCGGAATTTTGGGTAGGTTATATATATGCGGATCAGGGTGATTCTAAAAATGCATCGAAATCATTTAGTCGCTATCTAGCCCTCAGCAGGCAGCTGTTCGAAACGGAGCCTGAGAATGCAGAATGGGCTATGGAAATGGCGTATGCACTGAGCAATTTGGGAATGATCGAGACACGCAAAGTTCCTGTAGATCGAATTAAGTCTCTGGAGTTCATGCAATCTTCTTTGGAATATAACCAATTGGCAGTTTCTTTATCTCCTGCTGACGACTATTACAAGTCTGAACTGGCAGGTTCTTATGCAAATCTTGCAGATGCCTGGTTAGAGGTTTGTAATCTCGATGGAGCATATAAGGCTCGTCTCAATAACGTTGAGAACGCAACAGATTTTTTTCAGAAATCACCCGGTAACAATCGGCTAAAAATGCGGTACGCATTTTCACTGGCTGGACTAGCAACAGTTCAACGGTGGAGCGGTCAGCAAAACGAGGCTTTGGATAGCCTTATGCGGGCAGTGGAGCTTTTGGATGAACTGGCCCGAGAAGATCAAAGCAACCTCACATACAGGTGGAATCTGCATCGAAAAAGGGCACGAATTGCACACATCTATAAAGTCGAGGAACGTCTTAATGATAGCTGGCAGCTTAGTCTGCAAGTTGAGCAAGAGTTACGAAAATTACTTAAAGAAGATCAATCGGTTAGCGTCGTTAATTTGACGTCATTTGGGGTATTTTTAACACAAATTTCGGAGCTCGCTCATGCTCGAGAGGAATATTTACCTGCTACTCGTTTGCTTAATGAAGGGATTGCGGTATTGAAAGATATTGTGCTGGATCATCAGGACAATTACGAAGCACGCTTTCAATTGCAACAGGCAATTTTTAGATACTGGTCACTTAACAGGGAAACACTGCCGGAAGACGAGTTTCTGGCAGAACTCGCAGATTACCGCACCCTGGAGAGTACTTTCAGCTGCAAAGACGCCGGGCTGGCTGTCAATCTCTCTATTACCCAGGGCGACAAAAAGTCTGCTGAACGCTACACCACATATCTTTTAGGCAAGGGTTATTATGAACCTGAGTTCATTCAGTTATGCGAGAAATATGACTTATGCAAAGACCTGGTTAAGCAATGAGCTATTGTCATAAATACTTCGCGGCCAAGGCCATACCATGAAACTCACCATCGGCGTTACCGGTCATCGAGATCTGGTTGAAAATGAACTGCCCGTCCTGAGAGATCAGGTGCGGGCATTTTTTAATGGCCTTGACAAAGAATTTCCCGATCTTGAATTGCAGCTCATTTCGCCATTGGCCGAAGGTGGTGATCAGCTGGTTGCCGAAATCGCAGTGGAGCTTGGTCACAAACTGATTGTGCCTTTGCCCATGCCTCAGACGGAATATGAAAAAGACTTTACTACCGAGGAATATTTGCAGAAATTCCGTACTTTAATAGCCAATGCACAGATCATTAATCTGCCTTTGGCAGGCAATGAGTCGGAGGCCACGATCGCGCATTCCGAGAAGGCTCGCGAACTTCAGTACACCCAGTTAGGGATATTTATTTCAAACCACTGTCAGGTGCTTTTGGCTCTATGGGATGGAAAGCCAGGGCCTGCGGTCGGTGGTACTGCTGGAGTGGTTAATTACCATCTTACCGCCGTAATGCCCGGTTACTCCATATCTGAAGAATCTCCCAACCTTTTGGCTGATAACGAAAACGATCTTGCGTATCACATCGTTGTCTCGCGTGACCGTGAAGATGGCGGGGTTGCCGAGGGCATGAACGTGCTCGAGACCTATTGGATGTCAGCACATTTTGAGCGCCGTGAAGCGCTTCGCATGCCGGAAGAATTTCATTCCATGCTCTTGCGTTTGCAGGAATTCAATGCAGACCTTAAGAAGTATAAAGACCAAATCAGTTCTGATAGCTCAAGTCTTCTCAATGATGTACCGGATGTGCAACCGCCCGGCGGTTCTGAACTCGTTAATCATCTTTTCAGTTGCTCAGACTGGCTGGCGATTCATTTTCAAAAACGTTTCAATCAGGGAATGATTATTACCCATGCACTCGCAGTGGTAATGGGCCTGATATTTATCATCTATGCGGAATATGGCGGTCCTGAATTTTTAGCCCATGCTTTTCTTGGGCTATTTCTATTTGGTGTCGCCTTCCACAGGCTTGGTGCTCATCGTCAATGGCACCGTAAGTATCTTGATTACCGGGCACTGGCAGAGGGACTGAGGGTGCAGCTTTACTGGAATCTGGCGGGCGTGATTGAGACCCGGTCAGCGGTGTTCGCCTATGACAATTTTCTGCAGAAACAGGATGTCGATCTGGGTTGGATCAGACACGTGATGCGATCAGCCAGCCTGCAACGTGACCGCATTCTGGAACCGGATGACCGTTGGGTAAACTGGGTCAGTGAGCAATGGGTCGGTAGTCAGGATCATGGCCATGGACAGCTGGGGTACTATCATCGCAAAAGCAATATTAAGGCTGTAAATTACCGGCGTACGACCCGTCTGGGTAGCATCTCACTGTGGCTTGGCATTTTTATTGCGGCAATACTGGCCTGGGCTTCAGGCTGGATAACAATGGATCAACGTCACTTTTTGTTGGTGCTGATGGGTATTCTGCCCTTGATCGCAGGTGTACGCGATGCTTATTCTCACAAGAAGGCGGAACGGGAACTTATCAAGCAATATCGTTTCATGAACAGGGTTTTCACCAATGCCAGACGCTTACTCGATAGCACTCCGGACTTGCATTTCAGGCGTAGAGTATTAATGGCAGTCGGAAACGCGGCACTTGAAGAGCACGCCGAGTGGATACTCATGCACCGCGAGAGGCCACTTGAGCAAGGCGGGCTTTAGAATGTCTACAAACGCCCCCTTTCGAAAAGGGGGCGGCCTATTCCTCTGTTAATCGTCAAGGTCCGGAATGGTAAGTTCTTGTCCAGGAAAAATTTTGTCAGGATTTTCAAGTAATGGTGTATTGGCTTCAAAGATCTTCATGTATTTTGAACCGTTACCATACATTTCCTGAGATATTTTCCAAAGCGTATCACCGGATTTTACTGTGTAGCTACGGCCTCCCTCAGTTTCTGTTTCCTCCGCCACGGGTTCTTCAGGCGCTGCTTCAGGTTCGGGTTGGCCGACGTTCAGATTGTTTACAACACTGGAAACGTTGGGCATACCGTTAAGGGTAGCTGCAATTTCCTGCCGCTGGGCATCACTCTCGACCGTACCGGATACGGTAACTGACCCATCCATACCGACCTTACAGTTCAGGCACGAGGTATCAAAACCGGCTTCTCGTAGAACGCGCGTCGGCCCTTTGACGGTTTCAACCTGTGGTTGGCCAGCACCTTTTTAAATCTATCAAAAAATCCCATTGTCTTCTCCAAACTTGATGTGGATCGAATAAGTATACCCCTCGTCAAAACTCAAAGCGTTAACAGCTGTAACGGATTGTTACCGGTTTTTTCGGTTCTCGATCAAGGATTTCACAACTTCGGGCTCTGCCAGTGTTGATGTGTCGCCCAGATTGCCAAAATCGTTTTCAGCGATTTTTCGTAAGATTCTTCGCATAATCTTACCGGACCGGGTTTTGGGTAATGCTGGTGCCCATTGCAGCAGGTCCGGTGTTGCGATTGGCCCGATTTCCTTTCGAACCCACTTTTTCAATTCAATTTCCAGCTCTTCTCCGGGTTCTTTATCAGCTACCAGGGTTACAAACACGTAAATTCCCTGGCCCTTTATGTTGTGCGGGTAGCCCACCACGGCCGCTTCAGCAACGGATGGATGAGCGACCAGCGCACTTTCCACCTCCGCAGTACCCATGCGGTGCCCTGAGACATTCAACACATCGTCAACACGACCTGTGATCCAGTAGTAGCCATCTTCATCCCGCCGGCAACCATCGCCTGTGAAATAGTTACCCGGATATTGAGAAAAGTAGGTTTCATAAAAGCGCTCATGGTCGCCATAAACGGTTCGCATCTGGCCGGGCCAGCTCTCTTTAATGATGAGTTGGCCACTGGCCGCGCCTTCAAGTTCATTGCCATGCTTGTCAACCAGGGCAGGCTGTATGCCCGGTAATGGAAAACTTGCTGAGCCAGGCTTCATTGGGGTGGCTCCCGGTAATGGACTAATCAAAATACCGCCAGTCTCGGTTTGCCACCAGGTGTCTACGATCGGGCATCGGCCATCACCTACAACATTGAAATACCATTCCCAGGCTTCAGGGTTAATGGGCTCACCCACTGACCCCAATAGCCTCAGAGATTGCCTGGAAGTCTTCTTAACGGGCTCCGCACCTTCACGCATGAGAGCCCGTATCGCAGTCGGGGCGGTGTAGCAGATGTTCACCTCATGTTTGTCGCATACCTGCCAAAAACGGCTGGCATCGGGGTAATTCGGTACGCCCTCGAACATCAGGCTGATCGCGCCATTAGCCAATGGACCATAAACAATATAGCTGTGGCCAGTTACCCAGCCAACATCAGCAGTGCACCAGTAGACATCGCCATCTTGATAATCAAACACCAGTTCATGACTGTAAGAGGCGTAGACCATATAACCACCGGTGGTGTGCAGCACGCCTTTCGGTTGGCCGGTTGATCCGGAGGTATAAAGAATGAAAAGCGGATCTTCGGCATTCATTTCTTCTGGTGGGCAAACATCGTCCGCCATTTCTTCCAGGTCGTGTAGCCAATGATCGCGGGAAGAATCAAACTCAACATCTTTTCCGGTGTTACGGACAACAAGTACAGCACTGAGCGTTTCCATTACACCTTCGCGGTTGCAGGCCTCGTCCACATTGGCCTTCAACGGCACGCGCTTCCCGCCTCTGCGTCCTTCATCAGCGGTAATGACCAGGCTGGAGCCACAATCAACAATCCTCCCGGCCAGCGCATCGGGCGAAAAACCACCAAACACCACAGAGTGGATGGCACCGATACGGGCACAAGCCAGCATGGCAATAGCGGCTTCGGGAATCATCGGCATGTAAATTGTGATGCGGTCACCACGCGCGGCGCCCAGCATTTTTAATACATTGGCCATTTTGCAGACCCGTCCATGAAGCTGACGGTAGCTGATCTTTTCGTCGCGGTCGGGCTCGTCACCTTCCCACAAAATAGCCGTTTGATCTCCCCGGGTTTCAAGGTGCCGATCAACACAGTTGTAGCAGGCATTGAGGGTGCCGTCCTCAAACCAGGACACGTGCAGGTCGCTACGGTCAAAGGAGACATCTTTGACTTTACTAAAGGGCTTTATCCAGTTGATTCGACGAGCCTGATTTGCCCAAAAGCCGTCGTTATCTGCAAGAGACTGCTGGTATAGATCCAGGTATTGCTCTTGATTTACACGTGCCCTGGCGGCAGCAGCGGGGATAACCGGGTGAATTGTGCTCATAATATGGTTCGCCTGTTCCTTGTAATTACATTTTAGCCTTTGAAACTTTCTAAACAAGTGATACAGGTCTCATTAATTGTTCTTGGCCCACTCTACAATCACAATCAGGTAACAGACTGTAACGCGTTCGTCGGTGGAATTAGTTGGTGAAACCGATATGATTAATTTGAAAACTAAATTTGAAGGAGAAATACTATGTCAGTTGCAAGAGTTACAGAAATTATTGCTTCGTCATCGGAGTCTTTTGAAGACGCTATCAAGAAAGGAAGGAAGCGCGCCAACAAGACTCTTAATAATGTTCGCGGCGGCTGGGGTAGAGAGTCAAAAAGTGGTCTGTGATGGTGATGGCGATATCAAAGAATACCGGGTAAGCCTGAAAGTAACCTTTGTGCTTTCTGATTGATAAGAGGGATTAGATTGAAGTGCCGGGCTTTTGCCCGGTACTATCTAATTATATCGAATACCGTTGCTATCGATCCACCCGCCTTCACGGGTGTTAGTAATGTCTCTGTGGGTCCAATGAATTACGCCACCAGTTTCGCTCCAGTCATATTCGCCTTTGAGCCGAATCATACTGTTCGCTACCACCGGCACGATTTGTGATATATCCAGGTCATGCTTGACCATCAGGCGATGACCGTTTTCAAGTTCGATGAGGAAATGCTGAAAACGGGTATAGTAGTCCAGATCAGGCCGTAACCGTACCACCCGGCCTTCAACTTCGACAAAAATGTTCGACGTTTTATCGCGCCATGCGTCAATAATGCGTTCATCGTCATTTTCTACCATGCCGAGATATGCAAATATTGAAGGGTTTATCCACCAGCTGATGCCGGCGATGACGGCGAGCGTAATCGCCCACGATCCTATCGTTTTCATTGGTCTCCCCCCGGAGCTAATCCTTTAGTTAGAACCCCCCGTCCTTTTTATTTCAGGGGCTTCTGCCACGACTATACTATAGAGTCACCGCTTCCATGTCATTTTCGGACGCCAGCCCCATCGCCATAAGAGACCAGCTCCAAACAGCAATCCACCAAGGTGTGCAAAGTGTGCAATCTGGGGCATTGAGTTGGTAACTCCAAACACCAGTTCCAGGCCGCCATAAATTAATACAAACCACTTGGCCTTGATGGGAATAGGTAGAAAAATAAGAAAAACCCGGCTATTTGGAAAGCTAACGCCATAGGCCAACAACAGCCCGAATACCGCACCTGACGCCCCGATTGTAGGGTAGTACTCGCCACTGAGTTGTTGCACAGTCAACTGGACGATGGCTGCGCCGATAATACAAACCACATAGTAAAGACTGAACCTTTGGCTCCCCCAAAGCCGTTCAATGGGCAGGCCAAACATCCACAATGCAAACATATTGAAAAATACGTGATTCAGGTCAGCATGCAGGAAGCCGTAAGTCACGATTTGCCACGGTTCGAAACGACCACTTTGTAAGGGCCACAAAGCGAGTGACGCCGACAGGTTTTGCATTAGGAAGATCGCTACGCATGCAACGATGATCCCGATCGCCACTGGAGGTGAGCTGACCTTGAGTTTTGATGTTTCCATGGTGTCTCCTGTGATAAACCCGATTCAGTAATGTCCTTTCAGGAAAATCCAGGCAAGCTGAAAGGCCGGTTCAGTTTACAATAGAGCAATGAGCGAGCCGAGCATAAAAAAATTACCAGCTTCCAGGGGCCTAGCCTGGTTTTCCGGCAGCTTAATACTGTTGCGGGCGCAACCTGTCAGGCTTTTGCTGATTGGGCTTGTTCTTCAGTTTTTGATGGGGTTTACCCAAATGGGGGCACTTGGGTTCCTGCTGATTCTTGCAATTCCGGCATTAACGGCAGGCGTTATGCAGTCAATGTCCTTGGTTGAACGAGGGCACAGGCCACCGTTGATGACCTTGTTTTGTGCTTTTTCTGAGCCGCAGAAAGTGACCCGCCTTTTTGTTCTGAGCCTTGTAATGATCGCTGTTGGAGCACTGACTGCAGGTGGAATGCTCTCCGGCCTTGCTGATACTTTGGATGCTGAACTCCTCAGGCAACTCGAAGAAGGTGACTTGGAGGCGATTGCCATGGCAAATCCTGAGTTGATACAGCGATTGGCATTGGCTCTTGTGGTAGGTCTGATGGTCAGCACTTTCCTCGTGTATTTTTCAGTGCCGCTGGTGTGGTTCCTGAACAGACCGGCTGGAGCAGCCATTTTAGAGGGCCTGGCAGGTATGTTGAGAAACTGGCTCCCATTCCTCGTTTTAAGTGGATTACTGGCAATCGTGGCCATGCCGCTTGTGATCTTGACCGTTTTTATGCTGGTTGGTGCGTTTAGTACTGGTGCATCATCAAACATGCTGACTCTGCTTATGCTGTTGTTGATGGTTGCTTATCAGCTTTTGCTGTTTGGTGCGCAGTATCTGTCGTTCAAGGAAATCTTTGGAAACGGGGAAGAAAATTCAGAGATGGACTCTAATGATGGTCAGCTAATAGCCTGAGTCTCTTCTTTGTCTTTGAGCAGCAGTCGCGAAAATATAATCCCTACTTCAAATAAAAACCACATTGGGATCGCCATGAGTGTTTGAGAGATCACATCAGGAGGCGTCAAAAGCATACCAAGCGCGAATGCTCCGACCACGATGTACGGCCGCATGGCAGAGAGTTTTTCCGGAGTTGTGATGCCGGTTGCTACAAGGATGATGGTGGCAATTGGAACTTCGAAAGTTATCCCAAATGCCAGAAAAAGGGTGGTAACAAAATCCAGATACTTACTGATGTCGGTCATCACCTCCACACCTTCAGGCGCGATGCTGGTTAAAAAACCAAACACCAGTGGAAACACCACAAAGTATGCAAAGGCACAGCCCAGGTAGAAAAGGACGATAGAAGAGTACAGCAGGGGTCTTGCAAGGCGTTTCTCATGCTTGAACAAGGCGGGTGCAACGAATGCCCACAGCTGAAAAAGAATATATGGCATGGCCACCATTATGGAAACCAGCAGAGTCAACTTGAACGGGGTGAGAAAAGGTGATGCCACGTCAATGGCAATCATGCTGCTGCCTTCAGGTAGTTTTGCCATGAGCGGAGCGGCAACGGTCTCATAAAGATTTCGTGCGAAAGGAAGTAGGCATACCAGTACAACAAGGATCGACAAACAGGCACGAATCAACCTGCTACGCAGTTCAACCAGGTGTTCCAGAAATGATTGTTCGCTGTCGCTTTCCGGATACTCAGTCATCTTCCGGAACCCTGCTTTCTTTCAGGGCTTTTATTTCCTGATCTGATGATTCAGGAATCATTTCCATATCCGCCGCGTCTTTGATGGTTTTATCCAGAGACTTTCCAGCTTCTTGCAAATCGCTGGCAACTTTGCGAATTGGCTGGGTTAAGTCTGCCTCGGCAAGCTCGGCTTCAATAGAACGGCGCAAACTGTACCAGCTGGTTCGTGCCTTTCTGACAAAGCCACCAAGTGTACGTGCGACTGCCGGTAGTTTTTCCGGCCCAAGTACAATCAGCCCAATCAGAGCCAGTAAGAAAATCTCTGCAAAACCGACATCAAACATCTGTACCGGGAGGGCGGGATGCGGGATCGTTTTCTTTTTCGTCTACGTCTGATTCAGAACCAGTCATTTCTACGGGCGCAAGCTGATCCGGATCATCCGAGGAGGACTCGTCTTCCATGCCTTTGCGGAAACCCTTTACAGCACTTCCAAGGTCGCTTCCAATATTACGCAAGCGCTTGGTACCAAAAACCAAGACTACAATCAGCAGCAGGATCATTAACTGCCATCCACTTATTCCACCTACCATGTCACAAACTCCACAGCTTTAGCTAATACTGAAGTTTAGCCGAATACGGCGAATAAGGCTGCTTTAAATGGTAATGAATGAATTAGGACAGGGGTCGACGTAATACTGTGAAGCCGGTCAACATCAGTGCGAGAATCGTAAGTAAGGCACCCAAATTGCCCATGGCGGGAATCGGCTCTACAGAGTGGTCGTCATTTTGGTTTCCACCATCAATGGAACAACCTCCGGGTGGTGCAATGGCGAGGCTTTCAAAACCGGTGATCCCGATGGTCTCAGCCTTCCATGCAGCAACACCGGATACAGTGTCTATGGTGAATATTTCACTGTTCAAACCGCCCAGTAAAGAACGATCAGAAATGCCCCATAGAACTCCATCATCATCGAATGACAAGCCTGCTTCATGGTAAGCGGCTACCTGACCACCAATCCCGGTACCAATTGGAGTTGCGATTCCGGTGTCGAGATTAATTTCAAATAATGAACGATTGTCAGGGCTGCTGTCATTCTCGCTGAGTAAACCATTTCCAAGTCCATAGAGAATTGTCGGGTTGTCACCAAAGGAAGCAAGAGCCGAAATATTAAACCCGAGCTTACTCAGACCACCGACGACAGTTGCAACTCCTGCTTTGTCGATGGTGTAAAGTGTTTTGGAAGTTACAGACGAAGCATACAATGTGCCATCACAAGAGAAAGTCAGACCAAAATCATTGAAGATGTTTGCTGCAGTACCCTTGATAGAGACTTCGGTTCCCAGTAGCTTAAACCCGGTTATCGGGTTGATCTGAAACATGGAAAAACTGTCTTCATCTACTGCCCACAGCGTTGAGTCCGGTGCAATAGCGAGGCCTTCAATATCCGTGTTGTCTGTGAACTCAGCGCCAAGCGGGATGGATGTACCGTTAAAGAGATCTATTCGGTGAAGAATATCGCCGCCATCAGAATTAACGCTGAAACCCACAGGAGCAGCCCACGCCGTTGCATTAAGCAAGACGAGCAGCAATAACAGGTAATAGCGAGTAATTCTTCTCATTCGGGCAACAAACAACCTCATCTGTAAATGCGACGGGACAGTAATGCTAGCAGAAAAAATAGTTAATACAAAGCCTTATCATTACTTTCATGAGCCGCTACCGGGCTTGTTGTTTGCTTGCAACAAGCAGGGAAATTACAGGAATTTTGGGAAAAAACGGAGTAATTTTCTCAAATGCCCGAATTGCAAAGGAATCCACCTCATAAAAACTGCAATTAGCACTTGTAAGGCCGCTTATGTACACGCACAATTTGTCGCGTGTCGTTTTTTAACAACAAAATAAAAATTTGGTTTCTTTCGGAAAGGATGTAAATTCTATGAATGGCGTAATGCTTGTAAACCTTGGTACACCTCAAGCACCTGAGCCTTCAGCGGTTGGTGCTTTCCTGACCGAGTTCTTATCAGACCCGAGGGTAATAGATTTACCAAGATGGATTTGGATCCCGGTTTTGAGATTGGCAATTGTGCCTCTGCGACGATATCGCTCGGCTGAGGCCTACCGGAAAATCTGGACTCCCGAGGGATCTCCTTTGATGACTGGTTCAGTCAGTTTGGCTAAAGGATTACAAGAAGAATTAAAAGATGAAGCCATCGTCAAGTTGGCAATGAGATATGGTAAGCCGGAAATTCGCAGGGGGCTTGAAGAGTTGAGAGAGGCAGGAGTTAAGGAACTGAAAGTTCTTCCTCTCTATCCGCAGTATTCCGCAACAACAACAGAGTCAATTTTCGATGCTGTTTCGAAAGAGCTCAGGAGCATGGAATGGTTTCCTGAGCTTGAATCATTTAGTAAGTACCATGACGATGAAGGGTGGGTTTGTGCAGTCGCAGATTCAATTACTGAATTTCAATCAGCCGCGGGTAAGCCGGATAAATTGGTTTTCTCGCTTCACGGGATTCCACAACGATATATCACCAATGGCGATCCATATGCTAGCCAATGCGAACAAAGTGTCAGGGACATTACACTTAAATTGGGACTGGCTGACGAAGAATGGGTACTGACTTTCCAGTCAAGAGTTGGCAGAGAGACCTGGTTGCAACCCTATACTGATCAGGTGTTGAAGGAACTCGGGGCGTCAACGTGCAAGCATGTCCAAGTTGTATGCCCCGGCTTTGCAGTGGACTGCCTGGAAACCCTGGAAGAGATTGATATGCAGAACAGGGAATTTTTCCTGCAAAGTGGTGGCGAAGTTTTTGAGTACATCCCGGCTCTCAACAACAGCGACTCGCATATTGCAGCATTGGCATCCCTGGTCAGGGGCTAATCACCTAGGGACTCCCCTTGTAAATACAACCGGCATTACAGGTTTCCTGCACAATAACTTTCGATAGTTGTTCAAGGCGGGGTTTAAGTTCTTGCCAGATCCATCGTGCGAAATTTTCTGATGTCGGGTTTTCCAATCCGCTAATGTCATTGAGGCAATGATGATCCAGTTGATCAAACAAGGGTTGGAACGCAAGGCGAAGATCAGCAAAATCCATCACCCATCCGCTCTTTTCACCCGGAGTACCACTGACATGAATCTCAATTCGAAATGAATGACCATGCATGCGGGCACATTTATGTCCGGTAGGAACGTTGGGCAGAAAATGAGCGGCTTCAATTTGAAAAACACGGAAAATATCCATGCGGGAATTGTGCCTTTAGTGGTCACACAGAGCAATAAATAATGGCCCCAGCGGTAAACTGCCGGAAAGACCGCTAGTTGTTTTTAATGCCTGGGCTGTTGCTTCTGCCTATTGGCAGTCGCAGAAAGGTTTCTTGGTCGACTTTCCACAGCGGCATAAAGACCCTTGCATAGAAAGAGATTCTTGTCCTTTTGAATTGAAGACTCTGAGGAATCCTCTAAATTTGAGTGGGCCATTCTTGATGCAAGTAACAGTCAATGTCTGCGGACGGACCACGGGCATGCAGTCAGATGCTCGTTGAATATTACCCATGTCCATGAACTCAATGTCCAGATGCTGATCATCGCAGATGGGTTTACTCATTGATGCACCGCAACGACAAAGCGTGAGGTGATTGGCGTGTGTTACCTCACCATCTTCTCCAATCAGTGTCAGATTTCCGGTAATTTTGATTGGACCACCACTTGTGATCATTGCTTCATTGGGGACTTCAAGCCGCTTTGGAACACGCTTGTTTCCTTTTTGCTCACGGAACCAGCGATCGAGCGCCTTCTCGTCCGTTGAAAATTCGTCTTCGGGGTTTATTATTTCAGGTGTAGGATCGGCCTGAGGTGCTGATAAGCCCTCTCGCTCAGGTCCTTGAGGTTCCGGTTCTGTGTGCATACCGTAATATGCATTTGCTGTGGCCTTGGTTGCGTCTTCCATGACACTTAAACTCCAGGAAATCCATTTCCATAGTTATACTGGATAACCAGAATACCCCTTTCCCAGACAAATTCAAGGCTTTAAGATGAAGATTGCATTAACATTTATCATGTTTCTCTTGCCGCTGGTCTCTCTGGCGGCACCTCTTGAAGCACCAGAACGGGTACGTGGGGACGGTCCTTTTGATCGATTGCTGCTTCGCGGAGTGACTGTGATCAATGGTGAAGGGGCCCCTGCCGTAGGTCCAATGGATGTCTTGATTGAAGGTAATCGTATTACTGAAATCCGTAATTTGGGCATCCTTTTTCCGGTAGCGCCTGACCGGCGAATTGAAATCCAGCCGGGCGATAAAGTCATGGAACTTGATGGTCATTTCCTGTTACCGGGTTTCATTGATCTACACGCTCATTTCGGCGGTGATAGTCAAGGTGTACCGGCTGAGTACGCAGCCAAACTTTGGATGGCGCATGGGATAACTACCATTCGTGAGCCCGGTAGTGGCAACGGGCTCGATTGGGTATTAAGGCATCAGGAACGAAGCGCCAAAAACAAAATCACTGCTCCGCGCATAGTAGCTTATGCACGTTTTGGCATGGGTGCAGAAGACGACTTGCTAAGTCCGGATGATGCGCGACGATGGGTTAAAAGCATCGCTAAGCAGGGCGCTCAGGGAATCAAGTTCTTTGGGGCACCGCGCGAAATCATGCAGGCGGCGCTGGATGAAGCCGGCAAACTGAGCCTGGGTTCGGCCATGCATCATGCACAACTGGACGTGGTGAATTGGAATGTTCTTGATAGCGCACGGGCCGGGATGAGTACCATGGAGCATTGGTACGGTTTGCCGGAAGCCATGTTCGAAAACCAGATAATTCAGAACTATCCGCTGGACTATAACTATGCCAATGAGCAACACCGTTTCGGTGAGGCAGGACGCTTATGGGCACAGGCTGCAGAGCCGGGTTCTGAAACCTGGAACCGCGTACGTGATGAACTGATTGCCCTCAATTTCACCATCAATCCCACACTGACTATTTACGAAGCGAGCCGAGATCTGATGAGGGAGATGAATGCGGATTGGCACAAGGATTTTACCCACCCAAATCTTTGGCAGTTTTTCCAGCCATCACGTGATTCGCACGGTTCATACTGGTTTGACTGGACTACTGAAAATGAAATTGCATGGAAAAATAATTTTCGCAAATGGATGACATTTCTAGATGATTACAAGAATCATGGTGGCAGGGTTACGCTTGGTTCAGATGCTGGTTATATTTGGAAACTTTATGGGTTTGGCTATATCAGGGAGATGGAACTATTGCAGGAGGCCGGATTTCATCCCTTGGAAGTTCTCCGCAGTGCTACTTTTCTCGGTGCTCAGGTGCTTGGAATGGATGACCGGATTGGCTCAATTCGCCCCGGCAAACTGGCAGATCTCGTTATCACTGAATACAACCCATTGCAAAACTTCAAAGTGCTTTACGGAACCGGTCATTTCAAGTTGGGCGATGATGATAAGCCTGAACGCGTCGGCGGTGTTAAGTACACCATTAAAGATGGCATTGTTTACGATGCCAGGGAATTATTAGCAGACGTGAAGAAAATTGTTTCGGAGGCGCGGCAGGAACAACCCGAATTACGGGGTCAGAGTCAAGGGACAGAGTAGTACAGGGACGGTTTTTACTCTGTCCCTTGACTCTGACCCCATTACTACCATTACTATTCTGAGCCCATCAAAGCCTGTAAATCTGCGAGCACTTCATCGGTATGAGTGTCTGGGTCAACCTTTGCATAATGTTTGCTAATCTGACCATCGGGATTGACGATAAACGATTGCCTGCTGGCAATCTTCATAAGCTTGTAATCACGCAAAACACCATATGAGTTTGATACTTCACCGCCCGGATCAGCAAGAATCGTGAAAGGCAATTTATATTTTTCAGAGAATTCTTTGTGTGAATCCACATCGTCAACACTGATACCAACGACCTTCGCACCTATTGATTCGAAAGCAAAAATATTGTCTCTGAAGTTGCACGCTTCGGTTGTGCAACCAGGCGTATCGTCTTTGGGATAAAAATATACCGCCAGCCACTGGCCGTTGTAATCATTCAGGTCATGCCACTCACCATTCTGATCCTGCAACTTAAAACCAGGTGCCGCGGATCCAGGTGCCGGCGGTTCTCCAGCCATTGCACCAATCGAAAAAATCAATGCAATAAGAACAGCCGCTGCGATCAGTGCGAGTAAATAATTCATGACTTACATCCGGATTAACGATTCAGGAGCCAGAGAATACCACTCTTGGCCGGTTGAACAAGGTTGCTGCGAACGTAGCCAGCACCAATCCAATTGCAAGGGTACCTCCAAGAGACATCGCTAACCACAGTCCCGGAACCACCTCTCCACGAACAAATTCTCCAATCAACAGATTTTGCGAGAACATCGGAATACCCATCATCCAGGTTTCCGGTTTGACCGGGTTAGCCATAAATATGATGCTCGGAATCATCGGAATCATGATGACAAGGCCCATATACGACTGGGCTTCGCGGAAACTTTTGGCGAAAGTTGCGAGCATGGTGAGCAGCGCAGCTGCGAGTACTGATACAGGACCGACCACCAACAAAATGCCTGCCACCGTTTTGAAATCAAGGGTCAAATCAATGCCCAGCGATCCTGTCGGCATATAAGGCAATGCAATTCTGAAAGAGAGTAGGGTTAAGGTTAGCGAAGCAAACCCAAAAACGATGGTTGCCAGCATTTTGCCGGACATGATTTGCCAGCGTGGAACCGGGTTGATCAACAAGGGCTCAAGGGATTTGCGTTCTTTCTCTCCCGCAGTTGAATCGATCGCCAGATGAATTCCGCCGGTAAAAGCAGTGATCATCAGCATATATGGCAGAAATATCATCATCAGCAGGCCACGGCTTTTTGGCGTGGACAAATCTACATCCTTGACCAGAAGAGGAGAGGATAAATTAGGGGAGATGCCACGCAATTGAAGCCGCATCGAACCGATCTGGGCACCGTAAATCTGCAGCAGGTTTCTAACTCTGCGCAATGGGGTTTCAGATTCCCGACGTGAGGGATCGGCAATAACTTCAATCACAGCAGGAGTGCCTGCCGCCCATTGTTCGCCAAATTTCTCAGGAATACGTATAACGATAGGCGCTTGTTGGCTTTTGACCATGCCTTCAGGGTCATCTGGAGCTTCCTGCACCACCATGCCTTGCTGTTGCAGGTATTCAACCAGGTTTGGTGCGTACTCGGCACCCACCACCGGTACCTCCAGCACCAGCTCGGCACGTTCAATCTGCTTAGATGTTGCAAAATAGGCCAGTCCGATAAATAAGACCGGAAACAACAAAGGTGGCAGTAAAACTGAATTGAAAACTGCTTTTCTGTCGCGCAGGTTTTCCCGGACTTCCTTCTTGAATACCGTGAAAAGACCTTTCATGCGAGTAAGCCCTCTTCGCTTCCTATCAAGGAGACAAAAGCGTCTTCCAGGCTGCTTTGCCCACTACGCTCAAGCAATTGTTCCGCTGTTCCATCTGCTGCAATTTCGCCCTTGGCGATAATGACGATGCGGTCGCACAAAGCAGCGACTTCTTGCATGATGTGAGTAGAAAGCACTACAGAATGACCGTCCTTTTTTAACTGCAGGATGTATTCGCGTAACGCTCTGGTGGACATTACATCCAGACCATTGCTGGGCTCATCCATGAGAACCGTCTGCGGCTCGTGGATCATAGCTCTGGCGATAGCGACTTTAACCCTTTGGCCCTGTGAAAAGCCTTCGGTCCGCCGGTCGATGAATTCACTCATATCCAGGGTGTGAACCAATTCATTAATTCGCGACTGGATCAGCTGGCTCTTCATGCCATGTAATTCGCCAAAATAGCGAATATTTTCCCGCGCAGTCAATCGTGTGTACAAACCACGGCCATCCGGCACCACGCCCAGCGTACGTTTGATCGCGATTGCATCTGTTTTCGGGCTCAAACCATCGATGCTGATCTCTCCCTCATCGGGGGGCAACAGTGAGTAAAGCATCCTTAAAGTCGTGGTTTTACCGGCGCCATTGGGGCCGAGAAGTCCGGTAATCTCCCCGTTATGGGCTTCAAAAGAAATGCCATTAACTGCTTTGACTTTGCCAAAAGATTTGTGAAGATTCTCGACTTTAATCATGGATCAGGGCCCAGCAAACTGGTGAAAAACGGGAAGGACTGAATTTTCTCAACACAAGAAGTATCCAGATCGGTGATATTTCCAGCCATGATAAACTCGGTCGCGATTTCCCGTAGACACATGTTTCTTAGTACAGAATGTGACTGTCCTTTGGCAACCAGGTTGAGGCTGTTGGAGAAAGTTTCTGCGACCTGTGCCGCATAGTGCGGTGGCGTTACCGGGTCGCGCTCCCCGGATACCAATAACACCGGCACATCTGACACAACCGGATCATGAAAACCCTCCGGAACTTCACCCCGGGGCCAGACAGCGCATTGCGACTTCATTACATCAAGAAAAATGCCACCAATAATGGTATCGCTATGGTCGGCATTAAAATTCATGAACGGGTAGTCCTCGGAACACATAACAGAAAGCTCCATGCCCCGCGCAAGCATTTCATTCAAGCCGCTGACCACCAATATCGCCTGACTGGCCAGGCGAGAAAGATCGCCTGTGGTTATCGCTTCATGGAGTAATAAGGGCAGCACCGCCTGTGACTCGCTGGAATAACTCAGGAAGCGGATGGCCACAGCCAGGGTATCGGTGCTAAGCAAGATCTCCATTTCTTCGCCGCTGATAGGGCTGATGATGCTGATCGTTTTCGGTTGTTCTCTGAGTTCGCTAAGCAGGGCATTTAAGTCCTGTTTATCGCTTGGAAACAATTCGCTGCAGGTTCGGTCGTTACGGCAGTCCCGTAATACCGCACTGACTGCACGGTCCAGCATAGGAGCATGCTCCTGGCCAAGCGCCAGTTGCATAGGCACTACACTATCGAGTGTCACGCTTCGAACACTGTCCGGGAACATTCGCAAATACACCTGCGCCGACCTGGTTCCGTAGGAAATCCCCAACAGGTTAATTTTTTCAAAACCCATCGCGCGGCGAACCGTATCGTAGTCACGCATGCCATGGCTTGTGGTGTAAAAACGGGGATCACCGTTGAGGTCTTCGGCACATTGCCTGGTTTGCCTGGTCAGTAGTTCAAGATCGATTTCTGCATTTAAGTCGTCGTCACCCTCAGAGATGCATTGAAGCTTGTTTGATTGGCCGGTTCCACGTTGATCAATCATCACGATATCGCGGTTTTTACGTATTTTGTTCAACATGTCCCGAAGCATGACCCAGGTTTCTGAAGCTGCCTGACCTGGCCCACCAGCAAAAATAAACACCGGATCTGCTTCCACTGTCGGCGTAGTCGCTTTGGCGTAGGCAATGTGCAAATTGATTTTGTTGCTCTGCGGCTCATCTGGATTTTCGGGCACTTCAAGAAACCCGCACTGAGCTGATGCAGTGTGAGTTGTGCCCGGCAATGTCAGCACGCAGTTGCTAAACTCGATCTTATTGTTGTCTGGCAGGGCCATGACAGCGACAGGCAATAGCATTGAAGTCGCAAACATGGCGACAATAAATTTTCTGATCATATTTGGTCTTTCGTCTGAGCTCGACACACTTTAGGGAAGCTTGCTCCCTGAGTCCATAGGCATTTAGTCACAATTCTTTCACCATTTCAGGACGGTGGCGTCAGACTGTTACTATAATAGCTGCTTCGTTTTCCATTTCACCAAGGCAATCTATGCTTGCACTGGAAGTTCAAAATCTCACCAAGACCTATGCCAATGGCACGCAGGCTCTGAAAGGAATTTCGCTGGACGTTGAGGAAGGTGATTTTTTTGCCATGCTCGGGCCAAATGGTGCAGGTAAATCTACTCTTATCGGTATTGTCAGCTCGCTGGTCAATGCAACATCCGGTGAAACAAAGGTGTTCGGCACAAGTGTGCAGAAAAACCGTTCACTTGCGATGTCTTACATTGGGCTTGTTCCACAGGAACTGAACTTTAATCAATTTGAAAAACCGCTTGAAATAGTGGTCAACCAAGCGGGTTATTACGGAATTCCGAGAAAAGTTGCCCTGGAAAGAGCTGAGAAATACCTTACACAGCTGCACCTCTGGGATAAGCATGATACCTGGTCGAGGTCTTTGTCAGGCGGAATGAAGCGTCGATTAATGATCGCCCGTGCAATGGTTAACGAACCGCGATTACTCATTCTTGATGAGCCTACAGCCGGTGTAGACATTGAAATCCGCCGTTCCATGTGGGGTTTAATCAGGGAGATCAATGAGCAGGGCACAACCGTCATATTGACCACTCATTATCTTGAGGAAGCGGAAGAATTATGCCGAAATATAGCGATTATTGATGACGGCAGGATTATTGAAAATACCAGCATGAAGAGTCTTCTGAGCAAGCTCGATGGGGAAACCTTCATTCTTGATTTGCGCGAGCGAATTACTTCACTGCCAGAGGCTGAAGGGATGGAGTTTTCAATTCGTGATGAATGCACGATGGAGGCCTCCCTGCCCAAGGAAAGATCACTTAACAGCCTGTTTTCGGTTCTGGATCAGCATGGAATGCAGGTTGTGAGCATGCGCAACAAAACCAACCGCCTTGAAGAGTTGTTTATGCGTGTGGTCGAAAAAGGTAGCAGCGCATGAATCGAAGCGTGAACTGGGTTGGATACAAAACCATTGTGCGCAAGGAAGTGATGCGCATTATCAGGATTTGGGCGCAAACCGTGGTGCCGCCAGCCATCACTATGACCCTGTATTTTATTATTTTTGGAAACCTGATTGGCAAACGCATCGGGGACATGGGTGGTTTTGACTACATGCAGTTTATTGTCCCTGGCTTGATCATGATGTCCGTGATCACCAGTTCCTACGGCAATGTCGTTTCCTCGTTTTTTGGTGCCAAGTTTGGTCGTCATATTGAGGAGTTATTGATTTCACCTCTGCCGAACTGGGTCATCCTGAGCGGCTATGTCAGCGGTGCGATGATGCGGGGAATCATGGTTGGATTGGTGGTAACAATAGTTTCACTATTCTTTACCCGGCTGGAAATTCAGCACCCGATCATTACATTCTCGATATTGATACTCACCTCAATCGTCTTTGCACTTGCAGGTATGATCAATGCGATTTTTGCCAAGAAATTTGATGATATTGCGATTGTACCGACCTTTATTCTTACACCTCTGACTTATCTTGGCGGCGTGTTTTACTCCATTAGTTTGTTACCCGAGTTCTGGCAAAAGGTCTCGGCTTTTAACCCGATTCTGTACATGGTTAATGGCTTCCGTTATGGCATCTTGGGCGTTTCAGATGTGGATATCACTTATGCCTACGTCATTATTGCGCTTTTCCTGATAGGTCTGTCTTGTGTTTGTTTGTTGTTATTGCATCGAGGAACCGGACTACGATCGTGATCCATTCAAAATCAATTCCAATCTCCATACTGGCGCTAGTCTGTTTGCTTGGCGCTTCAACATCGAACGCCGATGAGCTTGCGCAAGAGATAAAGCTCGAATATGACCAACGGCTGGGCGCACTATTTGAACATTTTCACCGCAACCCGGAATTGTCGTACCTGGAAATCAAGACCGCAGAGCGCCTGGCAGAAGAGTTGCGTGCTGCGGGTTTTGAAGTAACAGAAGGCGTCGGTGGCACCGGCCTGGTGGCCATAATGGAGAACGGAACCGGACCTCTGGTCATGATGAGGGCCGATATGGATGGCCTGCCTTTAGCGGAAAAAAACGGACTTCCATATGCATCTGTAGTCTTTCAGGAGGACCAACGAGGCAATAAGGTCCCCGTTATGCATGCCTGTGGACATGATGTTCATATGACCAGTCTGGTCGGAACGGCTCGGATCATGTCGGCATCAAAATCAGGCTGGAGTGGCACATTGATGCTAATCGGCCAGGCTGCCGAGGAGCGTGCTGGAGGTGCAAAAAGCATGAAGGCAGACCGAATTTGGGAACGCTTCGGTCAACCGGACTACGCTCTGGCCTTCCATGTCAGTGCTGGGGATTCGATAGGAAAGCTAGGGGCAGTGCTGGGTTCTCCGAGCTCAGGTTCGGACTCCGTCGAATTAATTATTCACGGAATTGGTGCACATGGCGCCAGCGCCCATGAAGGAATCGATCCAATTGTGCTGGGCTCGCAAATTGTGATGGCCCTGCAAACTGTTGTTAGCCGCGATCTTCCGCCGCGAGAGGCAGGTGTAATTACGGTCGGATCTTTTCACGCAGGAACAACGCATAACATCATTCCCGACAAAGCTCATTTGCAACTGACGGTCAGAAATGACAATTTTGAGACCCGCAGGATTTTGCTCGAGGGGATAGAACGGGTTGCCAAAAACATGGGCAGAGCGGCGGGCCTGTCTGAAGATCTATTGCCGGAAGTTAAAATTGTTAGCACATCTCCACCGAACATGAATGATGTGATGCTCACCCGGCGCTTACGAACACTATGGGCCAACACCTTTGGCGATCATGTATTTGCAGATGAAAGGCGGCAGGGAATGTTTGGTGAGGACTTTGCCTTTTTTACAGTTGACCCTTATATTCCAAGCACCTATTTTTCTGTGGGCGGTTCATCCCCGACAGATGTCCATGCTAACAACGCGGGGCAGATCAAAATAGCGCCTCACCATTCCCCCTTGTTCAAGATTGAGCCTGAGGGTTCGGTAAGGTTCGGCGTTGAAGTATCTGTGCTTGCATTACGAGAATTGTTACAGGAATAACAGGATTGCTTATACTGCATAAGCTAGAATCAATTTGAACTTCTCCAAGTGAAAATAACATGACTGAAAATATTTCCGACTTGCCAGAAAATGCTCCCAGAAACTGGACAGTGACAATCGTCCTTGGGCTGACCTTCCTGCTGACGGTGACGGTGGTTCCATGGTACGGATTCACTGAAGGTTTTAGCGGCTGGGCCTGGTTGTTTTTTGGGATTCTTCTGGTACTCAACGGCGTTGGCATTGGCAGCGGTTATCACCGCTTATGGTCGCATCAGACCTATAAAGCGCACCCCGTGTTAAGAGTGTTTTTGGCAATCATTGGTGGTATGTCAATGCAGAACAGTATTCTGGTCTGGTGCGCCCGGCACAGAATTCACCATCGCGATGTTGACGATAATTCTTCTGACCCGTATTCCATTGGCCGTGGATTCTGGTTTGCTC
>JBLHGQ010000024.1:0-28336 GCA_047614505.1 Rhodothermales bacterium | reverse complement strand
GATTGCAGAGCGCGCAAGACAAAGTTACCGCCAATAAAACCAGCACCGCCTGTGACCAGCAGGGTTTTCATCATTTATTATCCGGTTTTCCCAATACTGGGGTTTCAGGACCGGCAATTAACCGGCGATTCAGGAATAGATATTACAAGCCAATCAGAACGGAATATCATCGTCCGGAAAATCTTCCTCAACTTTTGGTGCAGCCTGCCCAGCAGGCGCCTGAGCCGACTCCGGCTTCCTGAA
This sequence comes from Rhodothermales bacterium, assembly GCA_047614505.1. Taxonomy (GTDB): domain Bacteria; phylum Pseudomonadota; class Gammaproteobacteria; order Xanthomonadales; family SZUA-36; genus JABDJL01. Next base: position 28,093 of record JBLHGQ010000024.1, on the reverse strand, counting down.
GCCTCCGCCACCCTGCGATGATCCACCGCCTCCTTCGCCCCTTCCGCCAAGCATTTGCATTTCATTTGCGACGATCTCAGTGGTGTACCTGTCCTGACCCGACTTATCCTGCCATTTGCGCGTTTGAAGCCGGCCTTCGACATAAACCTGCGAGCCCTTTTTCAAATATTCACCGACGATTTCTGCAAGGCGACTAAAGAACACAACGCGATGCCACTCGGTTTTTTCCTGTTTTTCACCGGACTGTTTATCCCGCCAGGATTCTGATGTAGCAATAGTAATGTTTGCTATTGCTGCGCCACCGGCTGTATATCTAATTTCCGGGTCCTTGCCCAGATTTCCGACCAGAATTACTTTATTGATACCTCGTGCCATCTAGAGTCTCCAGGTTGGCGAATCTGTGTTCACCATGCCAAAAATCTGAATTAAAACCAACGTAAATTAAGGGCTGTAAACTGACCGTAAAGTTTAACACAGACATATCAGTTTGCTGATTAACATTTTGTCTCAAAATATTATTTTTCAAGAATACACTGCGGTGTAAATACCTTCAGCCTACTGTTACATGTTTTTTCTGTAGGAAATTAGATCCAGTGACTGTCCTCAAATTACAATAGAGCCGTCTTACAGTCAAACATGACGACTAAGCGAAAAATTTCACAGAACCAGTGCCCGGTCTCATCTATAATTCGTCGTTGCAGATGGAGTATTGCTTGACGCAGAAACAAACAAATTTGGATAAGTCAATTGAGTCGCCATACCCCCTTCAGGCGGTACTGGACCTGTGCGCTCCTGACATGGCAAAAGTGGATGAATTTATCCATGAAAGCCTGCATTCAGAAGTCGTACTCATCAATCAGGTGGCCAATTACATTGTTTCCGGCGGCGGAAAACGACTGCGGCCGATGCTGATGATATTGAGCGCCAGAGCCTGTGGCTACCAAGGCGATCGTCATATTCCTCTTGCTGCGATCATTGAGTTCATTCATACCGCAACACTTTTGCACGATGATGTGGTTGATGAATCAGAGGTACGACGAGGTAAGCAGACTGCCCATGCAGTTTGGGGCAATGCCGCCAGCGTCCTGGTTGGGGATTTTCTTTATTCACGCAGTTTTCAAATGATGGTCGCTATTGATTCAATGCGTGTTATGCAGATCATGGCTGATGCCACCAACACAATTGCTGAAGGCGAGGTATTGCAACTGCTGAACCTCGGAGACCCTGAGATCAGCGAGGCAAGCTACTTCAAGGTCATTGAAAACAAAACTGCCAAGCTGTTTGAAGCTGCCTGTCGCCTGGGCGCAATTCTGGCGGAATCCGACCAATTAACTGAGGCTGGCCTGTCCAAATTTGGTAATAAATTGGGGTTGGCATTCCAGATCACAGATGATGTTTTGGACTATACGGGTGACTTCAATTCCCTGGGTAAAAACGTCGGTGATGATCTTGCTGAAGGCAAACCTACACTGCCCCTGATTTACGCGCGTGCTGCCAGTGATGCAACAGGGAAGTCATTGATTGATAGGGCGATTCGCGACGGCGGCAGTGCTTGCCTGGAAGATGTATTGAATGTCATCAGAACTACCGGCGCTTTGGATTCTGCGATGAGTAGTGCCCAATCACAAGCTGAGGCAGCTTTACAAAGTATCGATTTGTTACCGCCTTCAAAATGGCAGGCGGCACTGCAGGATCTTGCAAATTACAGCTACCGCCGCACCAATTAGTTGCTTACCTTTCCCTAACGGGCATCAAGTACCTTATTCCACTGCGCCAGTCTTTCTGAGTGGCTCTCAAGCAGGCTATCGCCACCACTGATCCTGACCGAATCCAGGCTATCACCCATTCTGATTGCATCAACCACAGCCTGATCTTCAGTCGAAAGAATTGCACCAAAGACAGTATGGCGACCGTCAAGCCATGGCGTTTCGATATGGGTAATAAAGAACTGGCTACCGTTGGTAGATGGACCTGCATTGGCCATGGACAAGATACCGGGACGGTCATGTTTCATGTCAGAATGACATTCATCTTCGAACTGGTAACCCGGGCCACCGGTACCTGATCCCTGAGGGCACCCGCCCTGGACCATGAAATCCGATATAACCCGGTGGAAATTCAAACCATCGTAATAGCCACGATTCGCCAAATTGATAAAGTTACTCACTGTAACCGGCGCATGCTCGGCATACAGTTCCAAATTGATCACCCCTTTGGATGTGTTCATTTCAGCCTTGATCGGGCTATTTATATCATTCATAATAACTCCAGGATTTTATCCAGTATTGAAACTTTTCCGCTTAAACGGCGGTCGTAGTTAACAAGAGGTCGCGGGTTTTGGTTTCTCCCTCACTCCAAACTTGGGTTTTATTACACTCCTCACCCTTCGCCCGCGATCTCTGCATCTTTTTAATTCAACTTTATAAGCCCGCCAACTGTGCGAACTGCTTGCCCCGGTCCTCGTAATCCCGAAAATGCGGGAAGCTCGGAGCGCCGGGAGAGAGCAAAACCGTATCACCTTGCCTCGCCAATCCCGGTAACATTTTCATTGCAGAAGACAAATCGGCAGCGCATTGTATTCCGCCTTCAGGTTGAAATCCTTCTTCTTTGAGCACTTTTTCAATTTTTGACCCATTATCGGGCAGGCAAATAACTGCATAAGGAGATAATTCCTTAATTTGCGGCACGTAGGGCCGCCAATCAAGACCACGGTCCATTCCACCTGCCAACAGAATGATACGCTCCTCTTGAAGCGCTTCCAAAGCGGCTAAGGTTGCAATCGGTGTGGTGGAAAGGCTGTCATTGATAAAATAAATACCATTGAGGCGTCCCAAAGGTTGAAGCCGGTGCGGTAACGCCTTGAAAGTTGACAGGCTCGCCGCAGGGTTTTCCACTTCCAGGCCAACAATTCGCAAAACACTTAATGCCGCCGCTAAATTGGCAAGATTATGCCGGCCACGCAATGAATCTCTCGGAATGTCTCTAAATGCTCTATTTTGGTCCCAGAGTGTATTGTCTTTGACGTGGAACCCGGTTTCATTACCAAACCACCTGATTTCGCCGTGTTCCGAGAGGCGCTTGAACAGCAAATCGTCTTTGCTATTTGCCAGTACGTGATCAGCTTGCAGCCTGGTAATTTTTAATTTGTCATCCTGATATGCCTGGCTGCCACCATGCCAGTCAAGATGTTCATCGCTTAGATTGAGAATGACCGCGACATGCGGCTTGGCGTCAAGGTCAACTAGCTGGTAGCTGGACAATTCGATTACCCACCAATCCACATCAAGATCGTTACAACCGAGCAATGGCTGACCAATGTTTCCTGCCAACTGCACTTTAAAACCATGCCCTGAAAGTAAATGAGTTACTAGTGAGGCTGTTGTGCTTTTACCTTTTGTACCGGTAATGCAAATCGTTTTTGCCTTTGGATGTTGCGTAAACCACAGATTGCTGGCTGAAGTGAACCGAATACCTCTAGCTTTAATGGCAAGAAGCTCACCCCGGTATGGACTGATGCCAGGAGAGCGAATGAGAACATCGTGAACGGCGAGCTGCTCAATTTCAAACGGACCGTTTATCAGTCGATCATCAGGGCCATCAAAAATTGCTTCGTGTGTAGCATTGGCAGGGCCTTCATCATAAATACAGATCAGTTTTTGCGGGAAATGCATTCTCAGCCAGCGCCAGGCCGCCTGGCCTTCACGGCCCGAGCCCAGAATGCCTATGCTTTTGTTGGCAAGTTCAGAAAGCAACATGTTTGAGAACTATTGAAGGGATGCAGTGCTCACCCCTGGCTGCAAGCATTACATCAATACCAGGCGGTTTTAGCAAAGACAGTTCCGGGCCCAGATTCGCAACAATATGTTTTTCCTTCCATGAGTCCCTTGAGAAAAGTTCAAGCATGGCTGCTCTTGACTCATCCACACTCCCAACACATTCAAACGGCTTATCAATTCCCAATTCGCAAAGTGCACGAAAGCCCTCTTCCTGCCCCGCTTCATCGAGCAGGTTTATGCCCATGAATGAAACCAACTCTTCCGCTTGCATAAAAGGAGCGAGCGCCAGACTGGTAAAGCGGCACTTGGGACAGTTGCCACACCAGCGGCCTGTAATTCGAGGCCCATCACGATGGAAATTTCGATTACAGGAGGAAAAGACCTGATGGTATTGCGTCATCTCGCTGAATTTTTGTGCGATTGCGAGTTCTTTTAATGACCTCAGCAAAGAAAAATAATCAATGCCCCTGGAAACTTGCGTAGTAATGATCTTACGAAAACCTTTTTCAAACTCCAGGCTCTTTGAGAATTGGTGGTTTATCTCTTTACCTGCCGAATCCTTCAGTGTGGCCTCTTCGGCCGAACTCTCGTTTGAAAAAACAATCCAGCGGTAGCCATACAATATTGATGCGCACAGCAAAATGACTGAATTGATTGCTGTAACCGGTACATGCCCGTTCAAAGCTCCTGCTTCATTCATCCGGGCAAGGGCTGGCGAAAGTTCTCTTTCGATTTGAATCAAGGGCAGACCGGCGGCCTTAGCGGTGTCGGCGATCAATTTCGATTGGCCGACGCAAACTGCCTGCACATCGCAACCGCCCTGGCGCAATAGCTCGAGTGAAACCAGACTGTCCTTGCCTCCACCCATCGCCACCAGAGCGCGCTCAGGTAAATCGACTTCAAGCGGCGTCAGAACTTCAGCGCTGTTGATTGGGAAGTTCACCTTCGAATCGAGTTCAATGTTATTGGTGTAAGCAAACTCAGCCAATCCGCGAACATATAGGGTATTTAAAAATTCAGCCAAATCTTTATCGAGAAGAAGATCACCGGGATCCATCAATTGCGGTACACAGGCCTTGTAGTAGCTCACACCTGCGATCAAATGCAAAAGACCAAGAGCTCTTTCGAAAGCCGCCTGCCGTGACGGCTCTGAAGGCCAGGGATGATAGGGAAACCGGATGCGTTCGAAAAATGCCTCTCCATCATCGAAGGCATAGGCGAGCACAGCCTCCCCACTGGCGTGGTCGTAGCTATGATTCAGGAAGCGGAATTGTTTTACCGAAAGCCCGCCAGGCAAGGAAATGTCCATCATGGGTCTCTCAGTTTTGACCAGGACGGGCCGTAAACCAGTCCCTGCCGTGCGATCTCACCTTCAATAATCAGGCAACGATGTAAGTCATGAACCAGTTGCTGCGCATGTTCCGTGTGCACCAGCATGCTGATCGACATGTCATTGGCCGACTGTGAAAGCATTAATAATGGCCACTCATCGAAGCCAGTTGCTGCGGGCGCTAGTTGGGAGAGCGCGGTTCGCGCTCCCAGCCCCACCAGATTGACACAACAACAATCCTGATACAGCCGAACTTTACATCGAAGGGAAAGCTGAGCCCGCATGTCATCAATTAATGATGAGTCCAAAGTGTTGTCGACACCATTTATCGCGACTGTTGTTGTGGTTTCAGAGGTCGCAACCAGGTCAATTGAAAGACCTAGTTTGCTGAAAACACCAAATACCCAGGCCAAAAAGCCTACCTGTTGACGGGTGTCCAGATTTTCCAACAACAACACCAACATTCCATCCTGGCAGGTAACAGCCTTGATTCCCTGAGCAGGTGCATTTTCACTCACGACGGGCTGGCTTCCAGTGATACGTGTGCCTTGCAAGTCAGGCCGGTTAATGTCCCGGACTTGAATCGCCAGTCCGACATCTGCGGCTGCCCTGATACAACGCGGATGAACAACCCGTGCACCACTGGCAGCCATTTCAAGTGCTTCAGCGTAATTGAGCTCCTTGAGCAGCAAGGCCCCAGGTTCTATTCCGGGATCAGCGGAGAACAAGCCGGGCACATCGGTCCAGATTTCAACTTCCGTCGCTGATAACCGGCTGGCCAACAAAGCTGCAGACGTATCTGAACCGCCTCTGCCAAGCAGAGCAGTTCTGCCATCAAACGTCGATGCTACATATCCCTGGGTAATCAACACCGGCGATTTTGCTGACCAGGACTTCCTCAGCCTTTCATCAGACCCGGACTCACATCTTGCCGACAACCAGGCTCGGGAAGAGTCAGGATCTTCTTCTGGAATGACTTCAAGAGCTTCCCTTGCATCAACCAGATCAACGTCCATTGAACCGGACAAGTAAAGATGGCCAAAACCGCTGCTCATCTGTTCGCCAAGTGCAAATAGAGCGGCATTGCTTTGTGGTCCCGGGTTTTGTAAACAGTCCTGAATTCCGGATTGAAGCAATTCAGAAAAATCTTCAATCAAGGAGCCAGCATCGATATCCAGGTCCACCGCCAATGCCCGATGCTTGTCCAAAATCACTTGTATAAGTCTTGTCGCATCTGAACCAGACCTGGCAATGGTTTCCAGAAGGTTTGTTACGCCGGCCAACGCTGAGCAAACCAGCAAAACGCGATCACCTTCTCGATGACGATCGACAGCCAAAGCCGCGATGGTTTGCCACTGAGCCAACCCAGCTACACTGGTTCCACCAAATTTTAGTACTCGCCATCGTTCAGACACGAAAAACACCCTTTAACACTTGAATCTCAACAGTGCCGGAACGTTACCGGATCAGACATATGGTGTACAGGTGCAGTCACGGAAAAACACCACTCTGCCCTAATTCACAAATCCTGGATTCTGGCTTCACACCACTAATATAGCCGCATAAAAAAACGGCGCCAGGCTTTGGATCCATGGCGCCGCCAAGGGCACAGTACAGACGTAAGTACTCCTCTAATGAGATATTGAGGCGTTCAGCGAGATCGGAAGAGGTTGAGCGCTAGGCAGGCCTTGCAGGCAATGGTTGGCCCTTGCCAAAAGGCCAACACAGCGAACAGCCTCTTCGGGACTCGCCCAAAGGGAGTAAAGGTGGTAACCCAATACGGCGTTACAGCCCTTAACAAGGGCCAGCCATTGCCTGCGGACTGTGCCTTGTCTTGAATTACCACCTTTGCTCTGAACATTTCAATATCTCTTTATAGGAGTACCTGGTCAGAACGTCTGAAGTCTGCAGGAGTGTTAGTTAACTACGGGTTGTATATTTACCGCTATTTTGATTTGATCGCCGGGCTCTTTATCCATGCGGGTCAGGTAAGTATCGCCCTGGTATTTATAGGTCACGTCCCAGCCCAGAACCTGACGGCTTTCACGCCACTCGGTGTTGACTCCACAGCGATCTTCAATTGATACATACAATTTCTGAGGGTGTGCACGGCGTTGGCTGTCTTTGGCTATGGAATGTCCTAAGGTTGCGCCAGCAAGCGTCATAACATCCTGACCACTGCCGCCACCAAACTGGTTACCAATAATTCCGCCGAGAATCGCGCCGACAATTTGGGGCGTCTTTGAACGGCGTTCAGGCGTCTCGCGATATACCTCTTCCTGCCAGCATACTTCGGTCTCTACCGGACGGCGGATAATACGAGTCACGGGTTCGGCTTCAATTACATCAGCCCATGCATAAGTTGTGGAATCCGAACCGGCGAGCGCGGGCATGGAAACCGATGCGGTAAACACTATAAAAACCATTGATTTAAACATGTTCATTTTGATCGCCTCTTTCCAGTTTGTGGGTCTGACAGGCATAGACTATTCCCCCTTCCCTGAATAAAAGCTGAACGTGAAAAATCGGGCAGTTTTCCTGCATGCTTGGCACGTTCCTCAATTCTGTAATAGCATGGGTGTCCCTTTTAGTGACCCTCCGCAGGAAAGGAAAACCGAATGCCCAAGTATTTAACTAAAGACATCCGCAATATTGCCTTTGTTGGCCACACCGGCGGCGGAAAAACGACATTAGTGGAAGCACTGCTGGCGAAAGCCGGCACCATCGGTGAAGCTGGCTCCGTTGAGCGGGGCACCACCGTAACTGACCACGACCCGTTGGAGCATAAATACCACCACTCTCTCGATTCAGCCATCGCCAGCCTTGATTTCGATGGCGTTCACGTAAACTTTATTGATACCGCAGGTATTCCCGATTTTCGCGGGCCAACCCTGGCATCCATGGCTGCGGCCGAAACCAGTGCACTGGTCATCAACGCACAAAATGGGATTGAACTGTCCACCCGTCGCATGATGCGGCGAGCAAAAAACCGGCGACTGTGTCGCATGATCATCATCAACAAAATTGATTCAGATAATGCGGACCTGACCGGACTGGTTAAGCAAATACGCGAAGAATTCGGGCCCGAGTGCCTGCCCGTCAATTTACCGGCTGAAAACTTCAGTACGGTGCGGGATTGTTTTTTCCATACTGAAGGTGAAACCGATATTTTTTCACTTTCCGAAGCCCACGAAGCCATTATTGACCAGGTCGTCGAAGTCAATGACGAGCTGATGGAAAAATACCTTGAAGGTGAAGAACTTTCTCGTGATGAATTACATAATGCTTACGAAATCGCCCTGCGCACCGGTCATCTGGTGCCAATTTGTTTCACCTCGGCTTTGACTGGCGCGGGGTTAGGCGAATTTTTGAAATTATGCAAAAATCTGATTCCCAATCCCGCTGAAGGAAACCCACCTCCATTCCTGAAAGGTGATACCGGTGAAGAGGTTACCTGCACGCCTGATCCAGATGCGCACGTACTTGCACATGTCTTCAAGATTGCGAATGACCCGTTCGTTGGAAAACTGGGCATATTCAGGATTTATCAGGGCACGGTCAAGCCGCATAGCGAACTGTTTATTGGCGATGCGCGCAAACCTTTCAAAGTCTCTCACTTGTTCAGGATCCAGGGTGGCAAGCACCATGAAGTGGATGCCGGAATTCCAGGAGACATCTGTGCAGTGGCTAAGGTTGATGATATCCACTATGACGCGGTCCTACACGATTCTCACGATGAAGATAATTACCATATGAAGCCCCGCGACTTTCCGAAGCCAATGTATGGGCTTGCGGTAGAAACCAAGGTACGAGGCCAGGAACAAAAACTATCAACTGCATTGCATCGCATCATCGAGGAAGACCCCTGTTTTACCGTGGAGCACAACCAGGAGTTGAATGAAACGGTAATGCGCGGTCTTGGCGAATTACATATGCGAATTCTTTTAGAACGTATGAAGGACAAATATCACGTTGAGGTTGAAACCAGACCGCCACGCATCGCCTATCGTGAAACAATTACCCGTAACGCCGAGGGGCACTACCGTCACAAGAAACAAACCGGTGGTGCCGGGCAATTCGGTGAAGTCTTTTTGCGTGTTGCGCCCAAAGGCCGCGGCGATGGGTTCGAATTTGTGAACAAGGTAGTAGGCGGCTCGATTCCGACCAACCTGATACCAGCAGTAGAAAAAGGCATTCGCCAGGTTGTTGATGAAGGTGCGGTGGCTGGATATGGTTTGCAGGATATTGAAGTGACTGTCTATGATGGCAAATTTCACGCAGTAGATTCCAAGGAAATAGCCTTTGTTGTAGCAGGTCGTGGCGCATTTCTTGATGCAATCAAAAGCGCCGGTGCACAAATCCTGGAGCCAATTGTAACCGTCGACGTCACCGTTCCTGAAGCCTTTATGGGCGACATCACAGGAAATCTGGCAGGTCGTCGTGCCCGAATCAGTGGCACGGAAAGCCTTCGAGGAGGACTGGTGACTGTACAGGCCGATATTCCCTTGAGCTCCTTATCGGATTACCACACAGAGCTAAAAAGCCTCACACAGGGCGCAGGTAGTTTTACTATGGAGTTCAGCCATTACGACCCGGTTCCGAGTGATGTCCAAAGGCAACTGGTTGACGCGCACAAGCCCAAAAACCAGGAGTAGGTTTCAAATGGGGTCAGAGTCAAGTGCCAGAGTCATGACTCTGGCACTTGACTCTGACCCCAGTCATTATTAGCCCAATTGTTCTGCTAATCTTGGCAATTGAAAAGCAATCAGAGCACCATTGTTATGAATGAGGCCGTTTCGCCGATCAGGCGACTAATTATGGAACTGCGCCGGCGTCGTGTTTTTCGCACTGCGGCCATCTACATTGTCAGCAGCTGGCTGGTCATGCAGGTGGGCGATGTCACTTTTCCTGCTCTGGATATTCCTGAGCGCGCGCTGCGCTATGTACTGTTTGCGCTGCTCGCCGGCTTCCCGGCTGCGCTGGTATTCGGCTGGTTCTATGACGTCGGACCCGGCGGTATCCGCCGCACACCTCAAACCGGGCCGACCGATGCCGATGGTTCAGAGCCGCTGCGCAAGAGCGATTTCGTCGTTCTCACCGCGCTACTGGCTGTCGTCGCCGCCATCGTTTACAACATGGTAGGTAACGTAGTTGAAGAGCCCGGTGTGCCGACTGCCACCCGGCCTGATGATCGTTCCGGCCCACCCGTGATTGCCGTGCTTCCTTTCACCACCACCAGCCTTGAAAGTGAAAGCGAGTTTTTTGCCGCGGGTGTTCATGACGACCTGTTGACACAACTCTCCAAGCTCGAATCCATCCGGGTGATATCGCGCACCTCGGTACTGGAGTATCGCGACATCACACGCAACCTTCGTGAAATCGGGGCCGAGTTGGGCGCTGACGTGATCCTCGAAGGCGGTGTACAGGTGGCTGGCGAACAGATTCGTATCAATGCCCAGCTGATCGATACCCGTACGGACGAGCACCTATGGGCTGAAACCTACAACCGCTCATTAACAGCGGCCAACATCTTTGACGTACAGCAGGAAATCGCCCGTGCGATCAGTACAGCGATGCACACGACCCTGACCGAGCAGGACAAGCAGGCTTTGTCGGCGATTCCAACTGAAAACATGGCGGCATACCGGGCTTATCGGAAAGCGATGGCGAACCGTGGCAGAAATGGATTATCTAATGATGAGCGCGAAGAGTTGCTGAAAGAGGCAGTGGACCTCGATCCGAAGTTTGTTCGTGCATGGGCAGAACTGGTTGGCCTATATTCCATGCAGGGTTTCTCAGGTGGTGAAGAGTCTGTCCAAATGGCCGAAGAGGCGCTTGAGCAAGTTCGCATTCTCAAGTCCGATTCTGCGGAATACCTGATAGCACAGTCGTATTACGTTTATTACGTCGTGAAAGATTATGACCAGGCCCACGGATTGTTAACCCAGGCCATGGCCAGGAGTCCGAGTGATGTGAACCTGTTGGAGCTCAAGTCCTGGATCGAGCGCCGGCAGGGAGATTTTGAGGCAAAAGAGGAAACCATACGGTCAATGGTGAAGCTGGATCCACGCAATCCAAACGCAAGAAGAACGCTTGCAACACACCTTGTCCAAACACATCAATATGATGCCGCGCTTGAAGCAATCGGGAACTTTGATGCGGACCCCTGGTTGTTAGGCTGGTCTGAATTAATTCAGCTCAAGGATGACAATGATTACGATCGCTTGCTGGACAATGTAAAAATACTGGTCGAAGGCCGGGAAGAATCGCTATGGGTCGCACTGTGGTACGCATATGTTCTAAAACGCCAATATTCAGATGCTGTACAACTTTTGGAACGTGTTGAGAAGCCTGACGAAAGATTCAGGCATACCCTTTGGAATTGGGAAGAAATCGCAATCCTGACTTATTGGTTTATGGATGACCAGTCAAAGCTGGATGAGTTGCTTCCCGAGGCCCGAAGTTATATGGAATCGTTAAAGCAGGATGATGGAAGCTTCAGCAACAGCGCATCGTATCTCAGCCTTGCCCTGGTAGCAGCGGCAGAAGGAAATGCCGAAGAAACCTTACAGTTATTCAGAGGCTGGCAAGAGTTGAATCGCGATGACTGGGCGGGCAGAATCACGCAAAGGGACAGGGCGTGCCCATTACTGGGTATGGTCGGCGCAACTACTGCGGCGGTGAATTGCATTCGCCTGGGTATGCAAGAGCCCAGTTATATCTTTCCTTTCCAGGAGGTCTACTCGCCGTTTTACGACCCGATCCGCGACGAGCCGGAATTTATCGAGCTGATTGCAGAAATTGATGGGATATACGAACAACACAGTAAGTGATTGAGTAACAGAGGCTCCAGTATCACCGCATTTAGCTTTTAGTCTGATTGACGTAACAGTCTTAACAATGCTGGAATCGAGCCCCCACTCCATGTAGATTAGCATCGGTTTTGAGGGTTTTCTGATTTCTTATTCGAATTTTTCAGGAGTTATGCACGATGAAGAGTAAATTTATGGTTTCAATATCCGCCGTTCTGTTTCCGGCGATGCTGATTTCGAGTGCTGTATTTGCCAAGAGCGATTTGCCGGAAATAACTGAAGAAGGCCTGCACAAGGTTAAAGATACTGAGCTCGCCCTGGTATACGCAAAAGAAGGCGTTGATCTGAGTGTTTATGACAAGGTCTGGTTGGTAGAAACCAGCGTTGCATTCAAAAAGAACTGGCAGCGCGATCAGAATCGCTCTTACTCGCACAAGGTCAGTGCTAACGATATGAAGCGGATTAAGTCCGACCTGGCTGAGTTATTCAGGGAAGTATTTGCCGAGACACTGGATGAAGCAGGTCACGAATTGGTTAGTGAACCTGCCGAAGACGTGCTCATTGTCAGGCCGGCCATTGTAAATCTGGACGTTAATGCGCCCGATACCCGCAGCGTGGGGCGCGGTTATCAGTTCGTGGAGTCTGCCGGGGACATGACTTTGTATGTGGAGCTCTATGACTCGGTGACCGGAGACCTCCTCGTAAAGGCCATGGATCGCAAAGCGGACAGGCGTAGCTCAAATTTTCAGTGGCAAACCAAGGCTTCTAACCGGGCAGCCGCCAAGCGGGCATTGCAGCAGTGGGCCGACAGGCTGGCCGCTGGACTTTCCGAAGCTCAAAATACTGTGACAGGAACCGATGAAGATGAATAAAATCACGCTGCTTTTCGTGAGCCTACTCCTGTTGGCTGGCTGTGCTTCAGGCCCTCAAATCCAGTCTGACTATGATCCGGAAGTCGATTTCAGCCAATACAAAACGTTTGGTTTCTTCCAGCCAATGAGCATCGAAGATACCCGGTATTCGAACTTGTGGGGACGCCAGTTCAGGGTTTCTATCATCAGAGAAATGCAGGCGAAAGGATATGTTGAATCAGAGAACCCTGACCTGAGCATCAATGTTTCCGCCAAAATGCAGGAAAAAACCAAGGTGACGCAATCAGCGGATCCCATGATGTATGGGGGCTACTATGGTTATCGTCGTGGGTTTTATGACCCCTGGATGGGCTATGGATACGGAACAACCACTAATGTCAGCCAGTACACACAGGGCACGGTAAACGTAGACCTCGTGGACATGGCGCAGAAAAGACTGGTTTGGGAAGGCGTGGGTATTGGCCGGGTGAAAGAAGGTCGAAGTAACGCAGACATTCGGGCAGCGATAGATGCCGGTGTTACTGCGATGTTTGAAGGATATCCTTTCACAGCAAATCAGTAGGTCTGCAGGAAGTAATAGGTTCTAGTGGATAATTCAACTCACGCATTTACCTTTATCATCAGCCTGGCTGCCGTAGTAAATGGCATGGGTATTGTTCGACTTTTGACTGCCCTGTCTGAATTTCTGAGGTTCAAGAACAAGGCTAAAATCGATCATTACTGGGTATATAGCTGTTTTGCAGCGATGCAATTGGTGCTGCATATCTTTTTCTGGTGGTCGCTATGGTCATTGAGGAGTTTGGAATCGTTTAACTTCTTCAAGTACCTGTACCTGCTGATCGGCCCGACTTTGCTTTTCCTGGCTACCATTTTGTTGGTTCCAAGCCTTGATGGCCAACGACTGAACATAAAGGAGATTTACTACAACAATAAGAAGACCTTTTTTACCGTAATGTCTCTGGTGTGGTTATGGGGAATCATGCTCAGGCCAATCACGCGAGGTGAGTTCGGTGAGACCTTACCTCTATTTTTGTTTTTCCTGATATCGTCGTTGTTATTGAGGATTGCTGATTACCCAAAAGTTCACGCAGCCCTGGCGCTGTTTCAATGGGCCGTGTTGCTGGTCTTCATTGTCTTTTTTGGGTTGGAGTTGGGCGACCTTTCAAACAGGGTCTGATACCTGGGGCTGATACCAGAGCTTGCCACTGCCAGCGGCGCAAAATCAGACTTATAAAGCTCCGTCTTTTTTCATCTCAGCGGTAATTTTGCCAGCCAAAGCGGCTGCGACCGCCCGATATTCAAGCCCGGAAGATTCCGTGATAATAGTCCAGCGTTGGCTAGCCGAGGGTAACTGGTAGTACGAGGTTTCCAGAAACAGACTGCGTTCCTGTTCGTAATATCCTGACCCTTCCTGGATGGAGTACACATCCACAAATTGGGGAGACATCCAGTCGGTATAGGTGTAATTCCCTTCGTACCGTAAGTAATAATCAGCACGCTGCAATTTTTCACCCTTTGTTGCGCCCGTTATAAAAGCCACGACTACCGCGTCGGCTCCGGCTTCTTTTAATGCAGCCTCTGCTTTTTCTCTTGTCAAATTGCTTCTCATGCCTTTCAGGGAAAACGAACTGAATGCATTACCACCTGCACTGTTGATCTGGTCGACCAATACTTTTTCGACTGCCTGGCGCATTCCTTCTTCTGGTGCCATTGCGACAACGGCGAGTTTTTCGGCTGCTACACCTTCCCCCTGGGGGTTCTGCCATTGATGAACAACCTTAGTGCCCGTACAAGCAGTTAGTAATGCGAGCAGGACTAAGGTGGTTGGAATGCGAATCAGCGAGTATCTGGTCATAAAATTATCCGAAACTAGAGTAAGGCGGACATTCTATTGCACTGTGACTCGGGACACCATCAATCAGAATCCTTCCCAATAGATCTACCGTCATTTCTTTGGTTCTGCTTGTCCGTAATCAAGCGATAGGCCAGATAGTATTTGTAGATGTTGCTGACGTACTGAACGGTTTCCCGGCCGATTTCTTTGGCAGCAATTAATTCAACGTGATTGAACCATTTGTTGGGGTCCAACCCTGATTCTTCGGCCATTCGGCGTAAGCCTCTTACCCTGGCCGGGCCGGCATTGTAGGCTGCGAACGAAAATAAGGCTGCGTTAAAAGGGTCGAGACTCGGATCATCGAAATATCGATTGCGCAAAAAGTGAAGGTATTTCACTCCTGCATGTATATTGGGTTCGACTTGAGTGATATCGGGGATGCCGACGTTTTTATCTGCTGCAGTGCTGGGCAGCAGCTGCATAACACCCACGGCGCCGGCGCTACTGCGAACGTTCTGATCGAGCCGTGACTCCTGGTAGCCCTGTGCGGCGATCATCAGGTGATCGAAACCGTACTGTACTGTCCCGCATATTGCTTAAAAAATCCGATGGTACTTTCAAAACGCCCCAACTCGCTTGGGTCCAGCGCATTTCTGACCCATTTCTTATTCTTCAGGTAGCGCTTGATCAGGATGTTGCCCATCAACGTTCCCTGGCGATTGATGCGGGCAAACTCGTCGATCTCGGCTTTCAACAAGGAGCTGTTTTCTCGCATCGCCCAGCCTAGCCGCTGGCCATCTCTGATAACCAGGTCTTCACGGGGGGTGATACCTTCGAGTATTTCGGCCCAGAACCGGGCTTTATAGTCGTCCATGGCAATCATCGGAAGCAGACCGGCGCTGACCATTTCGAGCAGGTCAACGTCCTCCAGGAGTGCCGGAGCATCTACGATCTCGATCAATTTGCGATTCGCAGCAGCGAGTCTCCTGTTAAGTCTTTCAAGGCTCACACGGTAGCTACTTCCCGGTTTCACATAAATCTGTTGGCCGGATAAATCCTCAATAGTCTTGAGTTCAGGTGCGCCGGGCCCTGTGATTACGATTTCCTTAACTTCCCGGGAAAGCGGGGCACCGAAATCTACAATTTCATCCCGCTCTGGCGTAATGCTCAAACCGGCCGCTGCAATATCACCATAGCCCTGGACCAGCCCATCAAGCAGTTGGTCGAACTCTACTGGTATCAGGACAACATGCAATTTGACGTGACCACTACCCAGGCGCTCGTTGAGGAAGGCCTCGAACATTTTCGCCAGATCATAGGTGATCCCTTTTTCCTGTGGGCCGTCGAGGAAGTATCCACCGAGTTGGTAAACAGTCAGGATTCGAACCACCCGGCGCTCAACCATGCCGTCATAATCCCCAACCCATGCCTGGCTTAACGGCGCGAGCTCCGGTGGCAGGCCTTGCTCTGATCGTGTGAGAAGAAACTGACCGGGGCCATCAGTGTTCTGTACGGGCAGCGAAGGTTCGCCGTCAACACTGGAAACGGCAATTACCGGCTCTGCAATGCCGGTTCCCTCGGTTGCCGGGGTAGCCGGAACCTCACTTTCGCCACATGCCGGGAGAAACAGAACCAGCATGCTGATGAGCAGTAATCCTGAAAGTATGCGCATATCGTGTGTCAATCCAGATCAGCTAATGGCCGGTACTTGATGCCGTGGAACATGGCATAGAGCACCGGGACCACAACCAGGGTCAGCACTGTTGCAAATCCCAGACCGAACATGATGGCTGCGGCCATGCTCTCGAAAAACGCATCGGCCAGCAGAGGAACCATGCCCAGTATCGTGGTAATTGCCGCCATGGATACCGGCCGGACCCTGCTCACCCCGGACATTAGTACAGCCTGGTAGGGCTCTGTGCCCTCGGCCAGTTCCGTGTTGATCTGGTCCAGCAATACAATTCCATTCTTGAGTAACATGCCGGATAAGCTGAGCAACCCCAGTAGTGCCATAAATCCAAAAGGCTTATTCAGTAACAGCAAGCCTACCGTAACGCCAACGATTGCCATGGGAACGGTAGCCCATATGACCAGTGGCGCTTTTACCGCATTGAACAACAGTACAGTAATGAGAAACATCATCAGGAACCCCATGGGCAATGAAGCCATCAGGGCACCGGAAGCCTCTGCTGAGCTTTCATATTCCCCACCCCATTCGAGTTCATAACCGTCTGGTATGTCCAGGGCTTCGATTTTGGGCCTGACCCTCTTGAACAGGTCATTGGCAGTTTCTGTGCCAAAAATATCAGGGTCGGCCAGCACGGACAGCGTTCTCTTGCGATCCTTTCTTTGGATCAGGGCGTCTTCCCACTCGGTACGGAATTCGGAGACCACCTCGTCAATCTGGACATATCGATTGAAGGTGGCGCTCCAGAGTTGAACATCATGAATGCTGTCTATGTTTAGTCGTTCATCATCCGGTAAGCGGACGATGATCGGGATCAGGTTGGTTCCCTGACGGTAGAGACCGACTTTGGCACCAGAAAAGCTGCCGAGCAATGCGCGATCAAGATCCCGCTTGGTGATGCCCAGGCGCCTGGCCGCGGCCTCGTTCAACTGGGGCCGGATCATCTTGGATCGTTCCCGCCAGTCGTCACGTATGCCAACGGCGTTGTAATCCTGCCTGAAAATTTCCTTGGCCTGTACCGCCAGTTTCCGAAGCACATCCGGATCAGGACCTATAAAGCGGGCCACGATCTTGGCAGCGGGGGAAGGGCCAATCTCCAGGCGCCGGAACTTGATGGATGCCTGCGGATAGTTTTCTGCCAGAAATGCATCCACATCTTTCATCATCGGTACGACATCTTCGGAATCTTTGATACGGAACAGAATCTGAGCGTAGCTGGGATAGGAAGACTCCGACGTGTAGGTCAGCATGAATCTCGGCATTCCGCCACCAATCACCGCGTGCATAAACTCGATACGCGGATCATCCTTCAGAGCATTTTGTATTTCTTCAATATCCTCATCGGTGGCGCGGATGTCAGTGCCCTGGGGTAACCAGTAATCCACCATGAAAATCGGGGTGGTTGAAGGCGGGAAGAAAGACTGTTGTACCTTGCCAAAACCCCAGATTGATGCGACCAGCATGGCAATGAGCACGATGACCATTGCAAGGCGGCGGCGCATGCACAGGTCAATCAGCTTCTTGTAGGCAATAAAAATGGCCCCTTTATAAGGATCTTCCTCTGCTTCCTGGCTGTCTTGCTTCTGAATTTCTTCCTTGAAGAACAGGTCGCAAAAGAAAGGTGTCAGAGTGATGGCGGTAAACCAGCTCAGCGTAAGCGAATAAAGCAATACCCAAAACAACGAGCCGGCAAATTCGCCGGTGGAATCCGGGGATAGTCCGATAGGAGCGAAAGCAAGAACGGCAATAACCGTGGCGCCAAGCAATGGCCACATCGTTTGCTTGACGATTGCATTGGCGGCCTCAAGTTTGCTCAGGCCGCGTTTCATGCCCATCAGCACGCCTTCGGTCACCACAATGGCGTTATCAACCAGCATTCCCAGAGCAATGATCAGGGCTCCCAGCGAAATACGTTGTAACTCGATCTCACTGTTCATCATCAGGATGAACGTGCCGCTGCAGGTCAGGAAAAGGATGATACCGATCAGCAGGCCGCTCTTGACGCCCATGAAAAACAACAAAACGACTATAACGATTAAAACAGCTGCGATGAGGTTTTTAAGAAATGCAGATACCGATAATTCCACCTCTCTAGGCTGGTTGTAAAGATCATGTAATTCGACACCCACCGGGCGGGCGAACTCCAGGTCCAGTAAACGCTCCTCGACCGCCTTGCCGATATCGACAACGTTTACGCCTGAGGTAAATGAAACCCCAAGCACCAGGGCCTCATCGCCAGCGTAGCGCATGATCTTGCCTGGAACTTCAGCAAATCCCATGTAAATATCGGCAACATCTCCAAGGTAGATTAGTTCTGACGCACCCGGATCGCTGATCAACAGCTGCTCAAGTTGAGAGACATCGGTGAACTCTCCCGTCGGGTTAATACGAACGGATTCGGAACCGGACCGGATACTGCCTGCATTAGAAACCACGTTTTGCGTTTGCAACAAATCGTAAATGCGCTTGATTGATACACCAAGGGTTGCAAGCTGTGCCTGTGAAATTTCGACAAACACCTGCCGTTCGCGGTTTCCGGTGATATTGATCTTGGCTACACCGGGCACCAGTATCAGTTCGCGGCGCAGGTAATCCACATAATCTTCAAGCTCACCGTAGGAATACCCTTCACCTGTTACCGCAAACATCATGCCGAATACGTCACCGAAATCATCGATGATCAGGGGCTCGGAAGTACCGGGAGGTAGCTCACCCTTGACCAGCATATCGTCAATTTTTCTACGAACGCTATCCCAAGTTTGCTGGAGTTCATTGCCGCTATAAGTGTTCTGAATGGTAGCGGTAATCTGGGACGATCCTGCACTGGATGTCGATTTCACTTCGTCCAGGGCAGCCAGTTGCTGCAGTGCCTGCTCAACCGGGAAGGTGACTTCTTCTTCTACCTGTTGTGGAGATGCACCCGGATAGGCGACCAGAATTCGTGCGTCCTTGACCGTGAATGCCGGATCCTCGAGTTGGCCCAGGCTAAAAAACGCAACCATGCCGCCAACGCCGAAAATCAGCACCAGCATCCAGCTGATGACTTTCTTTTCAATGGCAAATTGTGAGGGGAGCATGGCTTACAAACCCGCTTCGCGAGACATGCTCCGAAGCAGCATGTTCTCTATCACCGAGCTGACCCCTGCAGAGACGATCAAGTCTCCCGCGCTCAATCCCTCCAGAACCACGATGTTTTCTCCCGTCAGGGTTCCCACACGAACTGCCCGCCTGACAGCCCGCATGGTTTCCGGATCGAGTATCCATACATAACGCGTGTCGGAGTCCAATGCCTCTTCCTCCGCAGCAAAAACCGCTTCGATAGGTACCATGTGACCGACGGGCTCTCCTTCAAATAAATCGCTCAAATCGGCAGTAACTGTGGCGGTCATTCCCGGCAATATATTGATGTCGTCCGGTATCGGCAGAGAGAACGTCACTTTGTACGTCAACGTTGCTGGATCGGCTTGTGTTTCATGTTCCTTATGGTACGCCTCGAACTGCAGTTCGCTGGCAGAGTCGAATTGCACCAGTACCGGTTTCGGGTTTTGATTGACCTGAGTTCGTTCAACCCGCGCTATGATTGATTCTGGAACATCGACAATGACATCGATCATGTCACCGGTTTGCAATACGAGCACCACCTGGCCGGCTCCCACCGCTTCAAAATTCTCGGCCAGCCGGCGTGCAACTGTTCCGTCAAAGGGCGCATAAATGCCGGTGTAATCCAGACTATTCTGGGCCCGGGTCAGCGTCGATTCGGCGACCCTCATTTCAGCCAACTTGGTGTCATATTCTGACCGTGAAACCAGCTGTCTTTCCACCAATTCCTCGACGCGTTCAAACTGTGTTTTGGCCAGATCGTACTGGGCGCTTGCCTGTTGAAGCGCGGCCTGGTAGTCGGCTGGGTCAATACGCGCCAATAGGGCACCTTGCTTTACCTGCAGGCCTCTGGTGGCAGGGAATTCAGTCAGTTCGCCGGGTACCCTGAAAGCCAGTTCGGCTTCATTACTGGCCTGTACTTCGCCAGGGAAAGTCCGCACATAATTGCTGCCGGGTTCAGTGACGGTGAAGATTTTTGCCGGTCGAGCAACTTCTTCTCTTGGAGGCGGTGCTTCTTCAGCACAGGCAGTAATGAAAAAAGCAATGGATAAAGTCATTAGCCTGAATACTGGTTTCATCATGTCAATCCCTTTTGAAGAAGTAATCGATACTTTCTACACGACTTGAATGACGGATTCAAGTCAGTAGCTGGCTCGAACAATAATTAGCGAACACCCAACGACACAGACGCCTCCGGCTACGGTAACATCTGGGGTTCTCCAAATGCGAAATGGGAAAATATGAATCCGTTTGCTGTTGTTGAAAGCAGGTTCGTGGCACATGGGCACAGGCTTTTACTGCTGTCCCTGCTTGCCGTAATCATTGTTTACCCTGTTTTTGAGGGAAGTGCGGGCATGCAGTGGTTCCTTGCCGCTCTAATGGCGGTTACTCTGCTGGGTGCTGTGCGCACCGTGGCGCACCAACCGGGACCCTATCGGATAGCACTTACATTATTCGTGATTGCACTCGTTCCTCAATTTGGCGTGCTATTGGATAATTCAGCCTGGCTGGAAATGCTTCGAGGCATGGCGACCATGCTGTTTCTTCTGTGGGTATGTGGCCTGCTGTTGAGAGACATCATGTTGCGTAGCCAGGATGTTTCAGGCGACCTGATTTTTGGGGCGATCAATATCTATCTGATGGTCGGTCTGGCTTTCGCCATGCTTTATGGATTGGCCGAGTACATACAGCCAGGGTCGTTTTCAGGTAGCGGACTTGTGACAAACGAGGATGGATCCAAACTTGGGTTTGTGTATTTCAGCTATGTAACCCTTAGTACGCTTGGTTATGGCGACATCACCCCCGTGGCACCATTGGTCAGGACATTCGCTTATATTGAAGCAATATTTGGTCAGTTATATCTGGCAATATTGGTTGCCCGCCTGGTTGGGAACTATGTGACCCGCTCAGAACAGAAAAGCGATTAAGAAATCAGAACCTGAAAATCGCTGACAATTCAGCTCCTTGCATGGTCATATCAAACTCGCTGTTTAGTGGTGTATCTTTTACACCCGCATCGAATTTCTGCCAGTTGTAAGCCACACCCAGTCCGAAACGCTCAGTGAATTGATACACGCACGGACGAGCATCTTTGGGCAGAAACCTACAATCGCTCATTAACTGCGGCCAACATCTTTGACGTGCAACAGGATATCGCCCGTGCGATCAGCACAGCGATGCACACGACCCTGACCGAGCAGGACAAGCAGCAATTGTCTGCGATTCCAACCGAAAACATGGCGGCATACCGGGCCTACCGGAGAGCGATGGCGGACCGTGGCAAACATGACAAAACCAGTCTTGAGCGCCTGGCGTTGCTCAAAGACGCCGTGGATCTCGATCCGACGTTCGTGCGTGCCTGGGCTGAAATCGTTGGCGTGTACTCCGCGGAGGGTTTCTCAGGTGGTGATGAGTCTGTCCAAATGGCCGAAGAGGCGCTTGAGCACGTTCGCTTACTCAAGCCCGATTCCGCCGAATACCTGATCGCACAGTCGTATTACGTTTATTACATCCTGAAAGATTATGATCAGGCCCATGGATTGTTAACCCGGGCCATGGTCAGGAGTCCGAGTGATGTAAATCTGCTGGAACTCAAGTCATGGATCGAACGCCGGCAGGGAGATTTTGAGACAAGAGAAGAAACCATTCGCTTAATGGTGAAGCTGGACCCACGCAATCCAAACGCAAGAAGAACGCTTGCTACACACCTGGTCCAAACGCATCAATATGATGCGGCGCTTGAAGCAATCCAGGATTATGATGCGGACCCCTGGCTGATAATGATGTCTGAAATTATTAGGCTCAGGGATCACAATGATTACGATCGTTTTCTGGACAAAGTAAAAATACTGGTCGAAGGCCGGGAAGAATCGCTTTGGGGGGTACTGTGGTATGCATATATTCTAAAGCGCGAATATTCAGATGCAGCACAGGTATTGGAAAGCGTTGAGAAACCCGACGAAAGATTCAGGTTTACCCTTTGGGGTTGGGAAGAAATCGCAATCCTGACTTATTGGCTTATGGACGACCAGTCAAAGCTGAATGAGTTGCTTCCAGGCGCCCGAAGTTACATGGAATCGTTGAAGTCGGATGATGGAAGCTTCAGCAACAGTGCATCTGCTCTCAGCCTTGCCCTGGTCGCAGCAGCTGAAGGAAACACTGAAGAAACTATGCAGCTTTACAGAGAATGGCAAGAGCTGAATCGCGATGACTGGGCAGGCAGAATCACGCAAAGGGACAGAGCATGCCCATTATTGGGTATGGTCGGCGCTACAATTGCGGCGGTGAATTGCATTCGCCTTGGCATTTCGGAGCCCAGTTATATCCTTCCATTCCAGGAGATACACGCGCCGTTTTACGACCCGATCCGCGATGAACCGGAGTTCATCAAGCTGGTTGCGGAAATTGAAGGGGTATACGGTACTAATTAATGTTTCGATTAATATTGGCACTAGACATACTTAAATTTGAGTAAACCAAATTGGAATTCACGGGTACTATGATTACAAGAATCATTGGAGCTAGCCACAATATGATGATGAATTACACTGGAAAATCGAACCGTCATAAACTTTTCAGCCGCACTTTTCTGTTTACATGCCTGGTGTTTTCCTGTTCGATGGCAATCGCCCAAAACAATGTCCAAAGCGAGGGTGATGAATTTCTGGATGACGATGAGTTTCTCGAAGAAGTGGTCGTTACCGGCACCCGTATCAAGCGGCGTGATTTCACCTCACCAAGTCCTTTAACGACCATCACCAAAGAGGAAATAGAGTTTTCCGGCCAGCCCACGCTGGAGGCTTATCTCAATCAGATGCCGCAGGTCCAACCCGGCATGGATCGCTCCTCCAACAACCCTGGCAATGGAACTGCACAGATCGATCTTCGTAACCTCGGCCCCGGTCGAACCCTGGTGCTGATGAATGGCAGACGTATGGCACCATCCGGTGTTGGCAGCGCGGTAGACCTGAATAACCTTCCAAGTGTGTTGGTAGATCGGGTCGAAATCATAACCGGTGGCGCTTCAACGGTTTATGGCTCTGACGCGATCGCCGGTGCCGTCAACTTCATCACCCGCGATGACATTGAAGGCTTGAGTTTCGAGGGTAACTACAACATCAGTGGTGAAGGCGACGCCGAAATTTGGGATTTCAACGTGGTGTACGGACACAGTTTTGCCAGCGGCAATGGCAATATTACGTTCTACGCCGGGCAATACGAGCGCGAGCCATTGTTCGCCAGTGATCGGGAGATTTCGCGAACGCCATGGTTGACCAGTTGGGAAGACACCAATTATTACCCCGGCGGCAGTTCAAGGACACCAGCAGGCGTGGTATTTGGTCCGCCATACGATTTTGGCAACGGGCCCGAGACAGTAACTTTTAATCCGGACGGCACACCGCGTCCATTTGTCCGGCCCGATGACCTGTGGAACTATGCTCCGGTAAATTACCTTCAAGTTCCCCTGAGCAGGCTGACTGCCGGCATCATGGGCAATTACAGAATCTCCGACCGCTTTGAAACGTATTTCGAAGCTTCCTATGTCAAGAATGAAATAAGCCAAAACCTGGCGCCGGTTCCGAGTGGTGACTTTCTATTTACAAATATTGATAACCCACTGTGGGCACCTGAAATGCGACCCATACTGGAATCATGGCAAGTCGAACCAGGCGTTGCTGGCTTGTTTTTCGCCCGTCGGATGCTGGAACTGGGTAACAGGATTTTTAGCTACGAGAAAGAGTACCAACGCCTTGTGGCAGGTGTTCGCGGAGAAATCTTCGAAGGCTGGGACATGGATGTATGGGCTACCTATACCAAGTCGGATGAAATTGAGGATGTGCTGGGTATGGCCTCTGCTTCACGCCTGCAGCAGGCCTTATTCGTTGACCCGGCTACCGGCCAGTGCTTTGACCCCAGTGGCGGGTGTGTACCCGCCGATATTTTTGGAGCAGGAAGGATGTCCGCAGAAGCAGTGGACTTTATTAGCTTTCACGGGCTAAAGAATTCGACATCACGTAACCAGACCCTGTTCGCCATGGTACTGACGGGTTCCCCTTTTGAAATTTGGAGCGGGCCGGTGGATATGGCCTTTGGCCTGGAGTGGCGCGAAGACGAGGCACATTTCGCAGCGGATCCAATCCTGTTTTCGGGTGATGTGCTGGGTGGCGGAGGTGATGCACCGATTGACGGCACCGAGTCGGTGGTGGAAATCTACAGTGAGGCAATTTTCACGCTGTTTGAGAGCAACCAATCGGGTCAGAAATTGGACATGGAGATCGGTGCAAGATGGTCGGACTACAAGAATGCAGGTTCAGTCACCACCTGGAAAGCAGGACTCGATTGGCAAATTTCTGAGTCCTGGCGATTGCGCGCCATGGCACAGCACGCGGTGCGTGCGCCCAATAACGCCGAACTGTTTACCGCACAGGGAGCTTTTCAAGGCTTCACTATTACCAACAATTTCAATGACCCCTGCTCTGCATCATCCGACCCAACTGCCAATGGTAACTTGGAAAAATGCCTGGCTCAGGGCCTTTCACAAGGTCAGATCGGTGTCTTCGAGGCGATACCTTTTTATCCTTCGGAATTCATTTTCGGCGGAAATCCCAATCTGACCCCGGAGTCCTCTGATACTTTCACGGCCGGCTTTGTGTTCAGCCCACTTTCCGTTTCGGACCTTACATTGGCCGTTGACTATTACCAGTTGGAGGTCACCGATACCATCGGTGATATTCAGCCTTTTGACGTATGTTTTGACTCAAGCAACACGGGTGGCGTATTTTGCGATCTGATACAGCGTGATGCCTCCGGCAATATCATTCAGGAAATCGGCTTGTTCCAGAACAAGGGACTGCTCCATACCGATGGGGTAGATGTGCAACTACGTTACCAATTCGATCTTCCGGCATCATTGGCCATGTTTGATGATGCCCGGTTTTCCATTAACAGCATGTGGACCCATATTTTTTCCAATGAACAGCAGGAAAACGTAGCAACAACCATTTACGATTGTAATGGACTATTTGGATGGCCTTGCGGTTTTTCTTACCCTGAGAACAGAATAACCACCAATTTTAACTACCAGTCCGGTGACTTTACCGCGCACCTGACCTGGCGCTGGATCGACGGAATGGACAACGCAGCACCGTTAAGGTCGGGCGATTTCGGCTATCCCGACCCGATACTGGCACCGTCAGAATTATCATCATGGAGCTATCTGGACCTTGGTTTTAGCTACGGTTTTGGTGACTCAATTTCCGTCATGTTTGGCATCAATAATATTGCCGACAAAGAACCTGCCTTTATGGCCGATGCGGGAAGAGCTAACAACACAGACGACAGAATGTACGACGTATACGGTCGAAGTTATTACTTCAATTTCCGTTACCAGCTAGGTTCGAATTAATTTTGGTAATTTTGGGGTCATAATTTTGGGGTCAGAGTCAAGTGCCAGAGTCGAGACTTTGGCACTTGACTCTGACCCCTAGTGCCCTCAGGCAAACATTTCGCGGGCTTTGAGCAGAGCATCTACCAAAACATCAACATCCTGAGTATTGTTATAAATTCCGAATGAAGCCCGGCAGGTTGCCGGCAAGCCGAAAAACTTGATGGCTGGCATGGCACAGTGATGACCGGTGCGTATCGCCACACCGTGATGGTCAATGATGGTGCCAATATCATTGGGGTGGATATCATTTAGCATGAAGGAAATGACACCCGCCTTATTGGCAGCGGTTCCCACGATTCTCAGGCCATCAATTGCAGTTAACTTTTCTGTTGCATAGGCCAGTAGTTCAGCTTCATAAGCCTGAATATTATCCATACCAAGACTTTCGAGATAGTCAACGGCAGCCCCAAAACCCACGCCACCGGCAATATTAGGTGTGCCTGCCTCGAATTTACCGGGCGGTTCGTTGTACTCCGTGCCCTCAAAAGAAACGGTTTTGATCATCTCACCACCACCTTGATAAGGAGCCATGGCATCAAGCGTCGAATATGGAGCCCACAAAGCACCAATCCCGGTAGGGCCATACATTTTGTGGCCGGAAAAACAGTAAAAATCACAACTCAGGTCCTGTACATCCACCGCCTGATGCGGCATGGCCTGCGCACCATCGACAAGCACCGGAATATCAAATTGATGTGCCGCCTGGCAGATTTCCTTGATCGGATTAACCGTTCCCAGAGCATTGGAAACATGCACAATGCCCATCATTTTGACCCGCTCCGACAGCATTGAATGGAAGGTACCCATTTCCAGTTCGCCACGATCATTGATCGGGATAACCTTTAGCACCGCACCTGTCTGTTCACACAGAATTTGCCAGGGTACGATATTCGAATGGTGCTCCATATGCGAAATCAAAATCTCATCACCCGCTTTTAGCATTGGCCGGGCATATGCCTGGGCGACCAGGTTGATGGATTCGGTCGTACCACGGGTGAACACCACTTCTCTTTCCGATGAAGCATTAATGAAGCTCGCCACTTTGGCTCGAGCTCCCTCATAGGCTTCAGTGGCTTCCTGGCTCAGGGTATGCACGCCACGATGGATATTGGCATTGTGGTTGCGATAAAAATCATCGGTTGCCTCAATGACAGCAAGCGGTCTTTGGGCGGATGCGGCAGTATCAAAATAAACTAACGGCTTACCATGGACAGTCTTTTGCAGTATCGGAAAATCTGCACGTACCCGTTCAACATCAAAGTATTCGCTACGCGATTGAGTGGCGGATGAGTCAGACATTATCTACAACTCCATTCAAGGCGCTGGAAAGACGCTCTCCCAGTACTTCACGCAGTACTATTGAAGGCAGTTGGTCGGTCACACTCCGGCAAAATGCCATGGTTAACAAATTGGTTGCCTGTACCAGATTTAAACCCCGACTTTGTAAATAAAACAATGCCTTATCATCAAGCTGGCCAACTGTCGCACCGTGATTTGCGATCACTTCATCGGCATAAATTTCCAGTTCCGGCTTGGCATCTATCTCAGCCAATTTCGACAATAACAATCCCGCGCTGGATTGTTTTGCTTCGCTGCCATCAGCTCCTTTGAACACGTGAACCTTGCCGTTAAATACAATCCTGCTCCGGTCCATGGCCACTGCTCTGAACAATTGCGAGCTTTGGCAATCACCAGCCACATGGTCTGCGTACAAGTGATGGTCAACATGGCTATGGCCGCTTCCCACACAGGCGCCATTGAGATGGCAACTGGCACCAGTTCCCTGTAATTTTGACTTTACATCATGCCGTGTCAGACCACTTCCCAGGTCGAGGGCAGTGAAGTGCAGCCGGCTGCTATCTGCTTGAGATACCTCTGTGCGGTTAATGAGTATTGAGGAAGCAGATTGATGCTGAAACCTGGTGTGAACCAGTTCCGCCTCTGTGCCAAGTTTGCTTTGGACCACCACATTGAAGATTGAAGTGTCTTCCGACCGGTTCTCGAATTGTTCAATAAGATGAAGCTTTGCGCCATCTTCCAGTATCAATAGCACGCGGGAATTAAGAAGTGTTTGTTCGACCTGATCACTGCAATTCCACTGAAGAAGTAATTCACCCGCATCAACGTTTGCCGCAACATGAATCACGACTCCAGGACCCAACGTTGCATTATTCAATGCTGAGAAGCCCTGCCCCCTTTTGGCAATCTCCAGTGATTCCAGCATAGGAAAAATCG
>JBLHGQ010000023.1:0-29306 GCA_047614505.1 Rhodothermales bacterium | reverse complement strand
TTCCTTCCAGGCCTTACTCGCTTCAACCGGGCGTTCAGGAAATGCCTCATTGGCAGCTTGCACTTCTGCTGCCATATTCGGCCAAGTCAATTGACCATAACAACCGGGCCAGTCAGGACAACCGAGACCAGCATGGGATAGGCGCACCCACGCTCCGAGAACGATGACAATAAAAGCCAAAATTGCAGCGATAGTTGCAAGTCTTTTGAATGCCTTATTCATTAAGAAATCCTGTGTTTAATTGGTTCCGGACCAGGTCAGGAGGCGATCCAGATCCTGATCAATATCTTTAAAGTCAAAACCCGGAACGTAGCGCAATATTATATTGGCCGAAGGGTCAAGTAGAAAGGCCTGACCAGCGTCATAATGGGTTTTGCCAAAGCTTGTTTGAGTTCCGATTGAGTTCAGCATCTCAAGTGTGTTTCCAGATACATCCAGCAGGATATTCAACTTTGGATAGATGGAAATCAGTGTTTGACTTGACTCTTCGGTCATGCGTTCTGGCGTGATCAGCCAGATTGCAACCTTGTCTCTTTGCCTGCCTCTGGCAGTATGAACCTGCCGCAATCCTGCAATGTTTTCTAAACATGTCTGCTCGCAACTGGAATATATCGGGTAAAGCATCACCCATTGTTCGCGTTCCTCGAGAGACTTGCTGTTATTGGAGTATTGAATCTCGATATTATTAAGTGCCAATGATTGCGCCGGTTCAACCAGCACTCCACGATTAACAAAACGCGATGGTTCAAAATTCCACAGACTGGATCGCATTAATATCACGATAATTAACGGTGTTAAAAACAAGGCAGAAATAGCAAGCAGAGTGAATTTTGGTCCCTGAAAATTCATGCTTTTGCGCCACGCTGATAAGCGATAAAGATCCAGCCAGCCAAAGCTGCCATAGCCATTGCAAACCACTGGAATGCATAAGCACGGTGTCTTTCAGGACTCATAAATACCGGTTTCCATTGCCGCCCGGAAAACCCGCCAGGACTGTTTTCATCCAAAAATAAAACCCAATGGTATAAATCCAGTTGTAAAGCTGCTGATATTTTTCCAATCTTTGGGTAGGTTTGTAGCTGTGGCCAATGTTCCATGGACATCTCAATGTCTTTACCTAATTCACGGCCCGTAACTGGAATCGGGCCGATACGGCCCATGATTTCGATCAGTCCGGCAGGCGTCTTCACCAGCGGCAACGGACTCCTGCTCAATGACATAGGCAACCAACCGCGGTTGACCAGAATATTCTTCCCGGACTCGGTCTCAAAGACTGTGTAAACGTGTACCCCGGACTGCCCATTTAACACCTGATTGTCAGCTAAAACGTCCTTCCCCATCCGGAATTGTCCCTTTAATGTTAAATGTGCAAACTCTGCGGCCATGGCTGAGCCAGGCAATTCCACAAGTTGAGGAGCAGATGCGAACTCAATCAACCTGGTGTCTTTGCGTTCCGCGCGATCCAATTGGCATCCTCCCAGGCGGCAAAATACCAATACTGCTATCAGCATTAATACCGAGGAAAGAATTGAAGGTTTGAACATCATGCCGGAATCATCCCAAATGCTGAGTTATTCCGGCGACTTTGGTTATACTGTTCTTGAAATCAGGATTGATCAGTATGCTCAACAAATTCATCGTAATCGCAGCACTTTTGCTCATCATTTATACCCTTACATCCTCGTTCTATTACCTGATTCGGGATAAAGGTAAAGGAAAGCGGACGGTTCGAAGATTAAGTTGGCGGGTCGGCCTGTCTTTTTTGCTTTTTACGTTGATATTTATGGCAATGGCAACCGGTTGGATTCGCCCGAGTGGTTCCGGCCCCATCCAGTATCCAGTTCCAGAGCAGGTTCCCTAGAGCACGTAAACGAAAATAAATAAACCAAGCCACACAACGTCAACAAAATGCCAATACCAGGCAACGGCCTCAAAGCCGAAATGCTGATCCGGTTTAAAATGGCCTTTGGCGCATCGAAACATAATCACCGTCAGCATGATTGCTCCAAGCGTGACATGCATGCCATGAAACCCGGTCAACAGGAAAAATGTGGAACCGTAAATTCCTGAGCCCAGGGTCAGTCCAAGCTCAGTATATGCCTCATGGTACTCACTTATCTGAAACCACATAAATACAAACCCGAGGATTACGGTGATCGCCAGCCAGGTCACAAGAGGGGCTCTTTGCGCCGATTTCAATGCGTGGTGTGCCATGGTCAGAGTGATACCCGAAGTCAAAAGAATAAGGGTATTGGTAAAGGGTAACCCGAATGCAGGTATAGTTTGAAAATCGCCACCAATCTCAGCAGGACCGTTGCTTGGCCAATGGGCGACAAACCCTTGCCACAAATATTCATTGGTGCTGGCACCCGAACCCTCGCCACCTAACCACGGAATGGACAAAGCACGTGCATAAAATAATGCACCGAAAAAACCCGCAAAAAACATTATTTCGGAGAAAATAAACCACGACATTCCGAGTCTGAATGAGGAATCAACTTGTTCGTTGTACTTGCCGCTCTCACTCTCACGGATCACCTCCCCGAACCAGCCAAACAGCATGTAAATAATGATGGCAAGACCTGTATAGAAAGGCCAGCGTGCGGAGGCAGAGCCATTTAACCAGAAAGCCGCACTGGCCAGCATGGTAATCATTCCCAGCGAACCGATTATGGGCCAATGGGTTCCATGAGGAACATAGTAGGAATTTGGTGCTTGATCTGACATGTTCCAGCCTCAATTAACGCCTGTGCCGAAAATGCCCGTAACGGCAACAGTCTCAGCAGGTTCATCGTTCAAGAAAAAAGTGTAAGACAGTGTCATTTCAGTAATATCCAAAGGCAGGCTATCTTCAACATAGAATCGAACCGGCATTTCGCGGTATTCACCGGCAGCCAGTTGTTGCCTTGAAAAACAAAAGCACTCAGTCTTGACAAAATATTGCGCTGCTGTTGGTGGCGTAACATTAAATACAGCCTGTCCAGCAGTTTCTTCACCGGCAAGACTGCTGACGGAATAAGACGATTCAGTTGCCTCGCCCAGAACCACCAGCATGCTCTTTTGAACCGGCTTGAACTCCCAGGGAAGCGCGGAATTGGTGTTGGCATCAAATAACAACTTTACGGTTCTTTTTTCACCGGCTATAGAGTCCTTAGAGGGCATAGGTGCGGCATCTGCAATACGTACGCCTGCTTGTCCAATTCCGGTGATTTCACAAAACTTGTCGTAAAGTGGCGGCAAAGCAAAAACACCGAATACAAACATGCCGAGGGAAACTACCAATAGCCTCAATGCCAGTATTCGATTTGCCTGCCTGGTTTCCATTTTTTATCTGCCGATAACTCCGCTCATGATAAATATTCCGAAAATCACCATTGCCACAATGGCAAGTTTCCAAGCGGTGCGGGCTGCATTGGAACGCTGTTTTTGCAATGCATCTGATTCTGATGGCGTGACCATATGTTGTTTCACTGCTAGTGCGAAATCTCATCTGCATGGACCACCATGCTTTCGTCAATATCGGGAGGTGTCTCAAAAGTGTGGTATGGCGCTGGCGATGCAACAGTCCATTCCAATCCCCTCGCACTTTCCCATGGCCTTGATTTGGCCTTGATTTTGCTGCCCCAGATACAGTGGATAATTACCCCGACGAAAATCAATTGTGTCGCACCAAATGCGAACCCCCCAATCGAAGAGACCATGTTGAAGTCCGCAAATTGAGGTGAGTAATCAGGGATACGCCGTGGCATGCCGGCAAGACCCAGGTAGTGCTGAGGGAAGAACAGTACATTCACAAAGATTGCTGAGAGCCAAAAATGAATCTTGCCCCATTTCTCTGAATACATATGGCCGGTCCACTTGGGAAGCCAGTAGTAGGTGCCTGCCATTAACGCAAATACGGCCCCAGGGACAAGCACGTAGTGAAAATGTGCAACTACAAAATAAGTATCATGATATTGAAAGTCAGCAGCAGTAATGGCCAGCATCAGCCCTGACAGACCACCAATGGTGAATAACACCACGAAACCGATTGCGAACAACATAGGGGTCTCAAAGGTCATTGAGCCCCTCCACATCGTACTGACCCAGTTAAATACTTTAACGCCGGTCGGAACAGCAATCAGCATGGTGGCATACATGAAAAATAACTCACCTTCCAGTGGCATTCCGACCGTGAACATATGGTGTGCCCAGACGATGAAAGACAGGAAGGCAATACTAGCGGTGGCATAAACCATGGCGGCATAACCAAACAGGGGTTTACGCGAGAAAGTCGGTAATATTTCTGATACCACGCCAAATGCCGGCAGTATCATGATGTAAACCTCGGGATGTCCGAAGAACCAGAATATATGTTGAAACATCACCGGGTCACCGCCACCGGCAGCATTAAAGAAACTGGTGGCAAAGAAATGGTCAGTCAGCAACATGGTTACGGCACCGGCCAGTACCGGCATAACCGCTATCAGCAGGTATGCGGTTATCAACCAGGTCCACACAAAAAGCGGCATCCGTAACAGCGTCATACCGGGTGCGCGCATATTAATAATGGTCGCAATAACGTTGATTGAGCCCATGATGGAAGAAATCCCCATCATGTGAATCGAGAACACTACAAACGCAAAACTGTCCCCGGTTTGCAGGCTAAGTGGTGGGTATAAGGTCCATCCCGCGGCCGGCCCGCCTGAGTCCATGAACAGTGTGGAAAGCAACATGGCAAATGCGAATGGCAGAATCCAGAAACTCCAATTGTTCATCCGCGGAAGTGCCATGTCAGGCGCGCCAATCATTAATGGAATCATCCAGTTGGCAAATCCGACCCAGGCCGGCATGACAGCACCAAATACCATTATCAAAGCATGCATGGTGGTCATCTGGTTGAAAAATTCCGGTTCAACCAGTTGTAATCCAGGCACGAATAATTCGGCCCTTATCACCATTGCCATGGCTCCACCGATCAAAAACATCAGCAAAGCGAACACCAGGTAAAGTGTGCCGATATCCTTATGATTGGTGGTAAATACCCATCGGTTCAGGAAACCTTTTGGTTTGTGATCATGATGATCGTCATGTGAGTCTGTCACTGTGGTGTCTGCAATACTGCTCATGACCCATCTCCCGTCATGCCGGCAACAGCATCAGGCTGCACCAGATCACCTGTTTCATTTCCGAACGAGTTTCTCAGGTAAGTAATTACCGCTGCGATATCAACAGCTGACAGTTGATTTCCCCAGGCCGACATTGCCGTGCCCTCTACGCCATTGATGACCAGCTCAATATTGCTTTGCAGGGGTCCGGTTGCAACCACACTTCCGGCAAGCGCCGGAAAAGCTGGAGTTAAGCCCTGGCCTTCAATCTGATGACAGGTAGCGCATTGGCCAGCATAAACCTCCTGACCACGCTGCATCAGTGAGCTCATATCCCAAACCTGATTGGTCAGCTCTACTTCGAACTGTTCCTGCCCATGTTGTGATGCTACCCATTGCCGGTATTCAGCTTCGGGCATAGCAATAACCACGACCGGCATAAATCCATGGTCTTTGCCACATAATTCGGCGCATTGCCCCCGATAGGTTCCTGGTTTTTCTATAAAGGTCCATGCCTCATTGATGAATCCGGGTATGGCATCCCGTTTCCAACCAAAATCCGGTACCCACCAGGCATGCAGGACATCATCAGCAGTTATCAGAAACTTGATTTTCTTACCAACCGGCAATACCAGAGGTTTATCCACATCAAGTAAGTAATTTTCTACATCCTCCGGATTGATTCCGGAATTTAATTGTCGGGCAATATTTGAGTCGGATTTCAGAGAACTGATAAAGCTTATTTCGTCTTCAATATATTCATACTTCCATTTCCACTGAAAACCGGTAATTTTTACCGTCATATCAGAGCCGGATGAATCTTCCATCCTGATCAATGCGGTGGTTGCTGGAATAGCCATTCCGATCAGAATCAATACTGGAATGATAGTCCAGGCAATTTCTGCCTTGGTACTGTGACTGAATTGCGCAGCTTGATGGCCACGGGATTTGCGGTGCAATACGATCGAAATAAACATGGCAGAAAAGACCAATATCCCGATTACGACGCATATCCACAGAATTATCATGTGCAATTCATAATGGGTAACACTTTGTGGTGTTACACCGATTGGCATATTTATTTCATTGCCGGTCAATGCAGGCGCTGCGAGTAGAAGCCAGAAAGCTGCACATACAGCTGCCAGTACAGCGAGGGAGACTATGACGGTGTTAGGCTTGATCATGCGGGGAATGGTGTCCCATTTTCGTGTTAAATCGTTAATAAACAATCAGTTATTATTTTAGTAACTAATTGGGCACATGCCAGCCGGCAATTGTATCTTCCGTCCCGATATGGGGGCAAGGTATACGCTCAAAAAAGACTCTGATTAATTGACTGAAGGAAGGTGTTTTCTTCATTGGGAAAGAGCTCAAAAATCCTATGCTTGGCCTTCACCTGGTTGAAGCATAAACTTAGCAAGCTCAAGAGTACCCCAAGTTCATTAAAGACTGGAGAAAGTGCATTGTCCGAGCGTAGTGAATTCGATTTCCTGACCAGCGTTAAGCCGCCGGTCGACCCAATGAGAAGTGCAATTGGCTGGCACTACCATGCCGATGAAACAGAGTTGGTCGCATCTTTGTTGGCTGAGGCTGAATTAAACGATGAAGCCACTGAGAGAGTAAATGGCTTCGCTTACTCATTAGTGCAACGAGT
Organism: Rhodothermales bacterium; assembly: GCA_047614505.1. GTDB lineage: Bacteria > Pseudomonadota > Gammaproteobacteria > Xanthomonadales > SZUA-36 > JABDJL01. Next base: position 22,565 of record JBLHGQ010000023.1, on the reverse strand, counting down.
TCGGGAAGAGAACGCTGAACAAGGGGCACTCGAGGCGTTCATGCAAGAGTACGACCTTTCTTCGGAAGAGGGCGTCGTTCTTATGTGCCTTGCTGAAGCACTTTTGAGAATACCTGACTCAGATACCGCAGAAAAACTAATTGCAGACAAGCTATCCAGTGCCGACTGGGGATCGCATTTAGGTAGAAGTTCATCGATCCTGGTAAACGCTTCGACCTGGGGGCTGATGTTGACCGGAAAACTGGTCAGCCTTGGCGATGGTGAGCAGAAAAGCATTTCAAATGTCCTGGGGAGACTTGTAAATCGCAGCGGGGACCCGGTAGTAAGGACAGCCATCCGCCAGGCTATGCGAATTATGGGCTTTCAATACGTAATGGGCAGGAATATTAACGAGGCATTGGATCGCGCTGAAAAGAAAAAAAATAAGCTCTACCGTTACTCATTTGACATGCTAGGTGAGGCAGCGTTGACGGCACCGGATGCCGAGCGTTATTTTCAGTCCTATTGCGATGGAATCAAGGCAATTGGCCTGCGCAGACATCACGATGATATATTTTCTGCGCCCAGCATTTCGGTCAAACTGTCCGCCCTGCACCCACGCTACGAGTTCAATCAGCGACAACGGGTGCTGGAAGAACTAACTCCCAAATTGCTCGAATTGGCGTTATTGGCAAAAGAAAATGGTATGGCTTTAACGGTAGATGCTGAAGAAGCTGACCGGCTTTTACTTGCTCTGGATGTTTTTTCATCAGTCTTGAGGGATAAAGCATTGGAAGGTTGGGATGGTCTGGGGATTGCTATCCAGACTTATTTGAAAATGGCAGGTGCTGAAATTGACTATTTAACTCAACTGTCCAAACAAACAGGCCACCGGATACCGGTTCGACTTGTAAAGGGGGCTTATTGGGATTCGGAAATCAAGCACGCTCAAACAGAAGGATTTACCGACTATCCGGTATTTACTCGAAAAGCCAATACAGATGTTTCATACATTGCCTGCGCACGTAAGGTTCTTTCACGGCGACAGGCATTTTACCCTCAGTTTGCAACACATAACGCTCATACAATTGCCATGATTACGGAATTGGCTGGTGACCGCTTGGATTTTGAGTTCCAACGCCTTCACGGTATGGGGGAGGATTTGTATGCAGAAGTGCTGGGCCGCAAGCGCATGAACCGTGCGTGCAGGGTTTACGCACCGGTGGGCAGTCATGAAGAACTTTTACCTTACCTGGTAAGAAGGTTATTGGAAAACGGCGCAAATACGTCTTTTGTAAACCGCATAGTTGATGAAAAACTGCCGATTGAAAAGGTGGCCGAAGATCCGATCGCGCGTGTGAAATTAACCCAGCCAGTCCGGCACCCTTCAATCCCGTTACCGCTGGGAATTTTCGGAGATCAACGTCTTAATTCCCTGGGTGTAAACCTTGCAAGTGAAATTGAATTGCAAAAATTGGCTGATCGTATGCAGGACTTTGCTGCTCATACCTGGCGGGCAGAACCGTTGCTGGCCAGTAAAAGCAAATCTGGTGAGACTGCAGAAATACGTGTAGTTACCGATCCTTCAACTGATGGTAAGGTCATTGGCGAGGTCAGATTTGCCAATGAATCAGAAGTTCAGCAGGCAATAGCGGATGCCCATGATTACTCAAGAGAATGGGACAAAGTTGCTCCTCAAGATCGAGCGGCAATGCTTGATAAAGCAGCCAATTTGTTTGAGTCTAATATGCCGGAGTTTGTTGCACTTTGTGCGCATGAGGCTGGTAGAACGATTAATGATGGTATTTCAGAAGTTAGAGAAGCCGTTGATTTTCTTCGCTATTATGCAATGCAGGCAAGGGAAAGGTTTGGTAAGCCTCTGCTTATGCCTGGGCCAACCGGTGAGAGCAATGAAGTCTCCCTGCATGGACGAGGCGTATTCTCTTGTATCAGTCCCTGGAATTTCCCGTTGGCCATTTTCACCGGTCAAATCACTGCGGCTCTCGCTGCTGGAAATACTGTCCTGGCCAAACCGGCTGATCCGACTCCTTTAATTGCATTTCGAGCCGTACAGTTGCTTCACGAGGCGGGAATACCGCGTGCGGCGCTTCAGTTATTACCAGGCTCAGGCCGGAAAGTGGGCGCAGTATTGACCAGTGATCCCCGCATTGCTGGTGTTGCAATTACCGGATCAACACAAACCGCTCGCATCATCAACCGTACTTTGGCCGCGAGAGACGCACCTCTGGCCTGCCTGATTGCCGAAACCGGCGGCCAAAATGCCATGCTGGTTGACAGTTCTGCTTTGCCTGAACAGGTTGTCAATGATGTTATCAACAGTGCGTTTCACAGCGCTGGGCAACGATGTTCTGCTCTGAGGGTTTTGTTTTTACAGGATGATATTGCAGAAAAGATCATGCACATGCTAGCCGGCGCAATGCAGGAATTAATTGTAGGAGACCCATCTATGCTGGTCACGGATGTTGGTCCGGTTATCAGCAACACTTCCAGGGATGAGCTACAGACGCACATTGACAGAATGGAACGTGAAGCACGGCTCATTGCTCGTGCTCCAATGGATGCATCTTTGCCCGGCTCTTTTTTGGCCCCCTGTGCATTTGAAATTGAAAATATTGAAACGCTGGAAGAAGAGGTGTTTGGCCCGGTACTGCATGTCCTGCGTTACCGCTCTGCGGATTTAGATAAAGTGATTGATGCAATCAATGCAACTGGATATGGTTTAACTCTTGGAATTCATAGCCGGATAAATCGCACCCAGAGATATATCGCCAACAGGGTTAATGTCGGCAACTGTTATGTTAACCGAGCCATGACAGGTGCTGTTGTGGGCGTACAGCCTTTTGGTGGTGAAGGATTGTCCGGAACCGGTCCTAAAGCAGGTGGTCCACACTATTTGTTACGTTTCGCTACTGAGCGTACGCTGACAATCAATACTGCTGCTGTGGGCGGTAACGCCAGTCTGCTGGCTATGGAGAATTAGGTCCGACATGTACCTGGATTATTTCGGATTAACTGAGGCGCCTTTTTCAATCACGCCCGACCCTGCCTTTGTTTTCCTTAGTCAGCGGCATCGGGATGCTCTCGCACATTTACTTTACGGTGTTGGCCAGGGTGGCAGTGGGGGATTCGTACAACTTACCGGTGAAGTGGGTACCGGAAAAACGACATTATGTCGTTGCCTGCTTGAGCAGGTTCCCGAAAATACACATATTGCATTGGTTCTAAACCCATTGATGACCCCACAGGAATTGCTCGCTGCAATTTGTGAGGAACTCGGGATCCGTATTTCAGGAATGGAGGATAGTAGTAAGGCACTGGTTGATCAGCTTAATCATTATCTGCTTCGTGCGCACGAGGCCGGTGAGCGGGTGGTTGTTGTTATCGACGAAGCTCAAAATCTCAGTCCGGAATCTCTTGAACAGGTCAGATTGCTGACCAATCTTGAAACCAGCAAGCAGAAACTCTTGCAAATCGTTCTGCTTGGCCAACCAGAACTCAGAGAATTGCTTCAACGTCGGTCCTTACGCCAATTGGCACAGAGAATCACCGCGAGATATCACCTGACACCCCTGGGACGTCAGGACACCGCTACATATGTCCGTCATCGTATGCAGGTAGGGGGGGCGGTACGAAACCCATTCAAAAAATCTGCATTAAAAGCTCTGTTCCAACGATCGCAGGGCGTACCTCGGTTAATCAATATTATTGCTGATCGGGCGCTGGTTGGTGCTTATGCCGGAGAAATCAGCGACATAAATGCATCTCTGATTCATGCCGCAGCCGATGAAGTGCAGCTTGGTGAACCGGGGGCAAGGCGCGGTCGATGGCGTTGGTTGGCGGCAGCTGCAGTTGGTTTGTTACTTGCATTGATAGCCTGGAACATCATGCGGCCCATCGACGGCAAGGAAGCGGACACCGTACAGCTTATTCCTCACCCGACAAGTGAAGAGGCAGAAAATACCAACAACCCGGTGGCAGAGGCGGTTGACGTAGTTTCAGAGTTGCAACCGGAAAGTCCGGCCAATTCTATTGACCCGGATTGGCTCGCGATACAGTCCCAGGCTGCCTGGAATGGGCTCGCATTACTCTGGGAAGAACCGGAAGGTGGGATTGAAATTAGGCTCGCGTGTGATGGTCAGGTCGCCAGGCATTGGGCCTGTCTGAAAGCTGATGGGAGTCTGGCTCGAATAAAGCAGCTTGGATTGCCAGTCATTTTGCAGTTACAGGGAGCAACACCCGCGTTGCTTCTTTTACAGGGCATCAATGGCGATCGTTTACTGGTGGGTGCGCCAGGTACCGCATTGACTTTGTCCCGTTCCGCAATAGAAGATCGGTGGTTCGGGGCATATATAGTGGCATGGCCGCAGGCGTCAAGTTGGCCACAGGAAATTGAAAGGGGTGACACAGGGCCAGCAGTAGAAACGGTTCTACAACTGGCATCCATGGCCAAAACCCCTTATGCCGGTGGTCAGGAATTTGAAGTTGAATTCGAACGCTGGCTGGTTGATTTTCAATTAAGTTACGGACTGGAGGCTGATGGAATTGTTGGCCCACGTACGCTTTTGTACCTGATCCGCCCTTCAATTTCTAAGACGGGACTGCTCTCGAGTTGGAAGGGAGAGGGTTGAGATGTCATTCCTTCTTGATGCATTGCGTAAATCCGAAAACCAGAAACGACTTGGAAATGCACCAAGCATTCATAGTACGACTGATCCTGGACGCACAACCCACAAGCGATTCAATCCGGCGCTGCTTATTTTGATTTTGTTACCGGCCCTGCTGGTAGTGTCCTGGTATGGCTGGCAAGTTTTTTTGGATACCAATCAAGTGGTTTCAGAAACTGTGAAACCAAAGGAGACATTTTCATCCTCTCGTGAGGAAGAAGGGCGGCCTTCTAAGATCAATAATTTGCCGGCTATTCCTCAACAATTGCCGTCTGGCGGTACCGTCAATTCAGAGCGCACCCCGGTTGAAACTTATCAGCCGCAAACTTCACCTGTAGAAGCCCGGCAAGCCATCTCTGCTCCGCAAGAGGCAAGTCCTGAAACAATAATGATACAAGAACTTTCTAAAACCATTGAGCCTGAGATTTTAGAGGTTGAAACCAGCCAGGTCCCGGACAGCGGATCTTCAACACCTCGTTTAGAGGCAATCAGCTACTGGCAATTGCCCGAAGCTATACGCCAGGAACTACCGGAACTTCGGATTTCAGTTCTGGTATACGCCGAAAAGCCGGATGATCGTTTTATCCTTCTAAATGGACGCCGCCTGGTAGAAGGTGATGAGGTCCAGTCCGGCATGTTACTGATGGAAATACGCAGGCTGGGTGTCATATTCCGGTACAGGCATTACCAGTTCATGGTTTCACGCTAAGGAACCTCTGATTTATTCATGAACTCGTATCTTGCGTCCAAAATGTCCAGCTTCTATGTTGCAAATCTTGGCAATAGCCAGCTATTATCTGCGATTCGCGCCTTGAATCTGAATATTTTGAATCACAATCTACTTTGCCCAGAATAAATCAGAGGTTCCTTAAGCAACATTTTGTGCTGAAGCTGCGTTAAATATGAATTCTGGAATTGTTTCCAATTGGTCAAAGGCACCTCCTCCTGTTCCCTGGGTGATTATAACTATCACTTTTATCTCATTCCTTGGAATGTTGATTTATGCGCTGATTTCGCCAATCCAACAGCAAGCTATGATTGATGTCTTTGGGGCTGTACCGTCCGGCACTGCTTCTATGTTGAAGCAGGCGCCAGGTGATTGGACGAAATTCGGCCTGCTGGTCTTGTTTACTAATTTGTTCGTGCATGCAAGCTGGCTACACTTGATTGGAAATATTGCCTACCTTTGGGTGTTTGGAATTACCGTCGAACAAAAACTGGGCGCTGTGTTTATGACCATTGTGTTTATTCTGGGCGGCTCTTTAGCTAATGTAATGGTCGCGATGCGATTACCAATGCTTGATACGCCCGTTATAGGAAGCAGCGGTGCGGTTTCGGCTGTTGTGGGAGCCTACCTTGGGCTTTTTCCTTCCAAGCGAATTGGACTATTTCTACCGCTAGGGCTCTACTTGCAGTTCGCCCGGGTGCCTGCATTGCTGGTGATTGGTTCCTGGTTCACCTTGCAGTTGGTTTATTCCGCATTTGGCCCCATTACTGGAGCGGTAGCATTGTGGACGCATTTGGCAGGATTTGTGCTGGGCCTTATTTTCGCAATGCTGGCGCGGGCATTGGCGCAACTGAGGTTTTAATTTTCTTACAAGGCAGGAACATATGGCGGATGATCAAATATACAGGGTTTCATTTCTTAAACACGGAAAGGTTTATGAAATGTATTGTCGAAATGTGAGCACCAGTGACCTTTGGGGTTTTGTCGATCTAAGTGGCCTTGTATTTGGTGATACCGACGCTGTTGTGGTTGATCCGACCGAAGAAAAAATGCGCGATGAATTTGAGGGTGTGGAAGCGCTTTATTTACCTATGCACAGTGTTTTGAGCATTGCACAAGTCAAGAAAAGAGGGAAGGCTGTTATTCGCGATCGGGAAAGCGGTGAAAAAGTGACCCCATTTCCCTTGTCTCCTCCCAGTCGTTCAAAAAACTGACATTTCCTTTCAACTCTGGATAATTCTAAAAGTTTTACTGTGAACCGGTCTTTTCAAACTGGCTAATGGCTGTCTGAAGCACAACGTCATTTTCGAGATCTAATGGGTAGCCTGGAAAAAATGTTGTAGAGGCAATGTTGATATCCGGCTCAATTCCTTTTTCATGAATGGTCGTACCCAGTGGGGTGAAGTAATGAGCCGTTGTGAGCTTTAGCATTGAACCATTTCTAAGTTTGAAAATTGACTGAATCGCGCCCTTTCCGAAAGTCTTCTCTCCAATAATTACTGCTCGCCCGTGATCTTTCATAGCACCCGTAAAAACCTCTGACGCTGATGCTGTTTGACCATCAACCAAAATCGCAATCGGCACACCTGATGCCCATTGACCTGGATGAGCCTGAAAATTCAGTAATGAGGCCTGATACCGCCCTTGTGTATAGACAATCATTCCCTCATCGAGGAAGCCGTCGGCAATTTCAATTGCCGGTAATACGACGCCACCCCCATTTCCCCTCAAGTCAATAATGATTTGCTTTGGTTGAGTAGAGTCGTCATTGAACAAATTAGCTATCAAACTTTGCAGTTCTGTATGTGTACTGCTATGAAAATGTGAGACCTGAAAGTACGCGGTTCCCCCATCCAGTAACTCGGATATTACGCTTGAGACCGGGATAAACTCGCGCACCATAGTCACATCACGCGAAGCCCGGCCTGAAGATTTGAAGCGCACATTTACTTCCGAACCAGGTTCGCCGGTTAATGCCTCGGTAGATTCAAATAATTTCCTTCCCCTGACAGGTTTGCCACCTACTGCCGTAATCAGGTCGCCAGCAGATATGCCGGCTTTTTGTGCGGGCCCACCCGGGGTGACTGAATCCACACGCATACGCCAATTACGCAAGTCCAGGCTAACGCCAATCCCACCGTACCGGCCCATTGATGAATCATCGAGTTGTTGGGACCTTTGTGCATCCAGAAAAACCGACCATGGGTCCAGTTTTGAAAGCATGCCTTCTATACCGGCAACCAATAGGCTGTGATCATCGATTTCGTCAATGTAATTGGAACGAATCTGACTGAAAACATCAGTAAACGTTCTAAGGTCATCAATGGTCAGTTGAACCGCAGGAGTGATCTGGGCTTCAGTTTTGGCTTGCTGAGCGATCGCAAACCCACTAAAGCTCCAACAGAGTGCAATAATACAGAGTGCATGTTTCATACTTGAATTCCGCCCCAATAAATGGCTATCTTGTGAATGGTTATCTATCCAGCCAACTGGCTGGGTCAACGGCTTTGCCATTGTTCCGCAGTTCGAAATAAAGGCCTTGGTCATTGCCGGAATTTTCCCCTACCGTGCTAATTACGGTGCCTGGTTGAACCCAGTCTCCAACAGAATACAAAAGGCTTTCATTGTGGCCATACAGGCTCATGATGCCATCACCATGGTCAATGATCATTAGTAATCCATAACCTCTGAGCCAGTCCGAAAATGCCACCCGGCCATAGGCTATCGCCTGCACCTCTTTTCCAGGTTCGGCCTCAATCAGCCAGCCTTGCCAATTCAGTCCACCAAGCCGTGATTGACCGAACGCATGTAATACCCGGCCTTTTATTGGGACAGGGATGTTACCGCGTTGTTCCCGCGTATTAATGTATTGACCAAGTTCGGAAGGAATGTCTGTCAGTACACTGGAAAGCCGTTGCAGCAATGACTCAAGGTCTGCGCGGTTGCGCCCCAGTTCATCGAGTTTTGCTTTCTCAGAGTCAATCTGACCCGCCAGTCCTGCAATTACAGCTTGTCTTTGATCACGGCGGACCTGAAGACCTGATAATTCAGTAGCGCTGATTTCTCGAATTGAATCCAGTTCCAAAAGTTTGCTGTCTATCCCTTCTTGCATACGATCCAAGGTTGTAATTGCAGTTCGCAAATCCTCGATTTGACCTACTTGCGCACGACTGATGTAATCGTAATACGCCAACATTCTGCTCAGTCGCGCAGGGCTATCCTGGTTCAATAGTAATTTGAGACGTGATTCTCTGCCCAGTTGATATGCCGAGACAATTTGTTGACCGAGTTGGGTTTTTTTACTGCTAAGGCTCTCTAAATAGTCAATCCGGTCTAAGCCAAGTTGTTGAAGGTCCTGTTCAAGTCCAGTGGTTTGAGTATTCAATTCGCGTATTTTCAACGCTCCTGTTTGAATGTCCAGATCAACCGCCTTGAGTATGGCCTGTTCTTTGGCAAATAACTGGCGGGACCGTGTAAGGGCTTTTTGAACCAGAATGATTTCGGTTTTCAACGCCTCAAGACGTGACTCTGCTTCCTCTTTTGAAATGCCGTTTTGACCATAAGTGTTTGTAAAAGCAAAAATTCCAGTCACTAATAAAATTTTTGCGTGTGAATTTACTTTCATTGAATCATGAAGTGTAGAGCAGTGATTTGCCCGTCATTTCAGCGGGCTGCTCCAGACCCAACAAGTACAACATGGTTGGTGCAATATCGCGCAATGAGCCGTCGCTGATTCCGCTTACCCTGCGCCCGGTAAAAACAAAAGGCACGGGGTTGGTGGTATGGGCGGTGTGGGCCTGACCGGAACTTTGATCACTCATTTGCTCAACATTCCCGTGATCGGCAGTAATCATCAGCTCTCCTCCCGCTCGATCCACGCTTTCTTTGGTCATTGCCAGACAACGGTCAACAGCTTCAACAGCGAGGATCGCGGCATCCAGTTTTCCGCTGTGACCAACCATGTCGGGATTGGCAACATTGCAAATAATGACATCAAAGTCACCCGAGCTGATTGCTACCGACAATGCCTGTGACAGCTCTGGAACACTCATCTCCGGCTGAAGATCGTATGTCGCAACATTTGGCGAAGGAATCAGAATTCGCTGTTCCCCGGGAAAAGGCGCTTCGCGACCACCATTCATGAAAAATGTGACATGCGCATATTTTTCAGTTTCTGCAATTCTGAGTTGTCGTAAGCCATTCCGGGAAATGACCTCGCCGAGCAGTTGAGGTATGTCAGAATTAGGAAAGGCAACCTGCAAAGGTAAATCCGAAAGGTACTGGGTCATGCTCACAAATGCGCAAAGGTCCGGGGCATGCCTTTCAAATCCTTCGAAAGGTTCCTGCACAAAAGCGCGGGTTAATTCCCGGGCGCGATCGGCACGAAAATTGACAAATATCACAGCATCGCCATCTTTCATGCCCTGATAATCCCCTATTACGGTGGGTTCAACGAATTCGTCATTTTCGTCGCGATCATAAGCATGCTCCAACGCAAGTAGAGGGCAAGTTGCATGTTGCATAGATTTCCCTGCTGTAATCGCAAGCCATGCTTTTTCTACCCGGTCCCAGCGATTATCACGATCCATGGCGAAGTATCTGCCAATGATCGTCCCAAAACGTGCACCCGAATCCTGTGCCAGCTTGTCACTCATCTGATTAATCGAATGGACTGCGCTTCGGGGAGGAGTGTCTCTCCCATCAAGAAAGGCATGCACCACAATGTCGCTGTTTCCACAGGAGCGAACGAGATCAACGGTTGCCAGAAAATGTTCATTATGGCTATGTACACCACCCGGAGAAAGCAGACCCATGATATGAACGGTTCCCTTAGTTTCGTTGGATTTTGCAACCAAATCACACAAGGCAGGGTTGCGGAAAAAACTGCCGTCTTTTATAGACTGCGTTATGCGGGTAAAGTCCTGATAGATCACTCTCCCGGCGCCAATGTTCATATGACCAACTTCCGAGTTTCCCATTTGACCTATAGGAAGCCCTACCGATTCTCCGGATGTGTCCAGTAATGAGTGAGACGCATTTGCCCAGAGACCGTCCCAACATGGCGTATGTGCGAGACTAATGGCATTGTCAGGCGCATCTTCCCGGTATCCCCAACCATCCAGTACCATTAGGACCAGTGGCAGGTGTTGCTTTGCTTTGCTCATAAAAATGTGGCCCGGCTTAAGTTTATTTGATGACTTGCAATTTAGCTGATTGCCACCACATGATGCTGGAGGCAGGTTGATTGCGCAGTTTATTATCCCATAAGAATGAAGGCATAAGAATGCTGAACTGCCAGCTTTCATTTATAAATATAACGATATTGAAATACGGCCGTAATATGTCGGCTCGGAGACATGATTCATGGAACAACTGATCGAATTTGCCGGTAAAAATGCGCTGCTCTCTGGTGGGTTTGTAGTGGTTTTTCTGATATTGATCTGGACTGAATTTACCCGCCGTACACAGGGATTTGTTGAGTTGGCACCAACCCAGGCGATTCCTATGATTAATGCGAACGACACAGTAGTGATCGACGTGTCAGCAGCAGCGGATTTTCACAAGGGGCATATTGTCGGCGCCAGAAATATTCTGCCGTCACGAATTGCCAGTCCTGATGCAGAGGTAGAAAAACTAAGTGGTTGCAATATTCTGGTCGTCTGCAAAAACGGTCAGGTATCTGCGACAGCCGCTTCTACTCTGGTCAAACTCGGTGCCGCTAAAGTTGCGGTACTCAAAGGCGGCATGAGTCAATGGATTGCTGACAACTATCCAGTTACTAAGGACTAAAGTAATGCAGTGGGAAAGCGGCTGGTTTTAAATCCGGTCAGATGCGATAATTTTTTATTGCCGTTCGCAACATAACGGCCCCAACCAAAAAAGCGAGCAACACAACATGGCAGATGACGAAACACAAGTGGTCGCAGAACCAGCGGCAAATCAAATGCAATTCCAACTGCAGAAAATTTATGCGAGAGATATTTCTTTTGAATTACCCAATGCGCCTGATGTATTTCAGGATTCCGGGCAAGCTGAAATCAAAATGAATCTGTCCCAGCGCGTGAACAATATTTCAGATGACTTGTTTGAAGTAATCCTGACGGTAACTGTTACAGCTTTATCAGGCGAAAAAACAGCGTATCTTGCAGAAGTTCATCAGGCGGGGCTATTTTTGTTACAGGGTTTTAACGATCAAAACAGGCATTCAGTTCTTAACACTCTTTGCCCGCACTCTTTGTTTCCATATGCCTGCCGGGTTATTACCGACCTGGTAGCTGACGGTGGATTTCCTCCCCTGGTTTTGCAACCAATCAATTTTGAACAGATTTATGCTCAAAGGGTTGCCGAAGCAAATGAGAATGCTAATGCTCAGCAGGGGGAATCGACTGAAATTGAAGTACAGGGTAAGCCCTGATCAGGTCTGATAATCCACCCTGTTGAGTGCAAACGCGCCAGTTTTTGCCGTATTAGGTGCAGGTTCCTGGGGAACCGCGCTGGCAATGCAACTGGATCGCAGTCAGAACAAAGTGATCTTATGGGGTCGTGATGCGGCACAAATCGAGCAAATAGACAAAACGCGCATTAATTCGCGCTTTTTGCCTGGTCAGGTGATTTCTCAATCTATCTCGGTACAAGCTGATCTGAGCGTCGCAGTTTCTCAAGCAGATCACGTTTTGTTAGTTATTCCCAGCCATGCCTTTAGTGGCATGATCGACACCTTGGAACCCGTTCTTCGGTCTGAACAAGGCGTCGCATGGGGATGCAAAGGCTTTGAACCGGGCAGCGGCAGATTCCTGCATGAAGTGGCACGTGAGAAGCTTGGGCTTGGAAAGGCACTGGCGGTAGTAACCGGGCCCTCATTTGCAGCTGAAGTGGCACGAGACCTGCCTACTGCGGTGACGGTCGCAGGAGAAAATTCCGAATTTACAACTACTATTGCGCAGGCACTTCACGGCACTAGCTTCAGGGCATATACCTCGGACGATGTGATTGGTGCAGAGCTGGGTGGCGCAGTAAAAAATGTTTTGGCAGTTGCCACCGGAATTTGCGACGGCATGGGACTCGGGGACAATGCGCGTGCTGCGCTGATTACCAGGGGGCTTGCTGAAATGATGCGCCTGGGTGCTGCATTACATGCAAGACCGGAAACATTGATGGGACTGGCCGGGGTTGGCGATCTGGTACTGACCTGTACTGGTGATCTTTCCAGGAACCGACGATTCGGGTTGGCGTTGGGCCGCGGTGACAGTGTTGAAAAGGCTCTGAATGATATTGGTCAGGTAGTTGAAGGGGTAAATACCTCAAAAGAAGTGCATCGACTGGCAATGAAACACGAAGTTAGTATGCCGATTTCAGAGCAGATCTACGGCTTGATTCAATTGGGCTGGGATCCTGAAGAATGCGTTCGCAGCCTGATGTCACGGGAACAAAAAGCAGAGCATCTTTATGCTGAACTCAATGATTAAACCCCAACTGTCGCCAGGCTTCGTATAAGCCGACGGCTACGGTGTTCGACAAATTGAGGCTGCGGCTTTCATCAGCCATTGGAAGTCTCAAGCTTTGCTTGTCCCCTGTTTCTTGAATAAGCCATTGCGGCAGTCCTCGGGTTTCAGGGCCAAATAGCAAACCATCACCATTCAAGAAATCAGCTCTGTCATAATTCATTTTGCCCCTGGTCGAAAATGACCAGATACGCATATCTCGCTTTTCCTGCCGAAATGTAGCCCAGTCCGGGTAGCGAACGGTATTGGCCAACTCGTGATAATCAAGACCTGCACGCTTGACGCGGCTATTGTCCAGTTGGAAACCCATCGGCTCAATCAGGTGCAGGCGCGCGCCGGTGTTTGCACACAATCTAATAATATTGCCGGTATTGGGCGGAATTTCTGGTTGATACAAAATGATGTGCAGCATGGCTTGATCCAAAAAGAAGCCCTGTCCGGCGAAAACCGGGCAGGGCCGCTCATTATACTGCTTCAAATTTACAGAGATTTAATCTTTCTCAATCACGATGAATTTTTCAACTTCTTGTTCTACATCAACGTCTCCGTCGCTATGCGATCTGTGAATCTTGATTACCCGATGGCCTTCGCTAGCCTCATGTAGTTCAGCAAAGTCGAAATCCTCGCCATCACTAACCCATACATTGTGGTCTTCACATTCACCTTCTTCATCGCTGGCACACTCTGAATGAACCTTTTTCATAATGACCTTATGGGCTTCGCCGTCGTCATACAGAGCCTCGATATCGATGTCTCCATCAGCGAGGAAAACCATGTTCTCTCCGCATTCGGCTGCAACATCACCGGCATCATCAACTTCACATTCGATCACAACACGCTTGTGTATATTGTGATGCCCGCTACCATCGGTAGCCATTCCATCCATGTGGGGCATATCCAGCAGTTCGCCATCCACATATATTTCTACACCTTCAGCAGTGCGCATAAGGTCAATAATTTTGCCACTTTCAGTAACAACGGTTTCTGACTCGCCGATCGCCAGGTTACTGATATCAGTTTCGGCCATTTCAAAATCGTTGGTTTTCAATTCTACAACCATCATTTCTTTGTCTCCCGCAAAAGCGATACCGGCGTAAATAAAAGCCGATAAAATCACCATTGAGGACAGGCTAAAATTGGTTTTCATATATAAATCTCCAGGGAAAGTTTGATTTGCGACGAAACGAAAGCCCATGTTTAAAGGGTTTCGCGCTCTTCACATAAGACGCAGCGCGAATGAAAAGCGTCGCAAATCTTCTAATTAATTGAAAAATATCAAATAAAGACATTTTATCCCGCATGCTCCCATAGGCTGCTGAACATTTGACACACCCCCAATTGCTAGGTATCTTTTACCAACTCCGGCACAATATCTTGTGTCTAAGAAAAAAAAGAGGCACAATAAGTTGTGTCTATAATTAAGTAAAACCAATCAATTACAAGAGAATGTTAATGAGCAGCGTGCGCGTTGAAGCCATTGGCACTGATTCACAAGCAATTCCTTTCCAGGAAGCATCACTGGACATCTGGGATAAAAAGTATCGCCTGAAGTCAAGAATAGGCGAGTTGATCGATTTATCCATTGATGACACTTTTAAACGGGTGGCAAGGGCAATCGCGAATGTTGAACAGGGCAAAGAAAACCGCGAGAAATGGTACACCGAGTTTCTTTGGGCTTTGAGGCGTGGCGCTATTCCGGCCGGCCGAATTACTTCAAATGCCGGGGCTGAGGAACATAAGCCAGCGACTTCGACGATTAATTGTACGGTTTCGGGAATCATCCAGGACTCCATGAATGGCATTCTCGATAAAGTTCATGAAGCGGGACTTACGCTCAAAGCCGGTTGTGGTATCGGTTACGAATTTTCTACTTTGCGCCCAAAAGGCGCCTATGTTTCTGGCGCAGGAGCCTACACATCCGGGCCGCTCAGTTTCATGGATATTTATGACAAAATGTGTTTTACCGTTTCTTCTGCCGGAGGACGGCGAGGTGCACAAATGGCGACTTTCGAGGTCGGTCATCCTGATGTCATGGAGTTTATCCGTGCCAAGCGTGAAGACGGAAGGCTAAGGCAATTCAATTGTTCGCTTTTGATTACTGATGAATTCATGGAAGCGGTTAAAAACGACAGGGACTGGCCGGTTGCATTTCCAATTAACTCTCAAGAAGCATCGGAACTGGACCTTGATGATGCCACTGCCGTACTGTGGCGGGAATGGCCGGCAACAGAAGATTACGTAACCCGCGAAGACGGCCTGGTTGCTTGCCGGATATATAAGTCACTACCGGCGCGCAGAATGTGGGACATGATCATGTCCTCAACCTACGATTTTGCAGAGCCTGGCTTCATCCTGATCGACCGCATCAATGAGATGAACAATAATTGGTTTTGCGAGAATATCCGAGCGACCAACCCCTGTGGTGAACAGCCGTTACCGCCTTATGGAGCATGTCTTTTGGGTTCGGTAAACCTCACTCGTTTTGTGGAGGAACCTTTCACTGAGAATGCACGTTTCGATTGGGACGAGTATCGCAAGGTTGTGAGAATTTTTACCCGCATGCTAGATAATGTCGTTGAAATCAATGGCTTGCCTCTTGGAAAGCAGCGTGACGAAATTGCACGAAAGCGCCGGCACGGTATGGGCTTTCTGGGGTTGGGCTCTACCATGATCTTAATGGGAATGAAGTACGGTTCAGATGATTCGATTGAATTCACTGAAAAGATAGCACGTGAAATGGCGATTGCAGGATGGGAAGAGGGTTTGGAATTAAGCCGTGAAAAAGGTCCGGCGCCGATCATGAAAGAGATTTTTGAAATCAGTGGAGAGATGTTACGCAAGCGCCCGCAGATGCAGATAGACGGTTATGAAGTTGGTGACAAGGTTAAGGGCAGCATCCTGCATTCAAAGTACAGTCATTATATGCAATTGGTAGCACAACACGATCCGGAATTGATCGAGCGGCTAGCCGATGAGGGAGCCAGGTTTACACACCACACATCCATAGCGCCCACCGGAACCATTTCACTGTCCCTGGCCAATAACGCGTCCAATGGAATCGAGCCAAGTTTTGCACATCACTACAATCGAAACGTTATCCGTGAAGGGAAAAAGAGCAAGGAAAAGGTTGAAGTTTATAGCTATGAGTTACTTGCTTACCGAGTGTTGGTTAATGAAAATGCCATGCCGGATTCCGACGAAGAGGGTTTAAAATTACCTGAATACTTCACCTCATCCGACGAGATATCCCCGAAGGAACATGTGGATATACAGGCTGCGGCACAAAAGTGGATTGATTCTTCAATTTCAAAGACTGCCAATGTGCCTACTGATTATCCTTTCGAGGATTTCAAAGATATTTATACCTACGCACACAGCAAAGGCTTAAAGGGTTGTACTACTTTCCGATTCAACCCGGAAGCTTTTCAGGGCGTGTTGGTCAAGAGCAAAGATCTAGAAAATACCACCTATCGTTTTGTGTTGTCTGATGGCGCGACAGTTGAAGCCAAAGGAAACGAAGAGATTGAGTATGATGGTGAACTTCATACCGCAGCAAATCTTTTTGACGCCCTTAAAGAAGGCTATTACGGAAAGTTTTAGAAGGTAAATTAATGTCCATTAAAATTGATCAAAACATTGTCGGCTACGAAGTCGTTAAGCCTGCAGAAGAAAAAGCCGCATTAAAAGCGGCAGCACAAGAAAAGGAAGACCGGTCAAAAGCCAAGGTTATTCGCATGACCGAGCAGGTCAAGCGTCCCGAAGGTATGGAGGCGCTTGAAGGGTCAACCTACAAGATTAAAACGCCGTTGGTTGACCATGCAATGTACGTGACAATCAATGACATTATTCTGAACCAGGGAACGGTCCACGAATCGCGTCGCCCTTTTGAAATTTTCATCAACTCGAAAAATATGGATCACTTTCAGTGGATCGTGGCCTTAACCAGGCTTATGTCCGCGGTTTTCCGAAAGGGTGGGGACGTTGTATTTCTGGCGGAAGAGTTGCAAGCGGTATTTGACCCGAAAGGCGGTTATTTTAAATCCGGCGGCAAGTGGATGCCCTCTATCGTAGCTGAGATCGGTGCTGTTATTGAACACCATTTGCAGAAGATCGGCCTGATGGAAAAAGATGAATTATCTGAACAACACATGCTGATTCTAGAAGAAAAACGGGCAGAAGCTGAAATTGCCGCTCAGAAATTATCCCTGGTTGATTCTGACGCGGCAGCCGCAGAGGAACCAGCTTATCCTGCTTCCGCCACCTTGTGTGGAAAGTGCCATACCAAAGCGGTTGTTGTGATGGATAATTGTGGGACTTGTTTATCCTGTGGTTATTCCAAATGCGGCTGATTGCTGCCTCAGAACAACGAGTGCTGCGTTACGGCTTTGAATCGAATTGCTCATTACCGATTTGGTAACTGCGCATTCTCTTCTGCACCATGCCTTGCACTCGTTGCCCTGAGATTGCAATCCTGTCAATAAAAAAGTGCCTTGTCCTCGTAAAGCTGGCTTTGCCTCAAGATTGCAATTCTGTCAATAAAAAAGTGCCTTGTCCTCGTAAAGCTGGCTTTGCCTCAAGATTGCAATCCTGTCAATAAAAAAGTGCCTTGTCCTCGTAAAGCTGGCTTCGTCCTAGAATGGTACTAGTCAAAGACAGACCCGTTGGTGTTTCAATCATGTCTTTGATGGTGGCACTCGTTGGGATGCTTGGTTTGATGTTATCGCTGTCGTTTGTATTACGGGTTTATGTCCTGGAATCAGTTGAAGGGCTTACCGGCATGTCAGTCGGTTTGTGTCTATTTGGGTTCCTGTATATTTTGTTGGCATACGGTCTTTGGACAATGCGTTCTTGGGTACGCATATTCGCAATAGGATTGCTGGTAATAATGACAACCTCTGGTTTATTCGACACTGCTCGCAATGAGATCTTGCATCTTGGTACCGTTGTCGTATTTGGTCTTGCTTTTGTAACCAATCTTGCAGTATTGCTGGTGTTGTTCAGGCCAGTAAATATTGATCGTGCTGATGTTTGAAATCTTAAACCGGGCAAATAAAAACGCCGGCTTTTGCCGGCGTTTTTTGTTGTGGATGTGATGATTTAGTAGCAGTAGGATGAATCTACGTAGGTCCATACCTCCTGACCCTGTCGGTTAAGACGAACTTCTACGCATTGTCCATCAGTATCTACCCGATACCAGTAGTCAGAACTACGGGATGGCTCAATCCGACGCTGCACGACAACACGATCATTACGTGGGCGGTTTGCAGAATGGATAATTGAACCAATGACCAGGGCTCCTGCAGCATATTTCCAGGCGTTATGACGGTTGCCACTACGATGGCGATAACCACGATGATTGTAGTGACGAGGCTGGTAACCATAATGGCGATTCGAATTGTTCGAATAGTGGCCATTTCTATTGCCTCGATCTCCGGCCTGCGCCAAGCCAGCCGAAAGCAGCAGTGCTGCGCTCAATAGTGAAATAGTGATCTGTTTCTTCATGATCGAACTCCTTTGTTGCTGTTTCCACGCTTGCACATTAACAAGCTAACTGTGAACAGAGGCTGAACCTCAAAGCGGTAATGCAAGCTGTCGAATTGATAAAGGAATTGGTATCCTTCGCTGCTATTATGAAACCCATGTTTAAAGCTGAAAACGTCCTGGATCTCAAAGCTATGGGCCATGAACTGTCAGCGCAGGACATTCGTAGCTTTATTGTTGGTGTTACCAATGGTGATGTAACCGATGCCCAGTTAGGTGCTTTTACAATGGCTGTTCGATTCATGGGCATGAATCATGAGGAGCAGACCATCTTGACTCTCGCCATGCGCAACTCCGGTTCTGTGCTGCAATGGGCCAATATGAACGGGCCCGTACTGGACAAACATTCAACCGGCGGTGTCGGGGATGTTGTGAGTCTGATTCTGGCACCGATGATTGCAGCTGCTGGTGGATATATCCCAATGATTTCGGGCCGTGGCCTTGGTCATACCGGAGGCACACTGGATAAGTTGGAAAGTGTGCCCGGGTTTTCGGTACAAATGGATTTGGAGCACCTTAAGGACCTGGTACGCCAGAACGGACTGGCAATGATCGGTCAGGGACCTGATCTAGCGCCGGCAGACGGTCGTATGTATGCGGTGAGAGATGTGACTGCTACGGTTGAATCCATTCCTTTAATCGTATCGTCAATACTTTCCAAGAAGCTGGCCGAAGGACTTGATGGGCTGGTACTGGATGTAAAAACCGGCAATGGCGCGTTCATGCAAGAGTTGGAAAAATCCCGTGAACTCGCCGTAGGTCTTTGCAATACTTCCCGTGACTCGGGGACTCCCTGCACTGCATTGATAACTGACATGAATCAACCTCTGTGTTGGTCGGCAGGAAATGCAGTTGAGGTATTGGAAGCAATCAGGTTTGTCACCGGGGTTCAACAACATCCAGCACTGCTGGAAGTGACACTTGGTCTGGCAGCAGAACTGTTAGTCCTGGGTCACATTGAAGAAAATCGAAACAGTGCGATTAACAGACTGAAAGAATTGCTTGCTAACGGGATGGTGGCAGAACGATTTGCAAAAATGATCGCAGCCCAGGGTGGGCCAGTGGATTTACTTGAAAAAGCCGATCAATATCTACCGGAAGCACCTGTGGTCAAAGCAGTTGAATCAGAACTTGATGGGTGGATATCCGGTATGGATACACGCGAGCTAGGAATGACCGTACTGCGCCTGGGTGGCGGTCGGGTATCTGTAGAAGATACCATTGACCCGCGAGTTGGCCTCAGCAGCTTGTTAAGTGTTGGTGACCGCATTGTCCAGGGCCAGGCAATTTGCATGGTTCATGCGAAAAACATGGAAGACTGGAGCAGAGCTGCAGATCGTATTCTCCATTGTGTGCAGGTCGCACCAGAAGCCTGCGGGCCATTAGTATCTGTCCACGAAACGATTTCGTGATAATTAATTGGGATTAAAATAAATATGACCGGCACCCCACATATTGAAGCTGAAAAAGGTGATTTCGCTGAACTGGTATTGATGCCGGGTGATCCACTACGAGCAAAGGCTCTTGCAGAAGGACATCTGGAAAATCCCAGACTGGTAAACAGTGTTCGAAACATGCTCGCGTATACAGGCAGTTGGAAAGGCCAGCCCGTATCAATTATGGGTTCGGGTATGGGTATGCCTTCAATCAGCATTTACGCTCATGAGTTGTTCGATTATTACGGTGTTCAGAAAATAATTCGGGTTGGTACTTGTGGTGGCTTGCTTGATGATATGAAACTTGGTGATGTGGTTCTGGCCACGGCCTCCAGCACTGATTCAGGCATGAATCGTCAACGATTTAATCATTGGGATTATTCAGCTGCAGCAGATCCCGATTTGCTTCACAGTGTTTGGAATGCGGCACATGATCATGGAATATCAATTCGGGCTGGTGAGGTATTTGCTTCAGACTTTTTTTACCATCCTGATCCTGATTTCATTAGCCGCTTACAGGCTCTGGGCATACTGGCGATAGATATGGAAAGCGCCGCGCTTTACGCCCTGGCAAAACAACATGGCAGACGTGCTCTTACATTGCTAACCGTTAGTGATGTCATCCCTACCGGGGAGAAAGCCAGCACAGAAGCAAGGCAGAATGCATTTGGCTCGGTCATCAATGTAGTTTTGGAAGCACTTTTAAATGATGAGTGACTTCATGGACGATTTCAGAAAGGGTTTGTTGGTGAGCGCACGTGCAGTAAGTGAGCGTGCATATTCACCATATAGTCATGTCAAAGTTGGCGCGGTCGTTGTTGGTGAAAATGGTCATATTTATAGTGCCTGCAACATGGAGAACGCCTCTTACGGATTAACTCAATGTGCGGAGAGAAACGCACTTGCCGCCGCCATCGCAGGAGGTGAGGAAGCGGGAAGCATGAAGACTCTGCTGGTCTATGCCAGTGGGTTTGGAACACTTACACCTTGCGGTGCATGTCGCCAGGTTATCAGTGAACTTATGAGTGATGATGCAGTGGTGATCGCCTGCTCTGATCAGGAACTGCCAAAAATCTGGAAACTGGAGCAGCTCTTGCCTGATCCTTTTTCCCTAAGTCAGAATCCAGAATAATTAACGAGGTTTTGAAATGAAAACATTGAAGGCATTGATTGTTTTAAGCATTTATCTCGCCAATGTTGCGTCTGCAGGACAACCGGAAGTTGAGTACTACGGTGTCGAGGGCAATATGGATTTGCCATTTTCTGAAGCGGTCAGAGTTGGGCACATGTTGTATCTGTCCGGGAATCTCGGAAATATTCCAGGCACTCCTGAACTTGCTGAAGGTGGAATAAAGGGTGAAACCCGCCAGACGATGGAAAACATTAAAACAAGTCTTGAAAAGCATGGTTCATCACTGGACGAAGTTGTGAAATGTACGGTGTTTTTGGCAGATATGGCAGAGTGGGGCGAGATGAATGAAGTTTACATCACCTATTTTACGGCCCACCCGCCTGCGCGAAGTGCGCTGGGAACAAGCGGGCTCGCGTTAGGCGCGCGGGTTGAAATCGAATGTATGGCAACCGTAAAGTAACAATTTTTGGGCACTCAGAAAATTAAGTGAAGCAGGTTCAAAATAACGACACTAATCGGCAAAAGAGTTAGCGTCCTACATGAGGAATCCGGAATGTTGCGATTTCTAATACTTATTATCGTTTCAGTGCTTGCATTGGATGTGGTTCAGGTGCGAGCGGAGACAGCTCCAAATTCATATGATCGCTATGCAGATCTCGCTTTGGCTTGTGTTCATGAGGAATATCCCAATAAAATTTCGCATGTGATGTCCGGGGATTTGGATGTCAGGGCACCCCGTGAGCTTACGCCTGTTTTTTATGGCTGTTTTGACTGGCACTCTTCGGTTCATGGCCATTGGTTACTGGTACGACTTTTGAGACTGAATCCACAGGCAGAGTTTTCTGATCGGGTACGTGGCGCCCTGGAACAAAGCTTTCAAACGGAAAAAGTTGCGGTTGAAGTTGAATATGCTTTGCATGAACAACGAAGCTCATTTGAACGACCCTATGGAATTGCATGGTTATTACAGCTAATGGCGGAGTTGCGTGAATGGGATGATCCGGTCGCAAGGCGGTGGCAGGCTGTTTTGGAGCCACTGGAAGCTACATATGTTCAGAAAACTTCACATTGGCTGCAAAAACTGGCGTATCCGATCCGGGTCGGTGAGCATGCCCAAACTGCGTTCGCCTTTGCATTGTTTCTGGATTGGGCTCGGGCATCCGGTAATAATGAGTTTTTTCAGTTAGTCAGGAACCGTGCACTTGAATTCTACGGTGCTGACCGTAATTGCCCTTTAGATTATGAACCTGGCGGTCAGGACTTTCTCTCTCCATGCCTTGCAGAGGCCGATTTGATGCGCCGTGTGATGAATTCCAGTGAGTACGCAATCTGGCTGACTGCATTTATGCCACGCATTCCAACTGACGGTAGCACTTCGTGGCTACCGCTGGCCGAAATTACTGATCGCAGCGATGGGAAATTGGCGCATCTGGATGGTTTACATCTCAGTCGTGCCTGGGCACTAAATGGCATGGCTGCCGGATTACCTGCCTCAGATCTGCGAATAGCAGCGATTCAAGCTGCAGCGGTTAAACAGGGTACTTCAGGCCTTACTGCGGTCAC
>JBLHGQ010000022.1:0-29857 GCA_047614505.1 Rhodothermales bacterium | reverse complement strand
CCACCGCGGTGCTGCTCAAACTGATCACAAAGCCGATCAATACAATTCGCGAAAGCGGCCAATCTAATAATGTGCCAAACAGCCAAATACAGCCAAGGCTTATCATAATCTGCAAAAACGTGCCTATTACTGCGACTTTCCAGTTCGCTACCAGTTTTCCAGGAGAAATTTCCATGCCAATAAAGAAGAGCAGTAACACAACGCCGATAGCACCAAGGCGCCCCAGCAATACTTCATCAGTTATCAGGGCAAAACCGTGCGGACCAAGTATGACCCCGGCTATGAGATAACCGATGACGTACGGCTGGCGCAATGAACGTAACAGCAGGCCGAGCAAAAGCACCGCCAAAATGATACCGACCAGGTAGGGCATGATAGGGTCTAGATGCATTCTGGTAGCTTTATCGAACGGAATGCATGGGTAGTTGGCCTGAAAATATCATTCAATACTTCAATGCCCACGACCGCCGCCCCGTCATTGATCGTATTGCCATCCAGTTCCATATCACCATTTTTGCGCACCACCCAGGTCGGATTTGTGTCGAACAGACTGGCTGACACCAGTAAAATTGAAACGTAATTTATAAAAAAGACGATCGTGCGGCTGTCCCGGATCTTGTAGATCAGGCAAGCAGCAAAAGTATACATTTGTGGACCTTCCGGCCTTGCAACCGGTTTGCAGGAAGAGAATCCCGTAAAGATGTTGGGCCAGTACAGGTAATCCAAATGCTTGGGATATTAACCTCTGACCGTGACAGCATTCTGAGCGTGTATTTAACTACTGTCAAACCTCGTTTGAAAAGGTGAAAACGAAAAAGAGGGAGGGGCACCCACAATTTAATCTGTTCTCGATGAATCACAGTGGCTCATAATCAATAGCAGACCACGGAGTCACAGACGATCATGTATGAGAAACACAGTTATCCCTTACTCGCACTGAGGGCTTTTCTGACTCGCGTGGGTCTTTACTGAATCGCCCCAACCTTACCATTTGCAGCGCATGTGCAGCCACAACTCTGGCCCTGATGCTGGCAGTATCCTCGCCGGACTTGTTCTTGAGATCGAATAAGGATACTGCGGGCCTTAGCACCTCTACTGATTATCAATCCGGTCCAGTAGCGGCCCGGAAACGCGGTGGCAATATCTTTGTATTCGCTCTGCGCTGCAAATGGCAATTCCTGGATTCGGCGCCTGACATGCCACAGGGGCACGGGTTGTGTTGCCTTTTTGCTATTTGCTCGTGTTTCACTTGAGTTATTGATTCTTAAAACATATTATTTTGAGCTCAAATTCTTGGGAGAGCATGTTTGAAAACGGCGCCTGGAAAAGGGTCAGAAGCATTAGAGGACTGCCGAAGAATTGGGGGTCAATCCCTGGACCATTCTCAACTGGGAAAAAGGTCGTACAGAGCTGCCGATAGGTTAGATATCAGCCATATATGAATACCTTGGCTATGATCCATTTCCGAAACTAGAAACCTGCAGCAACACTTTCGAATCAAGAGGGTCAGATCAACTTGATTACTCCCTGAATCAAGAGGGTCAGTCCAATCTGACCCTGTTGAATGGACCCCGTTGAATGTTGAATGGACCCCGTTGAATGCCGTTGAATGGCGAATTTCGCTTCCAGCACCGGCCGTACCACATGGGCATTGATGCGGTTAATCAATTCAGACTGCCATTTCATGGACCAGTCGGCCCAGTGTTGCAATGCCCCTGTCAATTTCTGCAGACCAGGGATGGCCAAAACTAAGGCGAATAAAGTTTCGGTAGCGCCGACCTGCGGCAAATACATCGCCGGGCATGATAGAAATATTCTCCTCAATGGCTTTGTCGAACAGCACCTCGGAATCTACACTACGAGGTAGTTCCAGCCATAAAACAGAGCCGCCCTTGGGTGCTGAGATTCCGGTGTTGGCAGGAAAATACTGCTCAACCGCGGCAGTCATTCTTGCAGCATTTTGTTTCAAAACAGGTAACAGGCGTTTGAGGTGTCTGTCATAGTCACCGGATGCAAGATGCTCAGAGAGCGTCAACTGGGTCAACAATCCTGATGTGCACGATATTGCCCGTTTGAGTTTTCGTGCTTTATCCAAATATTTTCCGGGTAACAGCCAGCCAACGCGATAGCCCGGTGCAGCGGTTTTCGAAAACGATGAGCAGGTCAAAACAAGACCTTTGCGGGAAAAAAATTGGCCCGGTTTCGGGCGTGAACCGTCAAATACCAGCTCACCATAAACATCATCTTCAATCAGGCTGACATCATGGGATTCCAGCAACTCAACCAGTGATTTCCGATGTTGATCAGTTGATACACATCCGAGCGGGTTATTTACGGAGGATGAAAACATACATGCTTTTACATTGTGAGTTTCCAAAGCCCGTTCTAATGCCTCCAGATTCACTCCATCAAGTGGACAGGTTTCGATTTCCAGGGCCATTAAACCTAGGCTTTCTATCAATTCAAGCATGCCCGGATAAGCAGGGCTTTCAATTGCAATGATGTCCCCTTTGGATGCAACAGACTGAACCGCAATAGCCAGCGCTTCCTGACCTCCGTTGGTCACAATCACTTCGGCCGGGTCGACAGAGCCTCCCTGATTAAGGTAGCGGAAAGCAATCTGTCTTTTTAAGCCCGGGTCCCCGGCAGTTGGCGCGTATCCCAAGGCCCGGTCTTCTGCCCTGGACATCATGCGTTTCATCGCTCTGTGTAAGGTTTTTGTTGCCGGATATGCCATGCATGGATTGGCAATTCCCAGAGGCAATATACCGGGTTTGTGAATTCCTTCATAAACACGATCAATAAGGTTTAAACAACTTACTTCCATCGGCTGGCATGTTTTGCAGCCAACTTTGACCAGTCGGTTTTGCCTCTGTGCCTGAATGAAATAGCCGGACTTGGGACGAGCTTCAACTTTTCCGCGTCTCTCCAGTTCCAAATAGGCCTGTCGAACGGTGGGTATGCTTACTTCGAGCTTTTCGCTCAAGCGGCGCAAGGAAGGTAAGCGATCCCCTGCGCGTAACGTACCTGACCCAAGTTGCTCGTTAATCAGATCAACCACTTGAGTATAAAGAAAATCTTCCTGTTTTCGGTCTATAGCCAGCATGATTTGGTCCGATAACTGTATAGGTTACATTTATATTATGTTGTATCTGTTAAGTATACAAAATGAATCATATATTAGATTTCGTAGTTTGGCAAATTTATCAGGACGCATTGACAGAAACGATTTACTGTCCGTCCCGGAGGCAAGAAATGAGCAATCTGGTGCTTTATTCAACAGCAGTTATTGTCTGGGGCTCAACCTGGTTAATTATTAACTATCAGTTGGGTGAAGTAGCGCCGGGCGTGTCGGTCGTTTATCGATATGCAATTGCCGCAGCCTTGTTGTTCGCATGGAGTGCGTTTCGAGGGCTGCAATTGAAATACAGCCTGCATGCTCACCTGCGATTCTTTTTGCTAGGAATGTTGTTGTTCAGCTTCAATTATATTGCCACTTATTCTGCACAGCAGTACATCACCTCAGCTTTGAATGCGGTCGCGTTTTCTACAATGATGTGGATGAACGTAGTGAATTCAAGAGTCTTTCTGGGAACCCGCATTGAACCCAAACTTTGGTTTGGCGCTGCACTGGGTTTGGTCGGAATTGTGACCTTATTCTGGCCCGAGATTTCCAGGCTCAGTTTGAGTGACAGCGTGTTTTTGGGTGCAAGCCTCAGCTTGACCGGTGCATTTTTGGCATCGCTGGGAAATATTGCATCAAAAACCTATCAATCACAGGGACTGCCCGTTCTGCAAACGAATGCATGGGGCATGTTTTATGGAACTCTAATCACTGCAGCGGTTGCCTGGGCTCGCGGTACGCCGTTTAATTTTGAGTTCACAGCTTCCTACATTGGCTCACTGTTATATTTGGCAATATTCGGGTCAGTGGTCGCATTTGGTGTATATCTGAAACTGGTGGGACGTATAGGACCGCACAAAGCAGGATATGTAGTGGTGATGTTTCCGGTTGTTGCAGTGCTTATGAGTGTGCTTTTTGAAGGACTTGAGCTTAGCTTCAATATTGTGACCGGGATCGTTCTGGTGTTGACAGGTAATATCATCATCCTCGGTTTTTGGAAAAAGGGCTCGGACTTACATCAATGGTTGGAAGAAAAGAGACATTATTGGTTTGATCGTAAGATAATAGCGACTCAATCAAAAGACCATAGGGCCCGTTGGATTCCTGAGTAAATAACTCTGAATCCCTCACTGGAGTAATAAATGAATATTGTTCACCGCAATGATCTGCACCGTGGTGGTTTCGCCGGGTTAAAAGAAACACGCATGGTAATGGACCCGAAAGCCTGGGGTAGTCACGTTGAACCAGGAGCAAGGCAGGGTCTGGGTAATTTTGTATATCTGGCAGATGCACGTTTTTTACCGCATGGCGAAACTAAAATGCATCCGCACCGAGAAATTGATGTTATTTCGATCATAATGGAAGGCCGGATTGCCCACCAGGGATCGCTTGAACACGGTCAGGAACTAAATGTCTTCGATGTGCAGGTTCAACGTGCCGGTGGTGAAGGCTTTTATCACAATGAGTTGAATCCCGATGAAGTGGAAAACCGCATGCTTCAATTATGGGTTCTGCCCGAGGTTCCGGGAGAACCAGCGGGATACCAGGTGTTTCGCCCGGAATCAGGGCAACGGCTACGAATATATGGCGGTAGCTCTGATCAGCAAGAGACATTTCCAGCAAAAACTGTGATGGAAGTCGCACGATTGAATGCAGGTGATGAGTTGCGACAAGATTCTGAGTTCATTGCCTATGTAGCAACAGGCTCAGGGCTGGCCAATGGTGAAGAAGTGAGCGAGGGTGATCTGTTAAACGGCGACTCTGTCTCGTTCCTGGCACAAGAGGAAAGCTTTCTCGTCCTTGTGCATCAGGGTGATATGTTCTGATTCAGGCTGAAACGATTGTGATGATCTAATCCACGACTGAGTGAAAGTCAGGCAAATTCGGCGTTTATTTTTCTTCATTAGTGTCGATCGTAGATATCACCAATTGATCACCGGTCTTGCAGTTAAGAGTCGCGCAGGCGCTCTCCATATTAACTGCGATCATCAAACTGTCATTGGCAGAGATATAGGCAATCCATTCGCCTGTACCAACATCCCGGTAAGTGTTTCCCCACAATACTTCAAAAGTCTGATCACCCAGGCTCAGGTGAAATCGCTGGCCGTTCTTAATACCTATTCGCAGTAAATCTTTCGCCACAAAACCGCTAAAAATATTTCCATGAACCGCAGAAATTGAAGTGATTTTGCTGTACGCGCGATTTGCGGAAAAGCGGGCAGTTGATGAAAGTTTCTGGTCAACTGTGCCGTCTTTATCGCGTTCAATTTGTCCGGTATCGATGAATTGATTGAGGGCATTTAAAGCTGACTTTCGTTCATCATCATTTACGTTGACATGGCCGTTCCTACTAACGATCCACACTGCCGGTATTACAGGTGCCGTTGCCGCCTGTTGGACGTATTTCCTCGGCCCCTGAATTTCGCTTTGATTGCTAAGGTAAAGAATAGGGATATGAGGTTGGTGACTCAATTGAAATGGCCTTTGCTGGTCCCATACCGACAGCGCGGCGCCAATGGCCAACACGCCATCGTAATCTTCATAGCGGGTTTCGGCGATCAGAGTAGCGATTGCCCCGCCCATTGAACTGCCCATGATCAAAGTGCGGCGTGGCTTTCCATATTCATTCTGGATATGGCTTAACAATCCGTCAAGATCATCAACCGCATCGCGGACGATATAACCATTGCGTCGGTAACTGCTGGCAGCAACCATCCATCCGTCTTTTAACAGTTCTGAATAAAGCTGCTCTTGTGGGTTTAATCTTGCGCTTATGGGCATCGTATCAGGGCGCAGGCCGTGGGCTACCAGTAACAAGCCGCCAGACCATTTCTCTGGAATGAGAACGGTATACATCGCACCTTTTATCGTGCCGGTTTCAATTGAATTGTTTACCAGCGGATCTGCGACTAGTTCCTGAGCATTAGATTGCAGCGTGCTGACTAAAAGGAGAAATAACAGAATTGGGTATTTGAACTTCAAATCAATCCCAGCTATTGGCGGCACTCTCAAAATTGGCCCGTTGAGGTGTAACCACGCAAAACCTTTGGCCGGTTGGCGCTTCCATCACCACCCATTGTTTGATTTCAGAAATACGCTTGGCACCGAGGCTTTCCAGTCGGGCAACTTCAGCTTCAATATTGTCGGTCTCGATATCCAGGTGCAAACGTGATTGGTGATCTACTTTCTGCACCTCGATGTGAATGTCTTCCGGTGCAGTCTTCAGATACCGGTACTGTGACTCACTGGGATCTACCGGTGTTTCGGTCTTCAGTCCAAGCGCCTCTGACCAGAAGTCGGTCGCCTGATCAAGATTCCCTGTCTGGCAATCTATAATAAAACCTGCAAGCTGGCTTTTATGCGCCATCAACCGTTCCGCATTGGGTTGTTTGGGTGTTCGGTCCAATTCATATAAGGCTTACCGGTATCCACCTCAACCATGGTGATGCATTCTGGAACAGGGCAGACCAGTGCGCACAGATTGCAACCAACACACTCTTCATCAATCACCTCATAGGTCCGATTGCCGTTTTCGTCCTTTGCGTGCGAGATCGCCTGGTGAGAGGTGTCTTCACAGGTAATATGGCAAAGGCCGCATTCAATACATGAATCCTGGTCAATCGAGGCGATGGTCTTAAAGTTCAGATCAAGGTATTGCCAATCAGTAACATTGGGCACGGCTTTACCCCGGAAATCATCCAGAGTGGCATAGCCCTTGTCATCCATCCAGTTATTCAGTCCATCGATCATATCGTCAACAATTTTGAACCCGAATCGCATAGCTGCGGTGCACACTTGAACACTTCCACAGCCAAGTGCAATAAACTCTGCTGCATCACGCCATGTACCGATTCCGCCAATGCCGGAAATTGGCAGGCCCTTTGTTTCTGCATCGCGTGCAATTTCCGAGACCATGCTCAGTGCGATCGGTCGAACTGCTGGCCCGCAGTAGCCTCCATGCACGCCTTTGCCGCCAACCGTTGGTGTCGGTGCCATTGCATCCAGATCAATAGAAACAATGGAATTGATTGTATTGATCAGGGAAACCGCATCAGCGCCGCCATTTTTAGCAGCGCGGGCCGGATACACAACATTGGATATATTTGGTGTAAGCTTTACGAAAACCGGAAGGTCAGAGTGTTTCTTGCACCATTCTGTAACTTCCTGAATATATTCAGGAACCTGACCAACCGCTGCTCCCATTCCACGCTCAGACATGCCATGTGGGCAGCCGAAATTCAACTCCACACCATCGCAGCCTGTGTCTTCAACCTGGTGGAGTATTTTTTTCCAGGCTTCCTCGTTACAGGGCACCATCAGGGAAACCACCATTGCTCGATCAGGCCAGGCTTTCTTAACGGCCTTAATTTCGCGCAAATTTACATCCAATGGTCGGTCGGTAATCAACTCAATGTTGTTCAGACCGATCATGCGCTGACCGTTGTAGTCTATTGATCCATAACGTGAGGAAACATTGACTACAGGCGGGCCTTCCTCGGCCAGGGTTTTCCAGACCACGCCGCCCCAGCCGGCTTCAAAAGCACGCTCGACATTGTATTGTTTGTCAGTTGGCGGAGCAGATGCTAACCAGAATGGGTTAGGTGACGTGACACCGGCAATATTGCATCTCAAATCAGCCATTATTCTGGTTTCCTTTTAATAGTTCTGTTTGAGAAACTGATCGATTGAATGTGCGGCAATTTTTCCATCCTGAACTGCAGCAACGGTCAGATCCTGGCCGGCGACGCAATCTCCACCAGCCCAAACATTGGACAGGCTGGTTTTGCGGGATTCATCAATGCTGATACGACCCTTATCCATCGTCGGTGGACTGGAACCTGCAAACGGCGCAGGTATAAAGTGCTGGCCAATCGCCTTGAACAACTGATCTGCTGGCAGGGTGAGAAATTCACCTGTGCCTTGCAGCCTGCCTTCAGAATCATTTTGCGTATATTCAAATTCAACAGCGCTCAGTTCATCTCCAATCGCAACGATCTTCGAGGGCTGTGCCCAGGTCTTGATTAACACACCATTGGTCTGTGCCACTTCTTGCTCAAAATCTGTGGCACCCATTTCAGCCTCACCTCTGCGGTAGGCCAAGGTAACAAATTCCGCTCCGAGTTTTTTGATTTGTACTGCAATATCAATGGCGGTATTACCGCCACCAATGACGACGACGTGACGACCGACAGGAAGGCTTGAGAGGTCTTCCTGACGAATACGCTCTATGAAGTCGACGGCATTATGCACACCGTGCGCTGTTTCATTTTCAAGGCCCAGTGAGTTGACTGCATTATGCCCGAGGCCGATAAACACAGCGTCATATGTATTTCGTAATTCATCCAGAGTATTGTCTTTGCCCAATGACACACCGGTTTCAACAGTGATGCCACCTATTCCAAGGATAAACTCAACTTCCTTTGCAGCCCGGTCCCCCAGCATTTTGTATGCCGCCAGACCATATTCATTCAAGCCACCGGATTTCGGCCTGGCTTCCAACACGGTTATTTCATGGCCCAGCATCGCGAGACGATGTGCACAGGCTAGTCCGGCTGGGCCGGCTCCAACCACAGCAACGTGTTTGCCGCTGTCTGGCGCTCTTGAAAAAGGCTGTACATTGCTCGAAAACAGATGGTCAGTGGCATAGTGCTGCAGCATGCCAATAACAACTGGCTTTTCTTCAGAAGTGTTTTTAACACAAACCTGTTCACACAGCTCTTCAACCGGGCAGACATTTGCACAGGTGCCACCCATGATATTTTCATTGAGAATCGTAACCGCTGCGCCACGAACATTGCCGGTGGCAATTTTGCGAATAAAGCCTGGAATATCGATGCCGGTAGGGCACGCTTCCATGCACGGCGCGTCATAACAGAACAGACAGCGGGCAGATTCCTCAATGGCTTGTAAACGTGTCAGTGGCGCATGCAGGTCGTGATAGTTGTCGGACAGTTCCCGATCAGAAAGTCGTTTTGTCCGAATATCACTCACTGTCCTGTCTCCCCATTAACAGGTAATAAAGTACGGATGAAATTCCCAGTCCGATAAACCATGCATAACTATACAGACCAACCCAGAATCCGCCGCCTTCTATCACACCAATTTGCGCCAGAAAGCCCGGCAGGTTTGGTAAAACACCGAGCACCAGGGCGATTATGGCCTTACTGTTCACACCCGCATAAATTCCATCACGCCGATACAGGTCAACCACATTTAACTCGGTACGGCGCACCAGAAAGTAGTCCACGAGGATAATGCCGATCACCGGCCCAAGAAGGGCGGAATATCCGATTAACCAGGTAAAAATATAACCGCTGGGATCAGCCAGCAGCTTCCATGGCATCATCACAATACCGATGATTCCTGTGATATAGCCTCCGCGTTTGAAATCAATTTTCTCAGGCCACAGATTGGAAAATGCATTGGCCGGGCCAACAACGTTTGCTGCGGCATTTGTGGAAATTGTGGCTATGACAACTGCAATCATGGAAAAGAAAACCAACATCGGAGAATCAAATTTCTGTACCAGAATAACCGGGTCCCAGATGGCTTCACCAAATATGACGATCGTTGCGCTGGTAACTGCCACACCAATAAAAGCGAATAATGTCATGGTAGTTGGCAGTCCGGACAACTGTCCGACAACCTGCGAACGCTGATCTTTTGCATAGCGGGTGAAGTCAGAAATATTCAGGGTCAAAGTTGCCCAAAAACCTACCATTGCCGTCAGGCTGGGCCAAAACAGCGCCATGAACTCAGCATTAGTGGTGAACTTCGATTTAGCGGTCAACATCGGCCCGAAACCATCCGCCCGGGTATATGCCCAGGCCAGCAGGCCAAGGCCACACAAAAGTAAAAATGGCGCGGCAATATGTTCCAGCACACGAATGGAATCGATGCCTTTCCAGATCAGCCAGATATTCATCGCCCAAAACACCATGAAACAACTGAACTGGATCAGGCTCACGCCCACCCAGTCGGGCATCATTGCAGGCGCATCGGCAACTCCAGGCGCGAAAATCAGCAAGATAGTATAGATAGCCGCTCCACCAATCCAGGTCTGAATACCAAACCAGCCACAAGCCACAATGGCTCTTAGCAGGGCAGGAATATGGGCGCCATTAATACCGAATGAGGCACGTGCGAAGGCCGGGAACGGGATGCCATACTTTGCGCCGGCATGACCGGAAAGCGCCATCGGAACCAGCACGATCAGATTACCCAGCAACACTGTCCACATTGCCTGTTGCCAACTCATGCCGCCGTCAACCAGAGAGGCAGCAATCATATAGCTGGGAATATTGACTGCCATGCCCACCCACAAGGAAAAGAAACTAATCGCCTTCCAGTCTCTTTTTCCGGCAGGTACCGGTGCAATATCGGCGTTGCTCAGTCCCGGATCGGCCTCGAATTGCATGTTATGCGCTCAACTGCGTCATTGACTTATCCATCACCTCAAGCAATTGATCAACTTCTTCAGCATTGATGGTCAGTGGTGGTGCGATGCGTATCACATTGCCTTTTAGACCACCTTTCCCAAGCAAAACACCGCGGTCTTTGCACAAGTCCATAAATCGTGTCGCTTCCGCAGATGCCCATTCCTTGGATTTGCGATCTTTTACCATTTCCATTCCCAGTAAAAGTCCACGACCCCGGACATCGCCAATCATTTCATGGGTTTTGGCCATTTCGTTCAAGCCATCCACAATACGGGCACCCATCGCACGTGCATTTTCGATAAGATTTTCCTCAGCAATAATGTCCATAGTTGCCTGGGCTTGTGCCACGGGGTAGGGGTCACCGCCAAATGTGTTGAAGTACATTTTGCCTTTGAGCGAGTCCGCGTCTTCAGATTTCATCAATACAGCACCGATTGCCGCACCGTTGCCAAAACCCTTGGCCATGGTGACCATGTCAGCATCAATTTCAAGTTCTTTGGACAGCAAAAACTCCTGCCCACAACGCCCGGCACCGGTTTGTACTTCATCAGAAATGTACCGGCCGCCATATTCGTGAACGATCTTTGTGACGCGGTCGAAATATTCTTTGGGTGGGGTAATAAAACCGCCAACCCCCATCACCGGTTCGGCCACAAAAGCGGCAATCTTGCCGTGTGTCGAGGTCTGGATGGTCGTTTCGACATTTTGAGCGCATTCAAAATTACAGCTGTCCGGCTTCTTGTTAAAAGGACAGCGATAGCAATATGGCTCCAGGGCACTTGTGGTTTGCGCATTGGGTTGCGCGCGGAAGCGCCAGCTTGAATGACCACATTGTGCGAGGGTGCCCGAGGTGCCGCCATGATAACTATGGCGCAGGTTCACAATAATTGACTCGCCGGTAGATTGCCGAGCAGTCATGAATGCCAGCTCATTAGCTTCCGAGCCCGAGTTGGTAAACGACACACGATCCATGCCTTCAGGTGCAACATCCACAAGGCTTTCTGCCAGTTTTGTATTGTGCTCACTCAAGTACAAGGTGCTGACATGCTGAATTTCATCATCATTCAGCATTTGCATGTGTTTCTGTTTTATTTTTGGGTGATTGTGGCCGGCTGAAATGCATATGATGCCGCCAATGCAATCGAGGTATTTTTTGCCTTCAGAATCCCATACATACATACCCTGCGCCTTTTTCAGGTGCAAAGGCTTATCGTGATAAAGCGCCAGCGGCAGAAAATGTTTATTGCGTGAAGCAAGTAGTGCTTGGTCGCCACTAGTTGCGATTTTCGCCTTCGATTTAGAGTTTTTAAAAAGATCCACAATATTCATTTTGTAGTGTTCCCGTCTGACCAGACTTGATCAGATCTCTGTAATTTGTCCATAGGTTTCTGGCCGTCGGTCACGATAAAACTGCCAGGTATTACGTACTTCGCGAATCATATCGAAATCCAGATCGGCGACCAACAACTCATCCTCGGTCTCACTGGCCTGAGCCACGATCTGACCGCGAGGATCTGCGAAATAGGAAGATCCGTAAAACCGGCCTATATCCCAGGGAGCTTCAGTGCCGACGCGGTTAATGGCAGCGATAAAGTAGCCGTTAGCTGCTGCATGTGCCGGTTGTTCCAGTTCCCAAAGGTACTGTGACAGTCCTGCAACCGTGGCAGAAGGGTTAAAGACGATATCTGCACCACTCAAGCCGAGGCAGCGTGCGCCATCTGGAAAATGCCGGTCATAACAAATATAAACGCCGACACGGCCATACGCGGTTTCAAAAACCGGGTAGCCAAGGTTGCCGGGCTTGAAGAAATATTTTTCCCAGAAGCCTGCTACTTGTGGAATGTGATTTTTACGATATTTACCCAAATAGGTACCATCAGCATCGATTACAGCAGCGGTGTTGTAATAAACACCTGTCATATGTTCTTCATAAATGGGTACGACAATGACCATATTGAATTTTTTGGCGTACTCGCACATCAATTGCGTTGTCGGCCCATCAGGAATGGGCTCTGCAGCGTCATACCACTTGGTGTCCTGTGACGGACAAAAATAGGGCCCGGTAAATATTTCCTGGAAACAGAGCATTTGCACGCCCTGACTTGCAGCCTGCTCAATGTATGGGATATGTGCTTCGATCATCGCAATGCGATGTTCTTCACAGGATGCATCGGTATCCAGCTGATTGCGCAGCTGAATAATGCCCGCTTTTACGATATTTGACATATTCTTTTACTCCTCAGAAAAGCGGTGAAAATGGTGGACGTTTAAGATATTTACCAAAGCCTTCCCCAATATGGGCAACGCCTTCATCAACAGCTACGGTGCCGCGCAGAATAGTTGTGCGTGCCTTACCCTGAACTTCCCAGCCTTCGTAGGCGTTGTAGTCCACATTCATATGATGGGTATCGACTGAGATGGTGTGTTTATGATCGGGATCGAAAATCACCAGATCAGCGTCCGAACCCACAGCAATGGTTCCCTTGCGAGGGAACAGTCCAAATATTTTCGCTACACCAGTCGAACTTAACTCGACAAACTTGTTCAGTGAGATTCTGCCTTTTGCGACGCCTTCGGAATAAAGTAACTCCATCCTGTTCTCGATCCCCGGGGCACCGTTGGGTATTTTGGCAAAATTGTCTTTGCCCATTTCCTTTTGTTCCATACAAAACGGACAGTGGTCGGTGGCAACGTGATGAATCAGGTTCTGGTTGATTGCAGCCCATAGAGCCTCCTGATCCTTTTTCTTCCTTAGAGGAGGGCTCATTACAACCTTGGCGCCTTCAAACCCGTCTTTGAAATAGAGGGAATCATCCAGTAACAGATACTGAATACAGGTCTCTACGAACACCTTCTGGTTACGTAGGGTGGCCAGGCGAACCCGCTCAAGTGCCTCCTCGCAGGTCATGTGAACAATATAATTCGGGCAACCGGACTGATAAGCCAGGTCAATAACACGTCCACTCGCTTCCGCTTCACAAATAGGCGGGCGGGACAGGACGTGGTACTTCGGTTCAGTTTTGCCTTCCGCCAGGAATTCTTGAACTGTCCGGTCAATCATGTCGCCATTTTCACAATGTGAAGTGATAATGCCACCATGCTTAACCAGTTCCTGCATCAGTTCATACATCTGCCGGTCGTCCACCATCAATGCGCCCTTGTAGGCCATAAAGGTCTTGAATGAATTGATGCCATGGTCGTTAATGATGGATGGAATTTCTTTGCGCGTGTCGTCGTTAAAATCGGTGACCGCGCAGTGAAATGCGTAGTCGCCAACTGCGTGACCGTCGGCCTTTTCATGCCAGGCCTCTAGCGCTGAAACAAGCGAATAACCTTGTTTTTGAATGGCAAAATCAATGATGGATGTTGTACCGCCGTGCAGCCCTGCCAGGGTGCCTGATTCAAAAGTATCGCTGGCATGTGTGCCCATAAAAGGCAGTTCCATATGGGTGTGCCCATCAATGCCGCCGGGAAATACATAACAGCCTGCAGCATCAATGACGCGGTCTGCCGGAAGTTCCAACTCTGCGCCAATCATGGTAACGGTCTCATCTACGGCATAAATATCGGCCGCATAGTGATCCGTTGCAGTGACAATAGTGCCATTTTTGATCAATAAAGAGCTCATTTACCGGTCCTTCCAGTCAGTGTTAACGTTCAGAATACTATTTCAAAGATGTTCGGGTTCGGATAAAGACACATATATATATGAAATAGTACTCTGACGCCAAATTAGCCGCAAATAGAATACTATCTATAAATAGTGTGAAAGACCTTGTTAAATAACACAGAAAAGCACTGGAGGCATTGATGGATCAATTTATGCAAGCCACGATTGATGAGGCCCACAAGGGACTTGAGGAAGGAGGTATTCCAATTGGTTCTGTTCTGGTACACAAGGGTAGAATTATTGGCCGTGGTCATAATCGCAGAATTCAAAAGGGAAGCTGCGTATTGCATGGTGAAATGGACGCCTTAGAGAGTGCCGGCAGGCAAAGCGCCGTTGTCTATCGCGAGTGCGTAATTTACACAACACTTTCTCCGTGCAGTATGTGCTCCGGGGCCATCTTGCTGTATGGAATTCCGAGTGTGATTGTTGGAGAGAACAAAACATTTTTGGGAGAGGAGGCCCTGTTAAGATCACGTGGTGTCGATGTGGAGGTACTCCAGAACCGCGAGTGTATCGAAATGATGCGAAATTTCATTACACTACATCCCCAGTTGTGGAATGAAGATATAGGAAAGTGATAGTTCTATGAGTGAGTCTGACGAAAAAAAGGAAGGATCATCCCTGGGTCACGTGCCTGATGGGCCCTGGGAGTTTGATGAGTCTGTCACAGATGTATTTACCGATATGTTGCGCAGGTCAATCCCACAATATGATGTCATGCGACAGTCGGTGTTTGAAATCGGGTGCAAATTTGTTCGTCCCGGCACCCATATTGTCGACCTTGGCTGTTCACGTGGCGATGCTCTGGCACCTATGGTCAAGAAATTTGGTTCAGATTGTCAGTATTTGGGCCTGGAGATATCCGAGCCAATGCTTAAAGCAGCACGTGAAAGATTTGAGTCTGAGATTGAGTCGGGGATTGTCAGTATTGAGCAACATGATTTACTTGAGCCATATCCGGATGTCCAAGCCAGTGTAACTCTGTGTGTTTTGACATTGCAGTTCACTCCCATCGATCACCGCCAACGTATTTTGAACGATGTTTATTCACGCACAGCGCCAGGAGGGGTCTTGATCCTGGTAGAGAAAATATTGGGTAAGACCGCCGAACTGACGTCTTTGATGACTGATATTTATCACGATCACAAAACAGGACAGGGCTACAGCAAGGAAGAGGTTGAACGTAAGCGTCTGGCCCTTGAAGGCGTGCTGGTGCCGGTAACATCCCGCTGGAATGAAGAGCTAATGATAGCTGCAGGTTTTAATCAGGTTGACTGTTTTTGGCGTTGGATGAATTTCGCCGGCTGGATCGCTTGCAAGTAGCAAACCCGAGAAAATGAATAAAGCTCACTTTTATCACGGGTCACTGAATCGACCAGTTGTTGACGATGTTGAACTGGTGGCAATTTTCGGTTCGAAAGCATACTCAGATGATGTTGCACCGCCTCAATATGCGGCATGGGCTGAACAAATTGGTCTTATGAGTTTTCTTGCCGATAAGGGCAGTTCGAGTATTGCAGGTATTGTTGATGGAACAGACCTTACAGAAAACGGCGCGGATGCGTTGATCGGAGTTCTCGCCAGTATGGCGCTCGTGCTACGCAGGACTGATAGGGTTTCACTTTCTCTGTTGGCCAGCGAATACCTGGTTCCAGGCAAGCAGTTTTATATGGGTGATTCGTTTTATCTCACATGTAAAAAACCTTTGCCGGCATTTCTGGTAAAAAAGGATAAACGAACCGGAAAACCGGTAAAGCTGGCTTCTGGAGCGAAGGTGAAACGCGAACCTCGCAATTTATTGGTCAGGAAGATTAGTCAGGCCTTGAAGCGACTGCGTGGCTGGGATTGGGGCGGCCACAAAATTTTTATCAATCAGCATAGCCGCAATTTGCCAGTATCTGTAGCGGCCAGCCGGCTTGATCTTTTTAAGGATGCCTTATGTGTTGTTGACATGGCAGGAGGCAGTGGGACTTTCGCCATTCCACTGGCCCAATTATATCCCGACTTGCGGATTATCCTTACAGACTTGCCTCAAGCGTTACCTGAGGCTCAGCAATATCTTGAAGATTATAAGGTTCAGAATCAGGTTGAATTGATCGGTATGGATGTTTTTTCTGAAATCTGGCCGGTTCCGGTATGCGATGTAATTTTCTTTGGCAACCTTGCCCACGGATTTGACCATGACAAGTGTTTACACCTCGCGAAAATGAGCAAAGGTAAGTTGCAAACTGGTGGTAAAGTGGTTTTTCATGAATTGGTCTGGAACGGGAATAAAGATGGTCCGCTTAAGACTGCCCTTTGGAACGTAACCATGCGTGAATTTGGTGGCCAACAGCGAACTGTTTCAGAACTTCAGGAATTTCTTCAAAAGGCCGGGTTTGAACAGCTGTTTGCAATACCGACTTCTGGCGGTTTCGTTGCGGTTGGAGGATGCAAACCGGACTAACACTGGATTCGTGTGGGACTATTAGTCAAATCCCCTTATCTCACTCCCCCAACCGTTTCCTGATCAGCGCATTGAGCTTTTGTTCAATTGGAACCATTAGGGAATTGAAAATAGCACTTGCCTCGTTCCACAAGATCATCATCGTTGCGTTGGCTTCGAACACCAATATTTCGCCATCCTCATTGATGTGGCAATCCATCCCGAAAAAATCCAGCCCGATGCGGGCTGCAACTTCCTTCAAAGCAGCTTCGGCCTTGGGCAGACGTTCCGATTTGATCCTGTTGGCACGCTCCAGGGGGTCACCCAAATCAGGGCGCGAAAGCATGAACTCTTTGCTTCTTGAATTTACTTTCCATTGATCATCATAAAATATTTGGCGAAGGAGTGGTTCGCCACCTACAAATACGATTCTTTGCGTGTGATAAATGCCGTCTTTATCCGCATAATCGAAAAACTCTGTCAGATAGAATTCCCGGCCATCAAAGCAGTAGACATGTAGTTTCTCCAGATCAGCCGGCCCATCAATCCGAATCATGGTGACACCGTTGTGCTGCCCGGTGTCTCTCTGAATGACGGGTAGT
Organism: Rhodothermales bacterium; assembly: GCA_047614505.1. GTDB lineage: Bacteria > Pseudomonadota > Gammaproteobacteria > Xanthomonadales > SZUA-36 > JABDJL01. Next base: position 12,597 of record JBLHGQ010000022.1, on the reverse strand, counting down.
TTCATGTTCTCGGCTTCGATAATATCCCAAACTTGCTGAGGCGATTTGGGCGCACATCGCACAGTCTTGGGCATGATGACACCCGGAATATCTTTCAAAAGCATCGAAACTTTTTCCCTTCCATTGTTGAGAACGGCAAGGGGGTGGTTAATGACCGGTACATCGGGTATGGCCTCACACAAGGTCAGGCAACGTTCAGCCGCAGTTTTATGGCTATCAACATCACTGATCTGGTTAATGATAAGCGAAGGTTTTACCGGAAGGTCAAGAGATGGTTGCTTTATTCCGGGTCCGAATGCCAGAAAATGAAGCGTGTCATGCGACCGGAGATCAATGCGGCCTTCAACGCTGCAGATTCCTTCCATGTGGATTCTGGCTTGACCATTTTCGTCGGGGAGCACTCTTGCGAAACCGCTTTCATTGATGCCGTAGGTAATTACAACTGCCATATTTAGTTTCTTTGAGTGATGTTTTCGAAAGGGTGCTGAGGATACCAGTATTACAAGAACATCAGGTAATTTCAAAAAAATGATGGCGTAATTTCTATTCGTGAATGACAGAAAGAGCCTCATCAAGCTGTTGATGAACGAGGGAAAACTGAGAAATCCAAGGTGCCAGGCCATCCCTGATGTATGCATCATAGCCATCTACATTGGTTGAAAACTGGTTCAGAAAAGACCGACTTGCACGCATTCCTGGAAAGTTGCACTTCGACAAAGCTCTGACTTCTCCCATTGCAGGATCAAAATACGCTTCAATTTGAATAAGTTCCGGAAAGAGTGAGGGCAGGTGAACGAATGATTTGCTATTTGTTTTCTCGGTGATGACATATGTCAGCAGTTCTCTGGTTTGCTGCAGTTCAACCAGGGCCTTTCGGATATTGGTGTCCCGAATGATTTCGAGGCGGCCGGTGTCGGTCAGTTCTTTGAGAGAGGCTATACTGGGAACGTTGATGTTAAATGCATTACTCCAGGCGATGGCTGCGCACTCTTCCTCGGTTAAGGTTTCCCGTTGATCGCGCTTGAATACGACGTCCAAAAGATTCATCAAATCCAGGTGACGCTGCAACCTCCGCTCCCGCACTCTGCTACTCAACTGTTCGGCGAGTAAAACGTCTTCATGCAACCTTTGCAGATAAACCTGCTCATCTATTCTGTCTTTGCGGGACTCATTCCAGTCATCCACCTGCAAGCCAATGAAGATACCAACCACCACCACCATTATTTCAATGATGACCACAAACCAATTTTGCGCTGCAATTGCTTCGCCGAGTCGTCGCATGATCATGGCATTTCCACTTCCTGTTTAAATGCTGAGTTTTGACATCAACCGGTTTCGACCACCGGTTGGGCCAGAATCCACAAACTGAGCATGGTATAGCCCACCATCAACACCAGCATCGGAACCTGGCTCATCAGGGCTGCACGGTTATCCTTGAATGTTCGCAATGCCGTCACGTGTGCCAACCAAACCGCAACAATATGGCCAATCACAATTGCCACCACTGATGTGTACCAGATGAGCTTTGCATTCACCACACTTATGTCGACGAAATAAAGGCTGGTGCCAAACAGGTCCCAGCCGAAACCAAAAGGATCTGATGACAATGGAATCATGTATTGGCCGACAATGGCGAGGTATGAAAGGTAATGCGCAAGATGATAGGCCAGCGCAATAGGCACCAGGCTCAACACAAATAGCCGGGCGATTTGAACGACGGTAGTACCTTGCCTCGCAGATGCCGGGGTGGTGGCAAACATCAGTGCACTAAATGCCAGATACAAGAGCTGAAATAGCACCAAAAACACTGCAAGCGCAATGGTTCCGGCTGCAGCAACTGCATTGCCGGTAATGTCCTGCAAGCCGATGAGTAATGGCCTCATGGTTTCAGAGTAAATCATCCACCTGGCAACATCAGACCAAAGCGAGGTCGCCAATAACCCATCAAAAGTCACGCTGGATAGCATGATCAGAACGAAAACCATGCTTGAGATTGAAATTGCGTTCTCGCTCAATAAGCCGACTGCCGGTGGTCTTATCATCAGGTTCCGATCCTTCACATCCGGATCTACACCGGTGATTGAAAAGCGGGCAAGAAAACCAAAAACCACGGTGAACGCCTCACCACCCCTGAGCCAGGCTTTCCTCCCAAAAACAAACATGCCGGACCAGGTAATCAGGCTATAGGTGAGTGCTGCTTCAGCCAGGCTTTTTGGTGTATCACTTTCAGGCCAGATCAATTCTGCCCAGACAAACCAGGCAAACAAGCAAACTGCCGGCCACACACCCAACCATTGTGGCCAGGCAATATTCAGCCCGAATTTTCCATCATGAGAAAAGAAGTCCCACAGGTTTTCAATCCACCTAAATGAAGCACTCCAGGGATTCACCACTAACCAGAGATTTCCGAGCAACCCAGAGATGTAAGCAAAACCCACCCACCAGATAACCCAGATGGCAGTAGGCGCAATATTTTTGAATGGATTCTGATCGCCGAAATAACCTGCAAGGATGACCAGAACAAGAAAGGCGACCGAGGCAATCTTCAGTAGTTCCAGAAAGACAGGGTTGGACAATACCTTTCCTGGCCAGGTCGACAGTAGGTTGAGTGCCGGGAATTGCGCCATTGTGCGTTCACCTCGCAGAAAAAACGCAATGACCACAAATGAAAGGATGACTGCCGCCGCGGCACCAGCCAGATACAGGTTTAAGGGAACAGGCAGGTCATACCGTTGCGCAAATCCGTGTGCGCCGGCAATTGAAGGCAAACCAGAAAACAGAATGAGGGCTACCGCGGGAGCGGCTCTACGGGTGCTGCTTCCCTGTGACATATCTGGATTAATCCGGGTAGACCTCAAAGTACAAAATAGCCTGGTGACCGTGCGAACTCTCCGATCCAAATCCATGGCTGGTGACGGGGAAACGTCCAGTTGCATTTGCAATAAATGAGATGGTCTTTGGGCCATCCGGGCCAACTTCAAACTCGATGTCATAGCCGTGAAGGTGAAGGCTACCAGCCTCGTCGCTGGTCCAGACCAACTCGATGGTCTCACCCTGAGTCACTCTCAGTGCATTCGATTCGATCTGTACTTCGCGCTGCTTAATGGAGAGTTCAATACGGTGTATATTGGAATCATCATTTCCAGCGCCATAGGAAAATTGCGGTGCCAATATCGCTGACACCATCAGGATTAAGATTATTAGAGAGTTATGTTTTAATTGCATATTGGTGCAAAGCTCAGCATTTCACTTGAGTATAGTCTATTGTTGTAAATGTGAAATACCAAACAATATCCATGTCAATGAGGGAACTCTAATGAAGAATAATATGGTAAAAAACATGCTGGCAATATCGCTAATTTCAGTGATTTTGTCATGGTCGGCACAGGCTGAAATCCTTGCCCTGGCCAATTATGAGTCCAAGCCGGATGACTCACTTAAAGACTTAAAGATGCCTTTTGGTACCAATGCCCGTCGTGAGGGAGTGGCAGTATTTGATGTAGATCCTGAGTCTGATAATTACGGCAATATCCTGATGGATATTCCATTACCTGCAGATTTGGTGGCCCACCATGTATTCTGGAACAAAGACCACACCAAATTGTATATGACCTCATTGATGAAACCAGAAGTTCGCGTGATTGATACCACTCAGAACCCTTATCGAGTCAAAGTGATTGACGTGCCAGATTGCGTAATGGGTGAGGATGTTGTTTTTTCTGCAGATAACACGAAGTGGTATGAGACCTGTATGGGTTCCAATAACATCATGGTCGGGGATGCGGTAAATGATACGTTTTCCCATGTCATTGCCTCACCAGTGAATTACCCGCACGGAATCATGGTGCATGAAGGTATCGACCGTATGCTGGTCTCCAGCACCGTTCGTGGTTCTGATCTGGCCGACGCCGGCAACTCTCTTGGTGTGATTGAACTTAGTACCGGAAAAGGGCTTGGTGAGGTAAGTACAACTGACAAGCCTGAGCCTAATAATATTGCACCTGTTGAGATACTTTGGGTGCCTGGAACCGAGCCCCCGATCGCCTGGGTAACCAATATGTATGACGGTACGCTTTGGGTGGTGAGTTGGAATGCTGAAACGCAGGGTTTTGATTCTCAACCGGGTTTTGACTTCGGTCCGCTCGAAGCCGGTATTCCCCTTGAAATCTATTTCAATGCTGATGGTTCACAGATGCATGTAACGACTGCAAATCCCGGGAAAATGCACTTCTTTGAGATGAGTGATGATCGCAAGTCTGCCACGCATACCAAAGCCATCGATACGGCCGGTGGTGCTCACCATGTGGCATACACCAAAGATGGTAAATATGCCTATGTGCAGAATTCTTTCATCAATCTTCCTGGCATGAGTGATGGTTCTATTTCAGTGGTCGATCTGGCAAGCAAGGAAGTGATCGATGTTCTGGGCACATTCAAAGACAATGGGTTTAATCCCAATTGCCTGGTGTTATTAAGTGAATGGAATGATCCTATGGGGCATTGAGTAATATGCCATGTAATTAAGAAAACGCCCGCCATGACCGGGCGTTTTTTTTGAAGCTGATTTGCATTGATTACAACTACCAGTATGGGAATACCTTATTAAAGTCGTTACAGAGCATTTGGATTTGCAATATCTCATTGCTTGTGAGTATTTCTTTATGCTTTCCAATTCTTGTAGTACTGAGATCCTCGCTATATAAATCAGACCAGAACGCTGCTCCCGAATGTTCCTTTTTCCGGATATCAGGGTTCATATGTGGTGTATTTGTCTTAACCTGACCGAGGCTATTTATTTTATTATCGTCAAAGCTCAAGCTGCAAAAACCGGCGATTTTTGCGCACTCCTTTGAAACATCTTTCATCAAACTTTCGTAGCGTACGAATAAAGTTCGATCACGGATAGGGCTGTTAATGTCAAATGTATTTAAATAATTTCTTTTGAAATACTGGGTCAAAAGGTTCATGTCCCGACCCAATCGGGACTGCCCGGATTTCACGCCTTCGCGTTTATGCTGTTCATTTACTTTTACGATCGATGCAATGGTGTCCCTGGGATCCCTGATGTTGATAATAAAACGTGCATTCTCAAACCAACTTCCAAGTATGGGGAATTGAGTTGTGATTCCAGGGTGTCTCATTACCAATGTGTGAGGATTCGACAGGTTCTTTCGGGTTTCATCGAAAAACCGTGACAGGATATTTCGCGTGAATTGATCGAAATTCTCTCTGCGCCCAAAGTAGTCTTCGAGCAAGACATCATAGTTGTTTATCTGGTTTTGATAGGCACTTAATTGATGCAACAGGAACCAGCATTCTCCAATCATGGGATGGCACTCATTTGCAGTGCAAATCAGCTTTTGCAAGATTGTCGAACCGCTACGCTGGCTACCGCCAATAAAAATCAGCGAGTCATGAGGTTTATCCAAAGCTTCTAGGGTCCTGTTGTGCTATCGGTTTTGAGATTCGCCATGTATTCGCGGGCCGCCAATAATCTTGGCCATTCGACTTCTGAGTCTTTGGTCATTTCTACCAGGGCACCAAAATAAGATGCCGCAGTTTCGGTATCGCCCAAGGTATCAGCAGCCATGGCTGCGCCATACAAGCTGTTGAACCGGCCCGGTGAACGATCCATTGAGACCCGGTAAGCAGCTAATGCCTCTTCCGCGTCACCAGATTCAAGCAGCATGTCACCATATAGTTCATTGGCTGGAAGAATCTCACCTGGAGTGATCGGGTGCTTGAAAGTGCTGTTTTCAAGGCCTGCTGCCTCTTGCATTAGACCCAAACCAGATTCAGTACTCCCCTGCGAAAAGGCATTCCATCCTTCGATTGATTTAATCTGGATATCAAGCTGTTTAGCCCAATAGTGCTCTTCACTGTTTTGTAACACCTCACGTAATTTTCTTAATTCACCAACGGCAGCTAAGGCAACTTCAGGCTGGCCGTCACGTGCCGCACCAAATCCACGTCCAAACCAGGCGATGGCCTCAAATGCTGCAAAATTGTCCGACCAGGGGAAAGACTCTGGTTGGCGGGCCTGAGTTCTGGCGGCTGCGGCCCAGTCTCTTTTTTCCAGCGCAATTCTGGCTGGCATCGCAGCAAACGCATAAGCTGCTGCGCCTCTTGCATTCGCGTCCCAGGGCCCTTCCAGTTGGCTGGCACTTTCCATGACTTTAAGCGCTTCTGCTTCGTTTCCTTTCTGAAGGTGCGCATAAACCAGGTAGTCCTGAGCATGTAGCATCTGTGATGAAGTGAACTCCCCGTTGGCTGAGGCATCTGCAGCAACGGCTGATCGTTCATTCATTGCAATCGAATCATCCCAATATCCAAGACGGGTAAATATATGCGTCGGCATATGCAGGGCATGTGGTACTTCGGGCGCCAATTCGCTGTAATTTCTTGCAACCATCAACGCCTGACTTGCGAACCCGGGACTGTCATAAGCGTGGATCACATAATGATGGCCTGCCGGATGGTCTGGTACTTTGGTCAATACCTCTTCAACAAGAAGTCCTGCACGGGCATAGTCAGTCAGTGTCGTATCGGTTTTATCTGCGCCGCCCATTAATGCCAAAGAGTAAAACGCAGCAGCCTCGATATCGTCCGGATTGTCACGATAAACCTGTTCCCATGCATCTCTGAAAAGTTCCAGGCTTTCGGGCTCACGCCGTGTGCTTGCACCATCGTAATATGCGAGCGCGGCATTGATGTAGCCTGCTTCCCGGTCAGTTTTACCGGGCATATCAACTGCTTTGTTCAGTAGTTCCAGACCTTTTACCAGCCTTTCTTCAGACGGAGGATCATTCCAAAGAGGATGAACCCAGGACATGGCCACACCCCAGTAAGCCAGTGCGCATTTTGGGTCAGCCTTAATTGCTTTAGAGAACTCTGCTTCTGCACCTGTGTATGTCATGTGATGTAACAAGGCCAAACTGCGTTCCATGATTGGAGTGGCAATTTCATTACAACTTACCGGAAACTCAATGCCTCCGAGTTTGTTGCCGAAAGTGGAGGTTCCTGGATTGCCAGACATTTCCTGTGCCGCAGGGGATTCAGATTGAACAATCTGTATGTCTGAAGAATTGTCACAGCCAGAAAGAAAAATGCAACTGGCGATTAATACCAGAAGTCGTGTCAGATTGGGTTTCACTGTCAGCTCCAAAAAAGATTGGCGGGATTTTAGCAAGTATAGGATAGCAATGTGATTGACATCATGTTGATTTGCAATCAGTCTCACTGCGGCGATTGGTGTTCTAATTCGGAGAAAATTATATGAAAGCGGCAAAGTTTGCAGGCATTTTTGCATTGGCCATGCTGGTATCTGTTCAGGGACTGGCTCAGCAAAAAAAGGCAATGGTGGGTGGTACTCTGATTAATGGTCTGGGTTCTACTCCCATCCAGGACAGTGTGATTCTGATTAATGGTGACACCATAGAACGTGTCGGCACAGTCAGCAGTCTGCCGGTACCTGAAGGCTATGAGCTCATTTCAACCGAAGGGATGTCGGTCATGCCAGGGCTGTGGGATATGCATGTACATCTGATGATTACCGGGCATGCAGATTACAGTTACTGGCATCCTGCATACGAGGATAGATTTGCCAGCGAAATAATGCCGGCCTCAGCAGTGCAGTTGTTATTGGCAGGAGTTACCAGCGCAAGAGATCTTGGCGCACCTTTGGAGGATACGATAAGCGTTCGTGACCGGATCAACAGTGGCGAAATTCCAGGTCCGAGAATGTTCTGGTCCGGTCCATTTATCCAGAAAGCGTCCTATCCCGGCACTGAAATGTATCGCTGGGGCGTAGATGGCGCAAAGGACGCCCGTGAAAAAGTAAAACGCCTTGCTGATGCAGGGATGGATGTGATCAAGCTAATTGATCATGACCTGATGACGTTGGAAGAGGCACAGGCAGTAGTCGATGAGGCACACAAACATGGGCTGAAGGTCGTTGCGCACGCGCACCGTCCGCCCGAGATCCGCCGCGGACTGGAAATCGGCATAGATAACTTTGAGCATACGGGGCTCTCTGCTGCACCTGAATACCCGGAAGACGTGATGGTGATGTTGAAGGAACGTACGGCAGCTTCAATGATCGTCGGCGGCCCTCTTTACTGGACACCGACGGTAGAAGGGTTGTGGAACTACACTTCGACCCGTGACAACCCAGAGAAGCTCGATAATGATTGTTGGCACCGTGGTTTGGAGCAAAGCACGATTGACGACATCAAGGCATCAATCAGCGAGCCCTCGGAACTAACTTATATGTTGCTGACACCAAAGCGCCAGTTAACCCTGAAAAGAAAAATGGATCAGTTGAAAGAGTCCGGTGTCGTTTTGATGACCGGTACCGATAGCGGTATACCGATGAAATTTCACTGTCAATCCACCTGGAACGAGTTGGATGTCTGGGTTCGTGTGATGGGTATACCTGCTATGGACGCCATTCAGGCGGCAACTTTTTGGCCATCCAAATTTATGGGAGTCGATGATCGCTGGGGTACCGTAGTGGCAGGTCAATATGCCGATATTATTGCGGTAAAAGGTGATGTATTAAAGTATATCAACTTGCTGCAAAACGTTGATTTTGTAATGAAAGGTGGCGTTGTTTACAAGAAGGACGGTCGTCCGGTTGAATCAGAGCTCGTGTCAAATAAACCGGACTAGTTTCTGTTTAGTCCTGGCTGGTTTGATCGAGCTTGAATTCCGTTCATCAAGCCCCGTGCACTGGTCAACGGAATGACTAACCAAAAAAAGCCAAAAACCACTGTTTCTGGAATGACGTAAAACAATCCTTCTTTGGCTCCGGATTGCTGCCGTTTCCAAAGTCGTCTTCTACCATCTAGCATTCTGTAGGGCTTGTTATCCGGATTTTTGATATTTGAAATGATACCCGGATAAGACACGTCAGCCTCATTAAAGCGATTGGTTTTCAGGGCCTGTTCTTTTTCGCCGTGAAAATGGATTTGTTGCCAGATATCATCATAAGCGACGGTTTTGGGTTCAAGTGTATTTTGATCTATATATTCAACAATTTCACCAATGTGTAAAAAGCCATCAAAGTCTCTGACCCGATTTGCCCCAAGGCAGGCGTGAGCAGGCACTGCCATTCCTTCTGGGATCACGCAGACCCGGCGATGAAATATGCGTTTGTTGGCATCGAAGTAAGCGAAATAATCCTGATGTTCGTCAGTTATGGATATGTCTTTCGCAATTTTCTCCATTTTCGATTTAGTCGAGACCCAGTCGTTTGTGCATAATAGGGCTGGTGGTGGTGTATTGCAGGTGAACTTTCTTATCCGGGTGCAGTAATTTTTGCACACCGAAGGCGGCCAGGGCCGCTTCATGAAATCCGCTTAAAATCAGCTTCTTCTTGCCCGCATAAGTATTGATGTCACCCACCGCGAAAATGCCTGGAATGCTGGTTTGAAACTGTTCGGTATCCACCGGGATTTGACGTTTGTCAATCTCAAGGCCCCAATCTGCAATTGGCCCGAGGTTGGGTGACAAACCCCAGAAAACAAATACTTCATCGGCCTCCAGATGATGAAGTTCACCTTCAGAATCGGCGACAACGACACCCTGGAATTTTCCGTCTTCGACGACTATTTGACGGATCATGCCATGAAATTCCTGCAACTTACCTGCTTCAGCCAACGCTCTCATTTTGCTTACCGAGGCAGGCTGCGCGCGGTACTCAGCACGTCGATGTACCAGAGTCATATTGGCGACCCGTTCATTAAGTTCAAGTGACCAGTCCAGTGCGGAATCTCCACCCCCCATAATGATGATGTTCTTTCCGGCAAGACGTTCGGGGTTGAGTACCCGGTAGTGGATATGGCTGCCATCCCAGTCTTCTGCACCTGCAGTGCGTAACTTTCTCGGCTGAAATGCGCCCAGACCGGCAGCAATAATTACTGCAGCAGTATCAAATTCAGTTCCCTCTGAGGTGACCAGTCTGAATCGTCCATCCTCGCACTGGCTCAGTTCGTTGACGGTTTGTTTAAGATGAAATTGAGCATTGAATGGTTTGATCTGCTCAAGCAGACGGTCTACAAGTTCCTGCGCACCAACGATAGGAAATGCGGGGATATCGTAGATGGGTTTGTCGGGATATAACTCGGCACATTGCCCGCCCACTTGAGGTAGCGAATCGATAACATGAGCTTTGATATCCAGTAAGCCAAGTTCGAAAACCTGGAATAGTCCGGTAGGACCGGCACCTATAATGACGACGTCTGTGGTAATTGGCATAAAATTTCCTGTGAAAAAAGCTCGAAAAACCTAGCGCTGAGTTGCTACCTTGGGCTTTACCATACAAAATCAAGAAGGGAAGCAGGAACGAACATTATTTAATGCCTGAGAATCATACCATCGGCCATCGTGAAGTCCAGTTAGAAGATTCCTGGAAGTCCCGACTTGAGCCGGAGTTTGAACAAGCCTATATGACTGAGCTCAGGAATTTTCTACTTGAACGCAAACGGGCAGGGGCCGTAGTTTATCCACCTGGTAGTAAGATATTTAGTGCATTGAATGCAACTCCTTTCGAAAAGGTCAAAGTGGTTATTTTAGGGCAGGATCCATATCATGGCGCCGGTCAGGCTCATGGATTGTGCTTTTCGGTGCGCCTGGGCGTTCCCACGCCACCATCATTAGTAAATATTTTCAAAGAACTGAATTCGGACCTTGGAATACCAGTTCCTGATCATGGCAATCTACAAACATGGGCCAGTCAAGGAGTGCTTTTATTGAATTCGGTATTGACCGTCGAGCGTGGCAATGCCGGCGCACACCAGGGCAAAGGTTGGGAACGTTTTACCGACCACATCATTGGCTTGCTCAATGACGGGCGAGATGGAGTGGTATTCATGTTGTGGGGCAGTTATGCGATAAAAAAAGGTGCAGTGATTGACCGGGACCGCCACTGTGTTCTGAGTGCACCACATCCATCTCCCCTGTCCGCTTATCGTGGTTTTCTTGGCTGCCGGCATTTCTCTAAGGCAGACGAGTACTTCAAAAAGCACGAAGTGAAACCAATTGAGTGGGCACTTCCTCCTGCTTCAGAGGTGCACGATCATTTAGGCTAGAAACAATTTGATCTATTGAGCTTGTGAGCGATATTTTGCCAGCATGGCAGCGGGCCTGATTGGTCTCTTTTCAAAATTACCGCCACAGTTTGGGCAAATGCCTTTCAATTCATTAACGACACATTTTTCGCAAAATGTGCATTTAAAAGTACAGACAAATGCCTCGGTAGATGACGGGGGCAATGATCGGGCACATCTTTCGCAGGAAGGTTTGAGTTTGAGCATGGCTGGGATCTAGGGGTTAAACGCTTTGAGTGCGTCATCCAGAGGCATCCAGTCCACATGACTGTTGTGGTAAGCATTGGTTTTGGGTTGCCGGTCGACCGGCCCGTCAAGACAGGCCAGTGCAACATGAAGCTCACCGGGCCATTGTTCGGAGCGGAAAAACATACTGCTACTGCATTTGCTACAAAAACCCCTGCTGGCACCCGGTGACGATTCGAACCAGCTCAGTTCCTGCTTGCCTTTTTCAAGATGAAAATAAGTATTGTCGAACCCTACCCAGGTGACGTAGCCGGCACCATGTACTTTGCGGCACATGGAACAATGACAGTGGGAGCACCATATGCTGGGAAATTCGAAATTAAAGCGCACGGCACCGCAAAAACAACTACCCGAAACATTTGCTACATTATTCATGCTGAAATCATATACGAACCGAGCCGAACCCACATAAACAGAAGAACGATGCAGCTAAGAAAATAGACCCAAAATCGATGCATGACATTATTGTAAGTCGTGTGAATGACGCTGTGCACGATTCTCAGGCTTACGTAAAGCCAGGAAAAAATAACCAGCAACGGGTCCTGCCACATGAGGATTAATGCTAGTAAAATCGCCAGATAAAAGAGCACCGGCATTTCGAACTGATTCATAAAGTTATCTGCAGCGGCAGCCGAGTCAAGCAATAGGTTTCTTCCCTTTGCACGAGTGGCAACAGATTGTGCGCTGATATTCTTGTCCTGCATTTCCCGAATGCGTAGCGTATACATTCTTAGCCAGACAACAAATGTCAGCGCCACTTGAATCAACAGTGGAATAAATAAAGGTTTGTAGTACATCAATCGCACCCTTGATTTTGAAGGAGACATCTTAGCAAATCGTAGCAGCCTTGCTTCCAGTTCTGACTATAATGATTTTTATAGGCTGATCTATTTTGAGGGGATCGGGAAATGTCAAAAATCACCATTCACTCTTTTGCAGATGTTGACCGCAGTGGAAAGGTTCGCTGGACAGCCTGTGAGCTTGGTTATGAAATAGAAGAAGTCCGTTTGGAGCTTGGGGAACACCGGGGCGAGGAGTACCTGAAACTGAACCCCTATTCACAGATCCCTGCCGCCAGGATTGATGGCGAGACCTGGATCGAGTCGACGGCCATTTGCATCATGCTGGCAGAAAAACACCCGGAAGCGGCATTGATTCCTGCTGATCCTGCCCAACGCTCCTCATTTTGGCAGGCAGTATTGCTTGCATCGAGCACGCTTGAAACGCCAACTGTGAATTATTT
>JBLHGQ010000021.1:0-31443 GCA_047614505.1 Rhodothermales bacterium | reverse complement strand
TGGCTGATCCTTCCTCACTTTCAGTGGCAATAATTCCCGAAGCAACATCTTCACGGACAATGGGTTCTGGCCGGGCCGGAGGTTTAATGGTCTCAACCACATCCAGATTAGCCGGGTCGGGATAGTTTTCTTTTGCAATCTGCCGCGGTTCCAATTCGGTAAGTTCCGGTGCCGCTTGTGAAGGCTGCGTAAAAATCATTGGCTGCGGTGCTTTGGAAGCGAAAGTGGGCGGATCAATAAACAAGGTGTATTCACGCAACATCCGGCCACCCGACCAACGGACTTCAAGAACCAACTGGACCACCGGGTCTGTAATCGCCAGTCGACTGCTGACCAAAATGTAGGCCTCATTTGCATCAAAATAGACTTCAAAATGCAGTGGCACAGAAATGCCAAGACTAAGCCCCATCATCTCGAAATCTTCCGCTGAAGCCATGCCCGCCGTAACGCTGCCCAATTCTTCCCCAGAGGTAGAAACCAGTTCGATTTGTGCCAGTAATGGCTGATTCAGATAAGAGCGTACCTGTGCATCACCAAGGCCTAGTGCAAGCGCCTGCATGCTCATGAGCGAAGACACAAACATGACAAATAAACTACTGATATTCTTTCGACTGTAATGTTTCATTTATTAACTGTTCCTGTCCTTAGGCCCTGTTTTGAATTGCTTCCATGATTTGCACTGCATTTAAGGCAGCGCCTTTACGAACATTATCAGAAACAATCCAGAGATTAATCCCCCTTGAATGGGTATGATCGCGCCGTACTCGGCTGACAAACACATCGTCTTTGCCGGCAGCATGAGTGACAGCAGTAGCAAATCCCTTTCCCGTGTCGTTGACCACGCGCACTCCTGGCGCCTTTTTCAGTAGTCGTATCACCTCATCAATGTCAATATCATTGCATGTCTCAAGGTGTACCGCCTCTGAATGGGCAAAGAACACCGGCACCCGGACTGCAGTTGCGTTTACTTTTACATTTTTATCGCCAAGGATCTTGCAGGTTTCCCATTGAAGTTTCATTTCTTCCCGGGTGTAACCGTTTTCCTGCATGGTATCAATTTCAGGCAGGACATTAAAAGCGATGGGCTGGCGGAAAGCCTCCGCTTTGACTTCTCCAAAATTCAGACGCGCCATGGTTTGCCTTGCCAATTCTTCCATTCCCGCACTTCCTGCTCCCGACACCGACTGATAGGTGGCGATATTGATCCGGTCAATTCCAACAGCCTTGTGAATTGGATTGATTGCTACGACCAATTGAATGGTTGAGCAGTTTGGGTTCGCAATAATGGTGCCGGGACCAATGTTCTCAAGCAAATCAGCATTTACTTCAGGAACGACCAATGGAATTTTTTTCTTGTAACGAAATTCAGATGTATTGTCGATCACGATACAGCCGGCTTTCACCGCTCTGGGTGCATATTTTTTACTTATTTTTGCCCCCGCCGAAAACAATGCAAAGTCCACACCGTTGAAGTCAAAATCATCAAGCACCTCAACATCCAGGCTATGGCGCCCGAAATCGACAGATTTGCCAAATGACCGTTCGCTCGCCACCGCATGAACTTTGCAGTCAGTACCCTGGCGCTCGGCGAGGATGGAAAGCATTGCCTCACCCACCGCACCTGTAGCGCCAACAACTGCTACAACGGGATTTTTATTAATGCTCATGTTCCTGTCTGCCCTCTGTGACGCAGGGTGTGATCCATCAAGACTAACGCCATCATTGCTTCAACTATGGGTGTTGCTCTAATACCGACACAAGGATCATGGCGACCTGTGGTGATCACTTCAATTTCATTACCGTCAATATCCAGGCTTCTGGCGGGCAACCTGAGACTTGAAGCTGGTTTGAACGCGACACTGACACGAATATCCTGACCACTTGAGATACCGCCCAATATTCCACCGGCATGATTGGACAAGAATCCATCAGAAGTCATCTCATCCCTATGCTCAGTGCCTAACTGGGAGACTGACTCAAAACCGGCACCAATTTCGACTGCCTTGGCAGCATTGATTCCCATCATGGCACTGGCCAGTTCTGCATCAAGCTTTCCATAGACGGGCTCACCCAGACCGGCAGGAACATTTCGCGCAACTGCAGATATGCGCGCGCCAACTGAATCTCCAGACTTACGGAGCTTGTCCATAAACCCTTCCAACTCGGGTACCAATGAGGCATCTGGTGAGAAGAAGGGGTTCTGATTGATTGAGTTCACATTCATATTTGTATCGGTACGAATCGGCCCTAACTGTGCCAGCCAACCATAAATTTCGACATTATGGTGTAACTTCAGGTATTTGCGTGCTATCGCACCAGCAGCTACCCGCATGGTGGTCTCCCGTGCTGAGGAACGCCCGCCGCCTTTGTAGTCACGGATCCCATACTTTTTCCAATAAGTGTAATCGGCGTGACCTGGACGAAATTGCCGGGCAATTTTGCTGTAGTCCTTTGGCTTGGCATCTGTGTTTTGAATCAAGAGCGCTATTGGATGCCCGGTGCTCAAGCCTTCAAACACGCCCGACAGAATCTGAACATCATCAGCTTCATGACGTTGTGATGTATGTCTGGATTTCCCGGTGGCCCGTCGCTCCAGTTCGATACGAATTTCCGCTGCATCAATGGCAAGGCCGGGAGGACAGCCATCAATCACACAACCGATTGCCGGCCCATGACTTTCACCAAAAGTCGTTAGCTGGAACAATTTGCCAAAAGTATTATGTGACATTTCTTAAACTCTCCATTGCAAACTGGCAATACGGACTTTTGCTTTCTGCATTTTCACCCACTTCGCAAATTAATACACCATCGGCAACAAGAAAATTTGCTTTTGCCCTAATAATTCCAGGCTTTGCCCAGATATTGAATATTCATCACCAAAGTTCAACTGTGGAAGTATAATTCAGCCCATGAAAAGTATTCTGGAAAAGCTTGCCGCGGCAATTCAATATATTCTCCCACACCATTTCCTTTCGTCCCTGATCTACCGCTTAATGCGTGTTGAAACCGTTTGGATTAAAAACCTGCAGATTCGCATGATCAGCAAAATTGTGGGCGTTAACTGGTCAGAAGCCTCATCCGGGGATTTATCCAGCTATCGTCACTTTAATGCGTTTTTCACGCGTACATTAAAACCTGGTGCACGGGTCTTCGATCAGGACGAAAACTCTCTGATATGCCCCTGTGACGGCAGAATTTCGGAACTCGGCAAGATTGACGGCAATCAAATTTTTCAGGCCAAAGGCCAAAGTTATACCTTGGATACACTGCTCGCGCATGACCCGCAATGTGAGCAGTGGATTGATGGCTATTTTTGCACGATTTACCTGTCTCCCCGGGATTATCACCGTGTTCATATGCCAATCGACGGTGTTCTCGCACGAATGACGCATGTGCCAGGACGTCTTTTCAGTGTTGCACCATATACAGTCAGGCAGGTTCCGTCTTTGTTCGCCAGAAACGAGCGTTTGATCAGCGTTTTTGATACACGCTTTGGCCCTGTAGCTCAAGTGTTGGTGGGAGCGATGCTGGTTTCGAGCATGGAAACCGTATGGGATGGTGAAATCACCCCGACTAAGAACCGCTCGGTAAGCACAAGGACTTACAGTGACCGGACAATTGAGTTATCAAGCGGAAAAGAAATGGGCCGATTCAACATGGGCTCCACCGTTATCCTGGTACTCCCTCCCCGGGCTATTGCCGGATTTTCCGGCATTAATGCCAATGATAAAGTACTGTTAGGTCAATCTTTGGCGAGACTGACCTTATGAAAACTCTGTCGCGGTGTTTTTTTCTGTCCTTTCTATGTACGCAATCGCTTCCGGCCCAGGACAATATCGAAGAGCTACCAATTCCTCCGGTTTCACTGGCTAATCTGGTTGCCGATGCTGATGTTGTGGCGCTGGTAAAGGTATTGGATACCGATTATCAGTACACCCGTGAATTCCCAAGCGGCGGAATGGGTTTTCTGGAGGTATTAATTCCCTACAAAGTAAGCTTACCACTTGAAGATATTCTGGAAGTTTACGAGGAAGGACTCCACAAAGGTGAATGTTATTTTGAAGACACTGCCCCTGGGCAGGATGGTCGGCGTTATCTCATATTTCTCAAGCTGAACACTGAATTTAAAGGCCAATATAAAGGACTAAAACAGGGTTGCAAATTAGACGTACTGGTCAGAAACAATGGTCAGTACGCCCTGCGTTTCCCACTTAGTGGCATCAAAATCTCTGACGATTTTAGCCCGCATGCTGTGGAAATGGCGTTTCAGGATGAGTATGCTTTCTTGGAAGATGAAGAAATCTCACCTGATGAGAGGAACGAGTTGTTAGCGAAGGGTTTCCTGACCTCGATAGAACAACGCTTTGAATTTACTCATGGCATTGACATCAGCACTTTCAGGAAACTGATGGGTCCGGACGCGCTGACATTGGACAGAACACTTAAATAAATCAGGGTTTCCCTAAGAAACAATCCGGTAACAGGGCTCGTAATGAGTGCCTGGCAATTTCATTCTATGGTCTGCAACAAATGAAGTTAGCAGACCATCCATTGACTGCATTATTGCCTTTTCTCCATTGATTTCAAAAATACCTTGTTGCCGAATTGCCTGACGTGTATCAGGTTTGACATTGCCTGCAACAATCCCGGAGAACGCCCTTCTGAGGTTTGCTGCTAATTGGTGTGTTGGCAGATCCCTGTGAATCTCCAGTGCAGCCATTGCTGCATGAGTGGGGTTGAAAGGTATTTGAAACTGCTCTTCAATTTCTAACAGCCAGTTGAAATAGTAAGCATCCTTGTGTGTACGCCTGTACTCTTTTACCTGTTCCAGACCCGCCCTCATTGTTTGTGCTACTTCTTCCGAGTCATCAATAATAATTTTGTACTTTGATGTTGCCTCTTCACCCAGAGTAAGGCGTATAAATGCATCAATCTGCTCAAAATAGGTGGCAGAGGTTGCCGGACCGGTCAACACCATCGGAAAAGGAATTTCTTCATTGGCAGGATTGAGCAAAATCCCCAATAAATACAAAATTTCCTCGGCCGTGCCGGCACCGCCAGGAAAGACGATAAAACCGTGGCCGAATCGAACAAAGGCTTCAAGACGTTTTTCAATGTCCGGTGTAATAACCAGTTCATTGACTATCGGGTTTGGTGATTCCGCGGCGATAATACCGGGCTCAGAAATACCTATGTAACGGCCATTGCTCACCCTTTGTTTCGCATGAGCAATCGTGGCACCCTTCATAGGACCTTTCATTGCACCCGGACCACAGCCCGTACAAATATTCAGGCTGCGCAAGCCGATCTGGTAACCCACTTCCTTGGTGTAGTCATACTCTTCTCTTTGAATGGAATGACCACCCCAACACACCACGATATCCGGTTCGGTCTCTGGCTTGAAAACATCAGCGTTTCTCAGAATCTCAAAAACCGCGTTGGTAATAGTGTCCGAATCCTGAAGATTCCACTTTGGGTTATTATTGATTTCAGTATCGAAATAGACCAGATCTCTGATCACTGAAGACAAGAGTTCCCGGACACCCTGGATCATATGCCCATCAACAAATGCCAAACCCGGGGCATTTTTTAGCTCGACTCGAATGCCACGGTTGACCTGCTGCACTTCAATTTCAAAATCGTGGTAAAGCGCCATCATTGCCTCAGCATCATCGCCCTGGTTGCCGCTATTTAGTACCGCGAGCGCGCATCTGCGTAACAGTGCAGCGAGGTCACCCCGACTGGCATCATGCAGGCGTTCAACTTCCATACGGCTTAGCGTGGTTAAAATTCCTGCGGGGTAAATATGGGCACTTACTGAATCAGATGGCAAATCGAATTTCCTTTTGTGTGTGATCTATCTGGGTTAATTGTACCTGACCTACAGGTCAAAAATTTTTCCAAGAACAAGTCAGCACCAGTGAAAAAATGTATTTTTAGGACCATATAAAAGAGGCCAGCTAAAAGCTGGCCTCTTTGGTCACTCCCCACATATGTGGTTCTGGCTAGTTACTTAATTGAAAGAGTACTTCAGACCAAGCTGAATGCGCCAGACGGAATCATCAACATCAATGCTTACCGGATTAAAGCCGGTCCCGGATGAATTACTTCCACCGGGGTTGAAGTTAGAGTAAATGTACTGAGTGCCATCACTGCTGAGTGCAGCATCGAGCACTGGTACACCTTCCTGAATATCACCGCCATTGGTGTATCTCCGAATGTTATTGTTATCAGAGAACATATTCATGACGTTTTCGATATCAAGGAAGAATTTCAGAGAATTACGTGAATCGCCCAGAGGAATGTCCTGAGAAATACGTAAATCCATATCTGAATTCCACTCCTGGTTAAATCCATTCTTTGGTGATATTTGACCGGCATAGCGACTCAGGCCAGTACGATCAAGGAATGCAAAGAAGTCGTCCAATGTTCCGGCATTTGCAAGGCTGGTCAGATCTACAAGCGGATCATTAGCACCGGTTGGTACGTAGAACAGATTACGCTCTTCATTATCTGAATCACCAAACAAAGTGGTTGCCGTATTGTTGTCATAGGTATAGCTGATTGGGCGACCGGAGAATCTGCGGAAGAACAGGCCAATCGAAGTTGGATGGTCTTCAAAGAAGTAGTGCTTGAAGGTCGTCCCAATGACGAAGTTATGCTCGTTCACATAAACCGCTGGACCGAGTTCAGTTTTATTAATCACTGCCTGGGCCACTTCTTCGTAACCCGAAGATGCAGTGGAACTGTTTACCGGATTGCCGACTTCTGAATCTGTGTATGCATAACCAAAACGGAAATTCAATGATGATTTATCACCAATATCAAATGTCTTGGCTAGCTGAAAGGAAATAGAAGTCGTATCACCACTAATACCGTTACCCATCAGGATATCCTGATCGTCACCACCGGCATCACAATCGGTAGTCACACCCGCGAACCCATTGCCTGGGCCCTGGAATACAGCATTACAACCAGTAAGCAGGGGGTCGATCGCATTGAACTGGGGACGACCATCAGGAAGGATGATGATATTGCCATTTGAGTCAACATTGGGCGTCAGCGTCAGGTCCCAGTACTCGATTGAGTCCCGGTGATCACTGTAAATAAAATCAACCTCAACCTGCCAGTCATCCAGAAAGCTTCTGTCTGATTCAGTATGAAGGCTCATGCCAATATTAAATCGGTTTTGTGAAGGTATCTCAAAACCGGGCTGAATCGCATTAACCGGGCCCTGATTTTGCAATGCCGAGTTTTGTGCCGCAGTTCTAACACACTCAGGCAGGCCGTTAAAACTACCCGAACTGAGCACCTGTAAATCTGCTGCAGTGCATGGAGAAGAAAAGTGGCCGGCAAAACCAATTGCGCCACCAAAGTTTTGGTAAGAATTGGCAAAATGCACCGTTGGATCACCACCTGAGAACGTACCATAACCCCCTCTCAGGGTCATTTCACCCCAGCGATCAAAACCCATGTCATAGGTGAAGCCCAGACGGGGCATAATCAGGTCCAGACCATCAAATGATTGTGTATTTGCGAAACCGTAACGTTGTTGAAATACCGGGTTAAAGATCGGAACGTCATTTGACTCATAGGTATCAAAGCGCACACCACCGGTAACAGTCAATCGATCCGAAGCCTGCCATTCATCCTGTACATAATAGGTGTGAATGTCGCGCGCAAAGCTGGCAGCCGCATCATTTGGATTTTTTGTGAAAGAACCGTTATGGCCTAATGATCTGGCATTACCGGCCGCGAGATCAGCAATTGAAGCAAAGGTGATTGTTCCGGTTGCGTCCGGAATAAACAGATTAAAAACATCCAGAGAATCCAACTCGTAACCAGCAGTAATCCGGTGATCACCTGCAGTCCAATATCCGGCCAGTTTGGCCTGGTCAATGGAGTATTTAAGATCATTAGCACTGCGGAAGAAACCCGGGCCGGAAGTCAAAATATCCGTACCGTTTGTGCCGTTCTCAACAATGATCCTTACCTTGTCATCATTCTGAGCTTCGCCACCACCTGCAGGTCCCTGAATGTCGATAACTTCAAGGCTTGAGAAACGAACTTCAGTGGAGAAACTATCGGACCAGTCAGAAAACAGACGGAAAGATGTAGCTTCCTGATCGGTACCTTCCATTTCGAAGTTATCCGAGAAAGTAAAGCCATTAAAACCAAAATCATCCTCTTCAAGGTTGGATTCTTCCAGTTTCACGTAAGTCAGTTCTGCACGGTGACTGTTATTGATATTCCAGTCCAGACGACCAAATGTCCGTTCACTGAACTGAGGAAGGGTTCTGACAATAGTGCCCGGATCACGACCATACTGCGTTCGCAGAATGTTGGCGATCGTGTTGGCATCGTCAATAGTCAGATGTCGCTCGTTGGCAAAACCACCACCAATTGGGCCAGTGTTTTGGGCTGAGCCTTCGTCTGTTTCTTCATAAGAAACATAAAAGAACAACTTGTCCTTTATGATTGGACCGGAGAATTCAACTCCCCAGTTGGTATCTTCAAAGGGCTCGGTGATAACCTTATTGTTGTTGATGGTGTCACCGGTATAACTGTCGTCATTAAACAGGTAAAAGCCGGTCGCAGAAAATTCGTTCCCGCCACCTTTGGTCACAACATTAATGTTGCAACCGGTAAATGAACCGTACTGAACATCAATCGGCGCAAATTCAACCGATGCTGACCGAACGGTATCAAATGGAATCGGAAAAGTGTTACGAGCCGAGTTACCGGAAGCATTCAGACCAAAACCATCAGAACTGCGTACACCGTCAATGGTGAAGGAGTTGGAACGTCCACTGCCGCCAAGGCATGAGATTCCAAAACCGTTGCCACCGCTTGCGCGGCCAACGCTCACCCGGGGATCAAGACGAATGACGTCCCGAATCTGACGGGTAATGGTAGGCATCGCTTCGATCTCGGCGAGATTGAATGAAGTTGCAGGGCCTAAGGCCAGATCTGCTCCGGCAACGGCAGCGGATGAAACCACGATAACTTCTTCCATTGTGCCACTTTGTTCTTCAAGCGCAATGTTGAAAGATGATGCGGCCGCAAGTGTGGTGAAGACATCAGTAACCACAGTGCCCTGATAATCATCTGAATCCACACGAATGGTATATGGCCCACCAACAACCAATCCACGAACGCTGAAAGCGCCTGTGTCGGTGGTGGTTACGGTACGGTTTGAACCTGTCCTGGTATCGGTCACCGTCACTGAACTACCAGCAATAGGTGCTCCGGTCGGTCCACTTACAGTACCACGGACAGAACCAGTAATTTCCTGAGCAAAAATTGCGACAGGCGCCAGGGCAAAAAAGATTAATGCGACAAAAGAAAGTGAAACTCGGTTTGTTTTAAACATATTGTTACTCCGCTTTCAATAACCGAAAGAATGTCAAAATGACGTAATTACCGCGGCATTGTAGCAAGTAATTATTACGAAATCTTAACAAATGAGACAAAAAAACTCAGTCTCTAAAGACTGTTTCTAAGAAGGTCATCTAACTGATTGTTGCTATAGGTAATTAAGAATAAATTGAGTACTGAATCTTTTTAATTGTAGACCTTTAATCCACATATTCTGCTGCCAGCAATTTCACACCTGCGGTCACGTTTTGAAACCTGCTGATTATCCTTTTCCATATCGAAATCAAATATCTGGTACAGACGCACACTTTCAGAGTGGTTTTCATCTACTTTGAATACCCATTTTTCCAATGCGCTGATGGCTGATTTTTCAAACAGTTCAAGCGGCTGTGCTTCTACCACTTTAATATCGCGTGCGTGGCCTTTCTGATCAACGGAAAATTCCAGGCGCACAAAACCATCAATTTGTTTACGCCGTGCTTTGAATGGATAAACCGGTGCAACTACGGTTTGGGCTTGAATCTCAAACTGCACGTTTACGCTATCTTCAGGATTAGTAATACGTTGATCTACTTCAAAATGTGTTTTTGAGGGGAGTGAACTGCTTGCGAGCCAAAAGGACATGTCGTCGATAAGCGCTTCTTCCTGACTGTTGGCGCCAAAACCCAACAACATTTTCGATGAGTCAATTTGTGTATCAACAATTACATTTCTTTCCGGTTCACTCATCTTCATTGGCTTTGAAGCAATTGCGTCCACAGACCCCGTAATCTTATCCTTGGTCAAATTATGGAGCTCCGCCAATGCGGCCAGGCTATCAGCCTTGATTTTTTCCGCTTCGATACGATTCGTCTGCACCGAAAGCCTTGAGTATTCGCTAAGACCCCTAACCCACTGTGAGCGTGAATCTACTAGAGGATCGGCAACATTACTTGTCACTTTATTACTGAAAGATTCTGCATCAGTATAAAGGTTAGCAACATCCAGCCCACGGCCGGCACTCAAGCCAACCAGAGTTGCAACTCCAACCATCACGGCGAGTTGCGCAAAACCGGATTGGTTACCCGGTAATTCGTGATGTACGATTCGGCGCAACCTCTTGACCAAATCGCCCCCGGTTGCCGCCATCAACAAAACAGGTACAGGTTCATCCCGCATGATTTCAAGATTTGCCAATGCACGAGCATACAGGACCGGTTTTTCACATTGGGCAATTACCAGATCGTCGCAGCAATGCTCGCGTTCCTGCCTGACTTGATTCGACATCCAACGAATTGCCGGATGATAGAAAAACAGAGTTTCGAGGACAACCTGGAGCAGGTTAAATAAATAGTCATAACGACGGATGTGCCCTAATTCATGAGCAATAACCATTTCAAGTTGATCTTCGGGAAGGCGATTGATCACCGCGATCGGTAAAAGAATCACAGGCTTGAGCCAGCCGACCACCGTGGGTACAGTCACTTTTGAAGATTGCAGGACACGAACTATCTGCTTTATCCCAAGACGCAACATCAGGTTCTGAAACAGGTTCTGCAAGGATCCGCTGACGGCCGAGGTGTCGAGCCGAACCAATCGATTGGCACCGATCCAACCGAGAAAAGCCCGCGCGGACAATACCATTACGCCGATTGCCCATAGCATCACGACAAATGGCAGTGCAGGTTCCATTCCCGCCCGCAATAGTTGAATGAGTGAAAAACTCAAGTCTGCGCTTACGGGAACAAGGGGTGTTGCAATTGCAGCCGTCACTGCCGCTCCGGATTCCGGATTCCAGTAAATACCGAACGTTGCAAGCGGAACGATGGCAATGAATAGGAATGAAAGCATCCCGGCCCAGTAACGAATCAAAGCATTTCCAGGCCGCGTTAAACGACACACAAGCCAATACACAAATACAATACAGAGTCCCTGCCAGAGGAAGTGAATCAAAGTCCACCCAAGTGCATTAACCAGTTCTTGAATTTGCGGGAATAATGACATTTCTACTTATCCTCAATCTCAGACAACAAGGCCTGAATTTTCTCCAACTGTGCTTCGTCAGCCTTGGGGGAGTTACCCAGAGCCTGCAGCACCATTTGTGAAGTTGACCCATCAAATAGACGGTTAACCATGTCCGATAAAAATGTAGATTGAGTCTCCACTTTACTGACCGAGGCCACGTACACATGTGCACGTTGCGAATCGTCACGTCTCACCAGACCTTTTTGATGCATCACCTGTAGCATTTTCAAAGCTGTTGTATAACCACTTGCTTCTTCCTTGTTCAGCGCTTCATGTACCTCACGAACTGTGCATTCTCCATTGACCCACAGAATTCTGAGGATATTTAGTTCTGTTTTTGTTGGTTGGGGTAAGTGCCCTCTTTTGCTTACCATGTTATAAAAACTCCTCGTTAAATTTATCTACCAAAAGTCACGCCTGACCGTTACGTATTCACACGAAGATTATCGTACATTAGCCTCCGTAGCTTAACAAGCCACATTATTCTGACTGCTTTTAATGGCCGGAGCATATCTATAGTATTAATGGCCTTACTGCGGGGTGTAGCTCAGCCTGGTAGAGCGCTGCCTTCGGGAGGCAGAGGTCAGAGGTTCGATTCCTCTCATCCCGACCAATTTAAAATGAAAATCCCGGGCTAATTTTAATCTGCCTTAGTTACATGCCCACGATGCACCAGGCTGTGCATGATCGTTCCAATAATTAATGACTGAATAATCAGGGTGGAATCCTGGTTCGCGAACGGAAGCATTTGCTCAGAAAGGTAAAAACCGACAACCGTCACCAGGGCGATCATCGTCAGCGTCGTCAGCGCAACCTTGTAGCCAAATGCCGGCTGCACAATCAACCAGATAACCAGCCCGGCGCCGAGACGATGGAGAACGATAACCAGTGCAAGATTGCCTGAGGACTGTAATGAGCTGCCGGCAAGCCCTGCCCCGTCGAGCATTGCGTGTAATGCAAAACCGACAAGTGCCAGTAACATGGAAATAAGGTGGAAAGTATGTGCGGACTTTCTCACCACCGTCTCAAGTGCGCCTGGCAGAAGATAGCCCGCCGCGATCAGTAGCAGGGCAATCCACCCAAGGCCTTCAAACGCCTCCGGAACCAAAAGAAAAAATACAACAATGACCATTGCGATCACGATGCTGCGGTCAAGCGCTTTGGCAATCAATCCGCCGCGTTGCATCCGGTGATACAAGAGTGGACCGACAAAAAGCGCTAACAGGGATAAAAATAACAAGGCAATGACTCTCCAGGAATGGCGCGCATACTATCACAGGAAATTCGTTTATTTGTTAGTGCAAACTACTATAAGTGGCGCGCTTTGTTAGAATATCATTCAACAAGGGAAAGTCAGGGTCGATGGAAACCTCAGAAATTGAATCGCTGATTGCTCTGCATTGCAGGGATGAACACGCTGAGCAGGATCTTCAGGACCTGTTGGCAGTGATATCTGAGCGCAACGGCATTACACCTGACCAGTCAGAGTTAGACCGCGGTTCGCAGTTTGTGCTCGGCTATGTTGAACAGGTGCCTTACATGCTGAAAGTGGCAATTACTGCGGCTGCCAATGTCGGGCTCGATGCAGAAATGGAAAGGATTCTTGAAATGGTGCGCTCATACTGGTCATTGGACCTGGATGTAATACCGGATCATCTTGGCGTAATTGGATTGCTTGATGATGCCTATTGCTCGCTTTCTTCTCTTCAAGCAGTTTCAGATCATTATCAATTGCAAACGGGCAAGTACCTTTTTCCTGATGACCTCAGTGCAGCAAATAAGGTTATGCGGAAAGTAATTGGCAGCCCTTATATTTCCGAGCTGGACCAGTACGTCAATAATGCAGTCAAAGATGCCGGCATCATGCAGGCTGTCAAGGCGCTCGCCAGCCCGGACAAACAGTCCCATTTTGCAAATCATTCCAACATATGGAATCACGGGCCGGCAGGCGAGATGCCTACAGACCAATTAAAAGGACTTGGCCTCAGTGATGACTGAGCTCTGCAAATGCAGCCCGGCTCAGATTCAATGGTTCACCATCAGTAACAACCACATTATCTTCAACCCTGATACCACCATAGGGCCGTAGCTCTTCAACCCTGCCCCAGTTAATGGCATCTGCATACTTTCCTGATTTCCATTTATCCAACAGGCTGTCTACAAAATAAAGGCCGGGCTCAACTGTCAGCACATTTCCTGGCTCCAAAACACGTGTAAGCCGTAAAAAAGGATGGCCCTCGGGCCTCGGGATTGGCGTCCCATTCTCATCGGCAATCAAACCGGCAACATCATGCGTTTGCAAACCAAGAAAATGACCAAGACCATGCGGGTAAAAAACACTACTAAGACCGCTTTCAACAGCACTCTGTGCCGATATATTGATCACCCTGCTCTGTTCCAGAATTTCGGCAATCTGCAAATGCGTACTGAGATGCAGGTCACGGTAGTCCACTCCAGCTCGCATCGACCTGCAAAGCTCCTGCTGCATGTTATCCATTGCGACTATCAGTTCGCCAAATTCACTTTCCCCGGCTGCATAAGTTCTTGTGATATCCGAGCAATACCCCTGTTGTGTTGCACCGGCATCAATCAGGAACGAAAGACTCTGGTCCGGGGACCGGTGCTCACGTCCCTGGTAATGAAGAATTGCACCATGGGTATTGAGGGCGACGATGTTTCCATACGGTAATTCATGATCAAGTGTGCCAGCAGCCTGACAGTAACGTTGATGAATCTGATATTCACTGCAACCCTCACGAAATGCATCTTCAGCTGCCACATGCGAAAACGCAGCAATCCGGTTTGCTTCAGTGATGCATGCAAGTTCATAAGCGGTTTTTTGTGTGCGATCCAGGTGAATTCTGTTCACCAGCCTGTTTGGATTTAGTTGTTTTTCAGAGGCACATTTCACAATATCAGGCGCGTCGCCAATAAATGCAGTCCGCTGATCAAAACGCGTCTCCATCCAGGTAGTAGTATCTCGAACTGACTGCACGTCAAAATGATCCGCCCACCAGGATTCCGGGTCGCTGGGTGGCGTATACCAATAATCATCCGGTTGATAATAAAAAAGCTTTGGTTTGTGACCTGACCTGAAATGAAGAACACTGTCATGATGATGCGTGAGTGGCAGCCACTGCAAGAAATGTGGATTGGGTCGAAACGCATAGTGATAGTCGTCCAGAAAGCTGATGATCTGACTGCCTGCGTGAATTACCACCGAATCAAAACCTTCAGCTTCCAGCGCCGATTCCCATCGCTGTTGGCATTGTGAAATATGCGATGAATAGCCATCAGTTATGATTCGTCGATCTTTCATAAATTCGTCCCTCAAATTGATTACCATATCAGCACTTTGAAGCTGAAGATATTGGTACTATGTTCATATCATGACGATCCGACTTTACAACACGCTTACGCGTCAAAAAGAATTATTTGAACCACTCGATCCGGAACGGGTAACTATGTACGCATGCGGGCCTACCGTATATAGCTATGCGCACATTGGTAACGCCCGCCCGGCAGTGATTTTTGATCTGCTGCACAAGGTACTTCAACGCACCTATCCGCAAGTTATATACGCTCGAAACATCACAGATGTTGAAGACAAAATTAATGCTGCTGCCGTTGCAGAAGGTGTAGCAATTGAAGTGATAACGAAGCGTTTCACCAGGGCATATCACGAAGATATGGCTGCCCTTGGAACGTCCCAGCCAAGTGTTGAGCCACGTGCCACAGAACATATCGCAGAAATGATTTCCATGATTAGCCGCCTGATCGAATCAGGGCATGCTTACGAGGCGGATGGACATGTTCTATTCAACATCCTTTCTTTTGCTGAATATGGAGCGTTATCAGGTCGCGACCTTGAGGACATGGTGGCTGGTTCAAGGGTTGAGGTCGCACCTTATAAACAACACCCGGGTGATTTCGTACTATGGAAGCCATCTGTAGAGCCACAGCCTGGCTGGGACAGCCCATGGGGATGGGGACGACCCGGTTGGCACATAGAATGCTCTGCAATGGCAGAGAAACATCTGGGGAAGGTCATAGATATTCATGCCGGCGGCCAGGATCTGGTATTCCCGCATCACGAAAACGAAATCGCACAAAGCGTTTGCTCGCACAATGGCCAGCCATTCGCCCGCGTCTGGCTACACAATGGTTTCCTGACTTTTGATCGTCGTAAGATGTCAAAATCACTGGGAAATATACTGACCGTCAATGAACTTTTAAAACACCACAGGGGTGAAGTGCTCAGGTATCAGTTGCTCAGCGCACACTATCGTCAACCTTTGGACTGGTCCGATCAGGGGCTCGAGCGCTCACAGAGAACGCTTGACCGTATGTATGCAGTGCTACGAAACGCAGCTGAAAAAGCCGGTCCATTTGTAATTGCTGATCAACCTGGCAATAGTTTTATGCATGCCCTGAATGACGATATTAATACTCCGGAAGCTCTGGCAGTGCTCAATACTCTTTGCAGGGCTTTGGCAACTGCTAAACAAAAAGAGGAAATTCAACAGCTCGCTGGCGAATTGCTCGCCAACGGAAAATTAATAGGACTTCTACAACAGGATCCGCATGACTGGTTCACAAATGAATCAAGCGATGATGACGAACTGGTTGAACGATTAATCACCGAGCGTGAGCAAGCACGAGCAGCACGGGACTTTGTCCTGGCAGACAAAAAGCGTGACCAACTCAGTGAGATGGGAATCATTCTGGAAGACGGATCCGGCGGTACACGTTGGCGTCGCGGAAAATGATCACATTACCCTATGCATGACCCCGTAGCTGTCCAGCGCGAAATTGTCAATGAATTCGATCTTTTCCCGGACTGGATGGATCGATACCAATACCTGATTGATCTGGGCCGCAAGCTGCCGGAATTGACAGCGGATGAAATGGTAGACCAGAACCTGCTGGATGGTTGCCAGTCCAGGGTCTGGTTAATTATCGGTGGTGACTCAGCGCAAATGACACTCAGGGCAAATAGTGATGCAGCAATAGTGTCTGGTTTGATTGCATTGATAATCAGAGTTTATTCAGGTGCCAGCGCTGAAGATGTATTGGCTTGCGATGCCAGCTTTGTGCGCGAAGTGGGCTTGAGCGACCATCTGTCAGCAACGCGGTCCAATGGCCTTCACGCAATGCTCAATGCTGTCAGGAATGCAGCAGCCAGTATGCTGGCTGCTTAAGCGTTAGCGCGAGTCGCCCATTTGTTTCTGTCGCATTTCCCAACGTTCCTGAGCGTCCAGACATAAGGTCGCAATTGGCCGGGCTTCCAGACGTGCTAAACCAATCTCTTCACCGGTTTCCTCGCAATATCCGTACTCGCGGTCATCCAGGCGAATTAAGGCTTTATCAATCTTGTTGATCAATTTACGATAGCGGTCACGTGTACGCAGTTCCAGGCTATTTTCAGTTTCCCGGGTGGCTCTTTCGGCCTCGTCTCCAACGTCTCGCACCTCATCACGCAAGTTGCTGATGGTTTCGCGGGACTCTTCAACCAATTCCTCACGCCAGTGCAAAAGTTTAATACGAAAATACTCTTGCTGCTCAGCAGACATATATTCTTCATTCTTTTTAGGCGCATAGCCTTTCTTTAATTCAACGCGAACAGATGACATGACAGCTATTGAACTCCTTGTATTATTCACATGTTTAATTTAAGCTATTGAATATCATGATATTTTACCTAAAACAGTCAATTCAACGGTATTCAAAGATGGAGTGTTATATCCGAACTGAGGGTCTACAGCAAGCTTTTTTGAATCCAATTTTTCAAGTGTGAGACATAATTGACCGTGCAGAAGTTCCTGCAGTTTCTGATTCGTGCTTATCAACTACTGTTAAGCCCCATTTTTGGCCGTCAATGCCGGTTTACACCGAGCTGTTCTCATTTCACCAGTGAAGCAATAAATCGACATGGTGCATGGCGTGGCAGTGTGATGGGAATCAAAAGAATCCTGCGGTGCCATCCCTTTTGTGAAGGAGGTTACGACCCGGTGCCCTGAAGCCCTCAACCGTCTACCTCCGCATTCAGCTACAGGCTACAATTAGACATGGCTATTTACCCCCCTCTTCTAAGCTCGGGAAATTAATGAATTCCACTATTCTTTTTCGTAATGCAACTTTGATCAATGAAGGCAAGGTCAGTGAACAGGACCTTTTGGTATCCAAGGGCAGAATTGAACGCATTGACACGGATATTTCCTGTCCTGAAGGCGCGCATGTCGTAGATGCGGCCGGCAAACACCTGCTGCCCGGCGTAATTGATGATCAGGTTCATTTTCGCGAACCCGGATTAACCCACAAGGGAAATATTTACACTGAGTCACGTGCTGCGATTGCTGGTGGCGTAACCAGCTTCATGGATATGCCCAATACCAGGCCACCTACGACCAACAATGACGAACTGGCAAAGAAACATGCAATTGCGGCGAAAAATGCTTCGGCGAATTACGGTTTTTACTTTGGTGCTACTAACGATAATATTGAGGCAATCAGGTCGTTAGACCCTTCAATGGTTTGCGGGGTGAAAGTATTCATGGGCTCATCAACCGGCAACATGCTGGTAGACAATGAGCAGACACTGGCAGGTATTTTCAGGGATTCACCGGTAGTAATCGCCACCCATTGTGAATCCACTCCAATGATAAATGCCAACATCGCCAAAGCCATGAAGCGATTTAACAATAAAATTCCGGTTACTGAACATGCCAATATCCGTAACACAGAGACATGTATTGCCTCCACGCGAATTGCCGTT
Source organism: Rhodothermales bacterium (assembly GCA_047614505.1). Taxonomy (GTDB): domain Bacteria; phylum Pseudomonadota; class Gammaproteobacteria; order Xanthomonadales; family SZUA-36; genus JABDJL01. Next base: position 13,286 of record JBLHGQ010000021.1, on the reverse strand, counting down.
GGTTTGGCCAGGGAATATGGTGCACAACTCCATGTATTGCATGTTTCCACTGGTGCTGAACTCGAATTGTTTGAGGCTGGTCCTGTTGATAACAAATCCATCACTGCTGAAACCTGCGTTCATTTCCTGCACTTCAGCGATGAAGACTATGCTATTCACGGAAACCGGATTAAATGTAATCCGGCGGTTAAAAGTGCGCAGGACCGGGCTGCATTAATCGACGGCTTAAGTAATGGTCGACTGGATATCATCGCCACCGATCATGCGCCACATACACTGGAGGAGAAAGCGAACACCGACTACCTCACCGCCCCGGCCGGTTTACCACTGGTACAAGATGTATTACTCGCTTCTCTTGAGTTGCTTCACGATGGACATTTTGAGCTAACTGAACTGGTGCAGTTTATGGCACATAATCCTGCCATCAGATTTGCTGTGAAAGACCGGGGATTTTTGCGTGAAGGTTACGCTGCAGATCTGGTACTGGTGGACCTTAATGCGTCAACTCCTGTTACTTCACAAAGGGTACTTTCGCGTTGCGGATGGTCACCCTTTGAGGGCCGTACTTTCAGAAGTCGAATTGCATCCACCTGGGTTAATGGCGTACTGGCGTTTGACGGTTATCAGGTAATTGAGCATGGTGCAGCGCAAAGACTTGAATACGACCGTAAAATCCGGTGAATCTCCGCTCACCTGACCAGGCAATTACTTTATAATTCTCCTCTGTCCGAAAGCGAGATCAAACCATGGGATTTCTGAAAGGTAAACGCGCTTTAATTGTAGGTGTAGCAAGCCCCCGCTCAATTGCCTGGGGAATCGCCAATGCAATGTTTGAACAGGGCGCTGAATTGGCTTTTACATATCAAAACGAAAAACTAAAGTCGCGCGTCGACAAAATTGCGCAGCAATGTGGCTCGCAGATTGTAATACCCTGCGATGTCGCATTTGATGAGCAGATTGATGACGTTTTCGCACAACTCTCAAAAGTATGGGATGGTTTGGACATCATCGTGCATTCGGTGGGTTTTGCTCCCAGAGAGCAATTGGAAGGTGATTACCTTGATGCTGTTACCCGTGAAGGTTTTAGAATCGCACATGACATCAGTTCCTACAGTTTTGCAGCACTGGCCAAGGCTGGACGTCCAATGATGGCAGGTCGTAATGGTGCCCTGCTTACATTAACTTACATGGGTGCTGTGCGCTCTATGCCCAGCTACAACGTTATGGGCCTGGCAAAGGCCAGTCTTGAGGCTAATGTTCGATATATGGCACAAAGTCTCGGACCGCATGGTCACCGTGTAAATGCTGTCTCAGCAGGGCCAATCAAGACTCTGGCCGCCGCCGGTATTTCGCGCTTGCGTGCCATGTTGGAACATGTGGAAGCAACCTCTCCGATGAGGCGAAATGTCACTATTGGGGAAGTTGGAAATGTCGCAGCGTTTCTGTGTTCGGATCTTGCATCTGGTGTAACAGGCGAGATTACTTACGTCGATTCCGGTTATAGCATATTGGGAATGGCTGCATTGTCCGGCGACCAGCACTGAAAACAAACTTTTTCAGCTTAGCGGTTATAGACGCTCTTCATAAATATCAATTTCAGCTTCATCACGCAATATCTTTACCAGCCCGGTGAATTCAATACTTGCTGCAGAATTCGCAATCTGGCGGCGATACTGTTGTTCATTGATCAGAGCCCCTTCCTGAAGGCTTCCTGGCACAACAGAATTCAGCACGACCAGTGCATATCCTTCCTGGGCATCCACAACCGTTGACAATGTCTCACCCTGCGCCGGGGCCTCGAGCCTGAATACGGCTTGTACAACACTGGGGTCGGGGACAAAGCTATTTCGGCCGGCAGCTTCTACGAGCTGAACTTCATAACCACGTTGTTCGGCTGCCTCATCCAGGCTGAGACCTTCTTCCAGCAATACAGCAAGCATGCTATCTGCTTTAGCCCTGGCATCAGCCAAAGCACGGCTTTTTCTGATTTCAGCAATAATTTGATCGCGAACATCCTCCAATGGCTGAACAGATACTGGCAGATGTTCCTTCACTTTGATCATGACAAGGTGATTATTCGCCAGATCAATAGGGTCACTGACAGAACCCTGTAACAGTACCAATTCAGAAAAGGCCGCTCGTATGATATCGGGGTTTGCAGCGATTCCATCACCGCCAAAGCGGCCGAAGGGTTCTGTCTGTTGAATCTCAAGCCCAAGATCAAGCGCTGCTCCTTCCAAAGTGGTTGGATCTTCATAAATCATGTCAACCAGCAAGTCAGCCTGGTGTATGAATTCTCTTTCTGCCTCTTCTTCCTGGTGCTCACGAGCCAGGGTTTCTCTGGCTTCATCAAAGCTCATTCCCGATGAAGGCCGAATATCCCTAAGCTGAATCACATGCCAACCGAAGCCGGTTTGCACAGGATCTGAAATCGGGTTCTCGGTAGACAAAAGGTACATTGCCTCTTCGAAAGTATCTGACATGACGTCCGGTTCCAACCAGCCAAGATCACCGCCAGTCTCTGATGAACCAATGTCATCGGAATACTCCAAAGCTAAAGCCGAAAATTCTTCACCCGCTCTGGCACGATCCGAAACATCCTGTGCTTCCTGTTTTGCTGTAGTAATGACAGCTTCATCTTCATTGCCGCTCACTTCTATCAGAATGTGTGAAACAAGACGCTGCTCTGGACTGATAAAGCGTCCCTTCTGATCCTCGAAACGGGACAATAAGAATTCTTCATCCGGTTCGGTTCCTGCAGGGAGTTCCAGTGCATTTAGTTCAAGGTATTCGAGAACCACCATTTCCACTGATTCGAATACAGATTGGTTCTCGTCATAATATTTTTGAATTTCCGCAGCATCATATTCGGCTGGGGTTTCCTCGATCAGTGGCCTTACGAGTATGGAATTAAAACTACGTTTTTCATCCAACAGACTTACAAACTGAGCCAGCTCGGATTCGGTTGTGATGCTGCTTGATAGCAAATTTTGAGGTAGCTGGCTCAAAATAAATTGCGCCCTGATTTGCCGCTCAAATTGCTTGACGGTCATCTGCTGTGAAGTCAATCGGGCCTGATATACATCGGGGCTAAATACACCATCGAGTTGAAATCCTGGAATATCGCGAATTTGCTGAGCAAGTCTCTCGTCGTCAATATCCAGATTCATGTTGGCCGCAGCCTGGTTGAGAATTTCCTCATCTATCAAAGCATCGAGATGCTCTCTTTTAGCCACCAACGTGTCAAATTCCTCAGGGTCGAATGCTGCTCCCATTCTGGCCTGCATGCGTCGTCGGTATTCCGTATAGCTTTGCGTAAAATCATTAACCGTAATGTCTTTTTCGTTAATGCGGGCTACTAGATTCTCGGCACCGGTAGTGAAATAACTATTGACACCAACCAGTGCAAAAGGAACCACAAGGATGCCAAGAATAGCAAAGGCAAGAACACCAGTAAGTCTTTCACGAATTGCTTGCAGAACCATAAATTCAGACGCTCACATTAATAAACCGAATATAAGGAAAAGGGCGCCTTAATGGCGCCCTTAACTTTAAACTGGCGGAGTGGACGGGACTCGAACCCGCGACCCTCGGCGTGACAGGCCGATATTCTAACCAACTGAACTACCACTCCCAGTAACTTGGTGGGTGCTGACGGGCTCGAACCGCCGACCCTCGCCTTGTAAGGGCGATGCTCTCCCAACTGAGCTAAGCACCCCCGAAAAGGCGGGCTAGTTTACGGCATCCTTTAGAGCTTTACCAGCCTTGAATGACGGGTTATTGGATGCTTTAATCTGGATCGTTTCACCAGTACGCGGGTTCCGGCCTGCACGAGCAGCGCGGTGCTTAACAGCAAAAGTTCCAAAACCTACCAGCGACACTGACTGACCCGCCTGCAGGGCACCGGCAATATTGGAAGTAAATGCATCAAGGGCGCGACCAGCGTCAGCTTTGGACAAACTGGCAGAGGCGGCAATTGAATCGATTAGGTCAGATTTATTCATTCTTAACACTCCATTTTTAAATCAGTCAGGTTTTAGGTGGGACTTGCCGGTCAGAATCACGACGAACGTATATTGTCAACTAGTTTTTACCGTTTCCGGATTTGCCAAGAGGCTCCGGAAGGCCTTACAAATAAAGGCCTGCAAGCCGAGTGAGCATGGTAATACAGGCATTACCTTGGGCGCAACAGAATTCATCCCGTATAAGGAAGTAATCCATTAAATAGTCTCGCCAAGCTTCTCATTTGTTAGGTAACTAGCATTTTTAAAATCAAAAAAAATAATGATCAAATAAGCAAACTAGTGCGTTCTGGCAGCGGTTTCAGCTTCAGTTGCCTTGGCATTTTCCGCCTCAACCGGATGAATCACAGGTACTGGCATCTCAGTAAGCGCAATTGCCAGCACTTCTTCAATCACCGAAACGGGTCGGATATCGAGTTTTTTTACGATATTTTTGGGGATTTCCACTAAATCTTTTTCATTATCCTGCGGAATGATCACAATTTTCATTCCCCCTCGATGGGCTGCCAGCAATTTTTCTTTCAAGCCACCAATTGGTAAAACAGTTCCAAGCAAGGTGATTTCGCCGGTCATAGCGACATCCGCGCGAACAGGAATTTTGGTTAATGCTGAAACCAGGGAAGTACACATGGCCACACCGGCACTCGGACCGTCTTTGGGAGTAGCTCCCTCTGGCACATGTACGTGGGCATCCATTTTCTCATGAAAGTCAGAGTCAAGACCCAGATCTGCCGCTCTGCTTCGCACCACGGTCATCGCAGCTTGAATGGATTCTTTCATGACATCACCAAGGTGGCCTGTATGTATCAACCTGCCCTTTCCGGGCATCAGAGTCGCTTCAATCTTGAGCAATTCTCCACCTACCTGAGTCCAGGCAAGACCAGTAACCTGCCCTATCTCATTCTTCACATCAGCAATACCGTAATGAAACTGTCGCACGCCTAACAGAGTGTCCAGATTTCTGGCGGTTACGGTAACGCTGTCACGACCGGACTCCAGCGCCAGACGCTTAACCACTTTGCGGCAGACCTTTGCGATTTCGCGCTCCAGGTTTCTGACCCCTGATTCACGCGTGTAGTAACGGATGATATCGATTAAAACCTGGTCGCTGACCTGAATTTCATCGCCCTTCAAGCCATGTCCTTCCATTTGTTTTGGTAACAAATAACGCTTCGCAATATTCAGCTTCTCGTCTTCGGTGTAGCCCGGAATACGAATCACTTCCATCCTGTCCAACAAGGGACCGGGAATATTCAGGGAATTGGCAGTTGCAATAAACATGACATCTGAAAGGTCAAAGTCGACCTCCAAATAATGGTCATTGAAAGTATGGTTTTGCTCCGGATCCAATACTTCAAGCAATGCAGACGACGGATCTCCCCGAAAATCCATTGACATCTTGTCCAGCTCATCAAGCATAAACAAAGGATTCTTCTTCCCGACCTTGGCCATATTTTGAAGAACTCGCCCAGGCATGGAGCCAATATAGGTACGGCGGTGGCCCCGAATTTCAGCCTCATCGCGTACACCACCCAACGACATACGCACAAATTTACGACCGGTTGCCCGGGCGATTGACCGACCCAGACTGGTTTTACCCACGCCTGGCGGCCCAACCAGGCACAAAATCGGGCCTTTCATTTTTTTTACACGTTGCTGTACGGCCAGGTATTCAAGAATGCGTTCTTTGACTTTCTCAAGGCCGTAGTGATCAGCCTCTAGAATGGCTGCCGCCTGGTCCAGCTGTTTACGTATGCGGCTGCGCTTCTTCCAGGGCACGCTGAGTATCCAATCAATGTAGTTTCGCACCACAGTGGCTTCTGCGGACATTGGGGACATCATTTTCAATTTATTAAGCTCGGAGTTGCTTTTCTTCTTCGCTTCCTTACTCATACCCGCCTCTTCAATTTTCTGGGCGAGGTCGTCAATATCATTGGGCGCATCATCCATATCACCCAGTTCTTTTTGAATGGCTTTCATTTGCTCATTCAGGTAGTACTCGCGCTGGCTTTTTTCCATTTGGTTTTTAACCCGCCCACGAATGCGTTTTTCCAACTGCAGCACTTCCATTTCACCTTCAACCATTCGCATCAGGTGCTCCATACGTTCACTCGCACTGCCCATTTCCAACAGATCCTGTTTTTCATCCAGGGCTATGGATAAATGTGCTGCAACGGTATCGGCCAGCCGGCTCGGGTCATCAATACCAGCCAGTGTGGTCAATAATTCAGGCGGAATCTTACGGTTGAGTTTCACATACTGTTCAAATAAGGAAACCAGTGAACGCATCATCACTTCCTGTTCCTTATCTCCCACTTCAACTGAATCATCCAGCATTTCCCAGTGCGCTTCGAAAAATTTCTTGTTTTCGGTATAGGATGTAATCCGAACCCGATCGCCACCTTCAACCAGCACTTTGGTTGTACCATCTGGTAGTTTTAAGAGCTGAAGGACGGTGGCTAGCGTACCGACTTCATAGAGATCATCTGTCTCCGGGACATCAACATCTGCGCTACGTTGAGTAAGCAGAACAATTCGCTTGTCGACATTCATTGCCTGGTCAAGAGCAAGAATTGACCGTTCTCGCCCTACGAACAGTGGAATAACCATGTAGGGATATACCACCACGTCACGCAATGACAAGACCGGAGTAGGTACAGGTTCAGATGATGTTAAAGGGCTGCTTTCTGGAGTTTCAGACATTTGGGATCTCTATATTCAGGATGCCAGCAGGCAAATTACATTTGTTGCTGATCGGTTCAATTATGAATATTGGAGCGCTCGCAGATATTTCAAGCTGTGCACAAAACACGTCGAAGAAAAATATTTGGAATAACTACTCGCTAGCCGCAATTGATTGCTTGGTGTTTTCGTAAAGGATCAACGGTTCAGCACCGCTTTCTATTACTGATTCATCGACCACTACTTTCGAAACATTCTCCAGCGTCGGTAACTCATACATGCTGTTGAGCAGTACGCTTTCAAGGATGGTGCGCAATCCGCGTGCACCGGTTTTACGGGCCATGGCTTTACGCGCAATTGCATGCAATGCTTCTTCGCGGATATCCAGATCGCAGTCTTCCATTGCGAATAACTGTCGATATTGCTTGATCAATGCATTTTTGGGTTCTACCAATATCCGCACGAGCGCGACCTCGTCAAGTTCTTCGAGTGTTGCAACAACCGGCAACCTACCAACGAATTCAGGTATTAATCCGTAACGAACCAAATCTTCGGGCTCACAATCACGGAGTAATTCACCTATATTTTTCTGATCTTCGGACCCTTTCACGTCAGCGGAAAAACCAATGCCTGCGGATGTTGAGCGTGCCTGAATCACTTTTTCAAGGCCGGCGAATGCACCGCCACAGATAAACAAAATCTGGCTGGTGTCGACCTGCAGGAACTCCTGTTGCGGATGTTTGCGTCCACCCTGAGGTGGCACCGACGCTATCGTGCCTTCAATCAATTTAAGTAAAGCCTGCTGCACACCCTCGCCAGAAACGTCACGTGTAATAGAAGGGTTTTCAGCCTTGCGGGAAACTTTATCGATTTCGTCTATGTAAACGATACCGGTTTGAGCTTTTTCGACATCGTAGTCACATTTTTGCAACAATTTTTGAATAATGTTTTCAACATCTTCACCTACATAACCTGCTTCAGTTAGCGTTGTGGCATCTGCAATGGTGAATGGAACATTTAGCATGCGGGCCAAAGTTTCAGCCAGCAGTGTTTTACCGGAACCGGTAGGCCCAATCAGAAGAATATTGCTTTTGGATAACTCAATTTCATCCTCGAGCTTGCTTGGTTCAAGCCGTTTGTAGTGGTTATAAACCGCGACAGCGAGAACTTTCTTGGCATGCTCCTGGCCAATAACAAAATCGTCCAGAAAAGCGTGAATTTCTTTGGGGTTGGGAAGCTTGTCCCGTTCGCTAACGCCTGCTTCTTGAAGCTCTTCGCGAATGATGTCATTGCACAGCTCAACACACTCGTCACAGATATAAACACTCGGGCCCGCAATTAGCTTGCGAACTTCGTGCTGGCTCTTGCCACAGAACGAGCAATAAAGGATCTTGCCGTCAGAGCTTTTCTGTTCTTGATCGCTCATTTCGCTTTGTCCGTTATCCCAATGAAAATTCTACTCTTTTTAATTGTCCTTGCCGCCCTTCCTGCTGTCAAGTATCTCATCAATAATCCCGAACTCCAGAGCCTCGGCAGGATTCATAAAGTTATCCCTTTCTGTATCTTTGGCTATGGTCTTGATGGATTGACCGGTATGGTTTGCAAGAATTTGATTTAACTGTTCGCGGGTTTTCAAAATTTCCCGTGCATGAATATCAATATCCGAAGCCTGACCCTGATAACCACCTAGCGGTTGATGGATCATGACTTTTGAATGTGGCAAGCAGAACCGCTTACCTTTAGCCCCAGCTGCCAACAGGACCGCACCCATACTCGCCGCCTGGCCCAGGCACATAGTGCTGATATCAGGGCGTATGTATTGCATGGTGTCATAAATCGCCATGCCGGCAGTGACGACGCCACCTGGGCTATTGATATAAAGATTGATGTCTTTATCCGGGTTTTCTGACTCTAAATAAAGCAGCTGAGCCACAACCAAATTTGCGGTTTGATCTTCAATTCCACCAACGATGAAAATGACACGCTCTTTGAGCAATCTCGAATAAATGTCATAAGCTCGCTCGCCCCGGGCAGTTTGCTCTACAACCATTGGTACCAGATTCATAATTCTTGTCCTGCTGCTGCAGCAGCGCTTATCACTTCTTTAAAACTCATTTTCACATCGCTGACTTTAGCGTTTTCGACAACCCAGTCAACAACCTGTTCCTCAAGTACAATATTCTCTACTGAATCCAGCAATTGCTTATTGCTGTAATACATTTGCACAACTTCCAAAGGTTGTTCGTAAGTTTCAGCAACCGTTTCAATTGCAGCTCGAACCCTCGCGCCATCAATCATTATATGATTTTGGCGGGCCAAATCAGCCAACAATAGTCCACTTCGAACACGTTTGATTGCAGAATCCATAAACGGTTCAAGCTGCATTGTATCTGGTTCCACTTTTTGTGCCTGTGCTGCCCGGTTGCGCAGGTTATTCGCTTCCTGATCGACGATGCTCTGAGGCACATCGGTATTTGCATAGGAATCAAGTAAATTACCGACCAGTTGGGTTTTGAGGTAAGACTTTGTAGCTTGATCCAATTCACGTTCAAGATTGCCTCTTACCTCAGAGCGAAGGTCGTCCATCTTTCCGCTTTCAACGGCAAATGAACGAATAAACTCTTCATCAATTTCAGGGACTTCGGCTTGCTGAACCAGCTTCACTTCAAGTTCCACACTAAGTTTTTTACCAGCCAACTGCGGATCACCGTATTCATCCGGAAATGTGAGTTTTGCCTTCTTTGAGTCACCTGCAGTAAGCGTAGAAACGGCCTTTTCCAAATCTTTGAAACCCGACGCACCAATAATGATAGATATGCGCTGACGGCCATCAGCAGGTACTGGGCCTTCAGGTGTCTCGGCAACATATTCAAGCGCAACCTGATCCCCTTTTGAAGCCTTGCCTTCGATTTCCTTCCAGGTTTTCCGCTGATCACGCAGCGTTTGAAGCATTTCATCAATATCGGCTTCAGTAACGCCTGATTCCGGACGATTTAGAATGATCATCGCAGGATCAATTGAACCGAATTCAGGATAAACCTCAATACTTGCAGTAAATTCAAAATCACTACCGGCCTTAAGCTCCGGTAGATTCTCCAAAACCGGATTTGAAGCGGGCCTCAGCGACTCGCGTTCAATTGCTTCACTTAAACTGGATTGAACAAGCGCAGACACTACTTCCTGCTGAACAGACTTGCCATACCGTTGCAGCATCACCTTGTGCGGGATCTTTCCAGGCCTGAAACCCTTTAATTTGACCTGTTTCGCCAACTCTTTCAGGCGTGTATCAATTTTCTGCTGCAATTGTTCAGAAGGCACTTTTACCTTCAACGTACGTCGGAGTTCGCTGGATTTTTCTACCGTTACTTCCATTGGATCACTTAAACCTTTTCTATGTACATCGTCATTGGCACGTGGAGTCGTTGGTGCGAAAGGGGAGACTCGAACTCCCACGGGTTGCCCCACTGGCTCCTAAGGCCAGCGCGTCTACCAATTCCGCCACTTTCGCAGTATTCCGCTTGAATCTTTAGTCCACGTGCGATTAATGGTGGGTCATCCAAATCTCAAACCTGACCCTACTAAACAGGAGCCATAAACTTTGATCACTGGAAGCCTCACCACTGCTGGATCTGCGACATTGTCGCATATTTCCTCACTCATTTTTGTTGCGGTCCACAGACAGCAAGCGCGACATTCTATGTTAATTCCAATATAAATTAAATGCCCGTCAATGGATTCTTGGAGCTTCGCATTTACCGATCGATTCGGCGGTGGCTAATATGCATCCATTAACTCTTATTTTGACGTGCCTCTGGCTCCTACTGTTCTCATTACTCCATAAGAGTAACCTTATCACCGTTCGCCGATATTCTTCAGCAATCCATTAGTCGAATCGGATCTATTTAACCCTATGGGTAAAAGACAGCTAGCAATGACCAGGATGCGATTGAAAGTCCGATCATCCCAAGCGCAATCACCGAGAATCCTGCAAGGACCTGAGTCGCCTCTTTCGCCGGTTTGGCGAATAAAAACAACAAAGGCAGGATCGGAATTAAGTAGCGCCCATGAAACCCAATGATTATTGGCCATTGCACGCTTGTCCATTGAATATATAACAGGGTAAGTGCAAGGCCAAAGCACATAAGAAACAAGGTAATAATCCAAACGTACACAGGTTTTGAATAACTTTCGTCCATTGAAGTAACATCAAACACCGCAACACAGGCAAACAGGAAAAATATCACAACATACGCCCAGCCACCCAGCAGGATGTTGCCATGTCCCATTTGTGCGATCAATCCTTGGAGCACCGTCTGAAAAAATGGCGTGTAGATCAGCGTATTTATGATTACCTCCAGGTACCCAAATGGGTTGCTTAGAATGAACGCCAACTGCTCATCAGGAATTGGGGTCCCACCATTGGTGTGATAGCTGTAATCGGTGAATAAGAACGTCTTAACCAGATACATCCAACCGAACCCGCCAATAAATGCAGTTGCAAATATTGTGCAGGTAACCTTTAGCTTTTTTTCGAGTGAGCCAAATCTAATTCGAGGAATTGCAAACACCAGTAATGCCAGCGGTAGATACGCACCTTTACACGAGGCAACTAGCAGAGCACTTACGGCAAGCGTAAAAGTCTCTTTGACTGTAATAGGCTCTACTCTGGTGATTGCCCTAATGGACAACGCGATGAAAAGAAACGCTACACCATTGCTTATAGCATCGGTGTGGAGGTAGCTGCGCATAAACACACAAGTTGGTAGCAAAGCGAAGCCGGTCAGCATGTATCTGTGTGCTGGCATCAGGCGAATTGCGAACCAGGCGAGCATTATTCCCGCTGCAAGCCCGGCAAGCCGGGAGATGTAAAGCAAAAAAAATGGTTTTACCCCGGCCTCAGCAGCCAGACGAAATACAATTGCCTGCGGCAGGTACATCACGGGATGGTGGACAGTAAAAATATTCATATTCAATGTGCCAATATGCTCCGCATCGAGCGGGATGTCAGCAGGGGTTGAATATTCTGTTGAAAAATCGTCAGCTTGATTAATATTCAGGTAGTACGCTCTGCCAAACTGAATAAAATTAACAATTCCTGCAGGAACCTCTGACTGCTTGTCGAGAAATTGAAGATACGCGATCTCCGCGGTACGTTGATAGTGAAAACTTTCATCCCCGCCCGCGAATGGCGGAGTCAGGAACGTAAATAACAATCCAAATGGAATAGCAACTAGCAAGAAGAGGCGTTCGGGATAATTCAACAATCGTGACATAGTCAGCTCAGACACAACGAAAAAACACTTCAAACCGCGAGTTTTCGGGAGAAGTGGTGGGCCATGTAGGACTCGAACCTACAACCAATTGATTAAGAGTCAACTGCTCTGCCAATTGAGCTAATGGCCCGTTTCCATCGAAACGGCTGTGATCGGCCGTTTCAAATTTGGGGTGGACGATGGGGCTCGAACCCACGACCGCCGGAATCACAATCCGGTGCTCTACCAACTGAGCTACGCCCACCATTAACTTTCTCAAACGCGTTTGAACTTCAGTGTAGCTCACTCGCTCTTTAAAGATTGTTCCATTCACTTATTCTAGCAAATGGCGCGCCCGGCAGGACTCGAACCTGCAACCCTCAGCTTAGAAGGCTGATGCCCAATCCACATTATGAGCCGGTTGAGCATTCTCAACCTGATAGAGCACATTTACCGCTCTATAAAAATTATGGCGCGCCCGGCAGGACTCGAACCTGCAACCCTCAGCTTAGAAGGCTGATGCTCTATCCGGTTGAGCTACGGGCGCTCAAACTGATAATAAGAAATTGGTCGGGGCGGAGAGATTCGAACTCCCGACCCACTGCTCCCAAAGCAGTTGCGCTACCAGGCTGCGCTACGCCCCGACGTACTTCTCAAAACTATATTATCCTTCGAATTAACGACAGACCCCCTGACGGGGTCTGACTTTAATTTGGCGCGCCCGGAGAGATTCGAACTCCCGACCGCTCGGTTCGTAGCCGAGTACTCTATCCAGCTGAGCTACGGGCGCGAAGGCCGCGCATTATCCTTGTACCGTCAATATCTTGTCAACAAAAACCCCGCAAATACGGGGTTTTTTATTTGGCGGAGAGAGAGGGATTCGAACCCTCGATACGCTATTAACGTATACACGCTTTCCAAGCGTGCTCCTTAAGCCACTCGGACACCTCTCCAAAACTTTATCCCTCTCCGCTCGCGGAGAGTTCGGGATTACAGGGTATATCCTATACCCTGCCCTACGGGTTCCTTGCGCTTCGCGCTGCCTCATTCAAAATCGCTCCCGACGATTTTGTCGAACCCTCGATACGCTATTAACGTATACACGCTTTCCAAGCGTGCTCGTTACTACGGGCATCCTGCCCTTGCCCTTCGGGTTCGCCTCGCTTTGCGAGGCCTCATTCAAATTCGCTCCCGGCGAATTTGTAAGCCACTCGGACACCTCTCCAAAACTTTATCCCTCTCCGCTCGCGGAGAGTTCGGGATTACAGGGTATATCCTATACCCTGCCCTACGGGTTCCTTGCGCTTCGCGCTGCCTCATTCAAAATCGC
>JBLHGQ010000020.1:0-32995 GCA_047614505.1 Rhodothermales bacterium | reverse complement strand
AGGGCGCGTCGGCACCTGTTCGGAGGACACGCTCAAGCACATCCATGTGTCGCTCGGGCGAAAACATCCTGTTTTCGACGGTCATCCAAACAGATTCCCACACACCCTTGCGAATGCAACGGGAATGGATCTAGCTTTCGGTAACCCACATATCAAGGAATTTGGGAACGGTCATATTTTCCAGCGAAGTCTGAACCTCGCAAGCGGCGCGAATGGCAGCTGCCTGTTCCGGCGGGTAATGATCTGCCAGGGCGGCTTCGAATTTCTTCACCAGCTCTGGAATTCCTTCATCACGTCTACGTCTGTGCCCTATGGGGTAACTGATTTCGACGCGTTCCGTGCTACTTCCATCTTTGAAAAATATCTGAATGGCATTCCCGATACCTCTTTTATTCGGATCAAAATAATCAGTTGTGAACATCTCGTTTTCCGTCACTTCCATCCGATTTCTTAAAGCATCGATTCGAGGGTCCGCAGCGATCTCATCAGCATAACTGGACGCATTAAGTTCACCGAATATCAACGGCACTGCCACCATGTATTGGATGCAATGATCGCGGTCTGCATAATTATCAAGAGGTCCGGTTTTATCAATGATGCGAACTGCTGCTTCCTGGGTCTCGATCACAATTCGTTCAACATCTTCTATCCGTCCCGCCACCTGTGGATGCAACTGCATCGCGCATTCAACTGCTGTCTGGGCATGAAACTCAGCAGGGAAAGATATTTTAAACAAGATGTTTTCCATAACGTAGCTACCGTAAGGCCGCTGAAAAGCGAACGGCTTGCCATCAAACAACACATCGTAATAGCCCCACCCCTCGGCAGTTAAAACCGACGGATAGCCCATTTCACCGCTCATCGCCATTAGTGACAAAGTCACGGCGCGCCGGCACGCGTCACCTGCTGCCCAACTTTTTCGTGAGCCTGTATTTGGTGCATGCCGGTAGGCTCTTAACGCGCCGCCGTCCATCCAGGCATTTGAAACCGCGTTAATGACCTCTTCTCTACTGCCACCGAGCATTTTTGTCACAACCGCAGTGGAGGCAACACGCACCAGAAGCACATGGTCGAGTCCCGCCTTGTTATAGGCGTTTTCCAATGCCAGCACGCCCTGAATCTCATGCGCCAGGATCATGGCATTCAGCACCTGCTTCATTTTCAAAGGCTCTCCACCTTCGGCCAGGTTCTTCCGTGACAGGTAATCAGCCACCGGCAAAATTGATCCCAGGTTATCGGAAGGGTGCCCCCACTCTGCCGCCAGCCAAGTGTCATTGAAATCCAGATAACGAATCAAAGTTCCGAGGTTGAACGCCGCTTGCGCAGGATCGAGTTCATAAGCAGTACCTGGCACTCGGGCCCCACCCTGCATTTGCGCACCTGGCACCAACGGCCCCAGCAAGCGCGTGCAGTCTGGAAAATTCATTGCCAGAAGCGAGCAAGCCAGACTGTCCATCAGACAGTATCGCGCCGTTTCATAGGCTTCATCGCTGTCGACGGCGTAAGAACAAACAAAATCTGCAATATCCTGCAGTTCCTGATCAGGTTCTGGCCTGCTTGCTGATTTAACACCGGTCTGGGACATGATTGAGCTCTTGTTTGTTGATTTGAGAAACGACATTTTACTCGAAATTCGAGCCATATCATGTGGCTTTTAAAGAAAAAAACTAGTCTTCAGAGAGATGGTACAAAACCATTCATCTCAGACTGGCTACAGCACGTTTAATTTTGCGCTAGAATCGTACGGATAAAGAAGTGATTTGCTATTGACTCAATTCAACTAAATCGCTTTCAAAAGTACGCCCTGATTCCATAAGGGCAATAACAACACTGGGGACCACCTCAACCAACCCTAAGCTTAAATCTAAGGCACAAAAAACCCCGCCAACCGGCGGGGTTTTTTTATTCCGAAAAGAAAATCAGCGTTGGTCTATCGGTACATACGCCCGGTCATCCGGCCCGGTGTAATCCGCAGCCGGTCTGATAATCCGGTTATTAGCACGTTGTTCAAAGCAATGTGCAGCCCAGCCGGTGATGCGCGACATAACAAAAATAGGTGTGAATAACTTGGTTGGAATGCCCATAAAGTGATAAGCACTGGCATGAAAGAAATCCGCATTGGCAAACATGCCCTTCTCTTCTTTCATTACCCTTTCAACGGCTTCTGAGACCGGGAACAAAACCTGGTTATCAGACCCGGCAGATAATTTACGCGACCATTCCCTGATAATCGCATTTCGGGGGTCACGCTTTTTGTACACCGCATGACCAAATCCCATAATAAGTTCTTTAGCTGCCAGTTTGCGGTGCACATCTGCCACTGCTGACTCGACTGAATCATAGGCCTCAATCATTGCCATAGCAGCTTCATTGGCACCACCATGTAATGGCCCGCGTAACGATCCTATGGCAGCGGTAACGCAGGAATGCAGATCAGACATAGTTGATGCACATACACGGGCAGTGAAGGTTGAAGCGTTAAACTCATGCTCCGCGTACAGGATCAACGAAACATCCATCACTCGCTTCTCGAGCTCACCTGGCTCTCTGCCTAGCAGCATATGAAGAAAATGCGCCCCAATTCCATTTTCGCCTGTATCCGTATCGATCCGGATACCTTCATGGCTATAGCGGTACCAATACACGACCATAGCCGGGAATAATGAAAGCAGGCGGTCTGCCACAGCCTGTTGATTGGAAAAATCACCTTCAGGCTCGAGGTTGCCAAGAAATGAACATGCGGTACGCATGACATCCATTGGGTGTGCACTTGCCGGAATGCGCTCCAGAACCTCACACAATAAGGCTGGCAATTTACGCAGACTTTTTATGTGGCCCGAATATGCGTCAAGCCGACCCTGATCGGGAAGCTCACCTTTAAGTATCAGGTAGGCAACTTCATTAAAAGTTGATTGTTCAGCCAGTTCCTCAACGCTGTAACCGCGATACCGCAGGCTATTACCCTCTGCGCCAACGGTACAAACAGCCGTTTCTCCTGCCGACTGTCCGCGTAATCCTGCGCCTGAATTCTGTTTAACCATTTCCTGTCAGGTCTCCTCTTGTCCGGCAAACAACTCATCGAGTTTTTCTTCGTAAGCGTGATAACCCAGATAATGGTAAAGCTCATCACGTGTTTGCATACTATCCAGTACATTTTTCTGATGACCGTCTGATAACAATGCCTGATACACATTCAAGGCGGCCTTGTTCATAGCGCGGTATGCAGAGCAGCAGTAAAGTACGATATCAACTCCAGCCTCACCCAAATCAGGTGTTGTAAATAAGGGCGTCTTTCCAAATTCAGTAATATTTGCCAATATTGGGACATCAACGGCAGAACGAAATTCCTTATATTGCTCTAGTGATTGAACGGCTTCCGGGAAAATCATGTCAGCACCTGCCGCAACACATGCGACAGCTCGTTCAACAGCAGAGTCCAACCCTTCCACCGCGAGCGAATCAGTGCGCGCCATAATGACGAAATCGTCGTCCGTGCGGGCATCAACTGCAGCTTTTATGCGATCTACCATTTCCGTTTTGCTGACGATTGATTTGCCTGGTCTGTGTCCACAGCGCTTCTGAGCCACCTGGTCTTCAATGTGCATACCGGCAGCACCATCGCGAATCAGGGATTTCACCGTGCGGGCAATATTAAAAGCACCCCCAAATCCGGTATCCGCATCCACAAGCAAAGGAAGATCACAAACCGCAGTGATTCGCCTTACATCGACAAGAACATCTTCGAGAGAGGAAATACCCAGGTCAGGCATACCTAGTGAATTGGCTGCCACTCCTCCACCAGACAGGTAAATTGCCCGATGCCCGGCTGCTTCCGCCATGCGTGCAGTATAGGCATTAATCGTTCCAACCACCTGTAATGGTGCGAATTTCTCTACCGAATCTCGAAGTTTTAAACCTTGTGATATTTTTTTCAAATCAGTCTCTTATATTTATATATACGAATAAGTATTCGTGTTATTTAATTCACATTAAAGCAATTGCTCTACCGCTTCACGTTCTTCGCGTAGCTCCTGATCACTGGCATCCATTCTTGAACGGCTGAATTCATCAATTTCCAGCCCCTGAACTATGCTGTATCGGCCATTGGCGCAGGTGCATGGAACAGAATAGATCACACCCGGAGCGATTCCATAGCTTCCATCTGAAGGTACCGCCATCGACACCCAGTCACCTTCAGCCGTACCAAGAGACCAGCTTCGCATGTGATCAATTGCCGCAGAGGCAGCAGAAGCGGCACTCGAGGCACCGCGTGCTTTAATGATGGCCGCTCCGCGCTTTTGTACCGTGGGAATAAAAATTTCCCGGTACCAATCGGTGGCAATGTCGTTCATATCAGTAAACCGAATATCCGGATACTGGGTTGATGAATGATTGCCCCAAATGATCATGCGTTGGATTTTACTGTGATGGATTCCGGTCTTGGCAGCCAATTGCGCCAATGCGCGATTGTGATCCAGCCTGGTCATGGCTGTGAAATTGGCAGGATCCAGGTCCGGTGCATTGGCTCTGGCGATGAGTGCATTGGTGTTAGCGGGGTTTCCCACTACCAGGACTTTGATATCACGGCTGGCGTGCTCATTCATTGCCCTGCCCTGTGGGCCAAAAATTTTGCCATTGGCTTCCAGCAAATCACCACGTTCCATACCTGGCCCACGCGGCCTTGCACCCACCAACAATGCGTAATCAGCATCTTTAAATGCCGTATTGGCATCGTCACTGGCCAAACTTCCATGCAAAAGCGGAAAGGCGGCATCCTGAAGTTCCATAACCACACCGTTTAGTGCATCAAGTGCAGGGGTTATCTCAAGTAATTTCAATATCACCGGTTGATCCGGCCCGAGCATGTCGCCAGCAGCAATACGGAAACAAAGTTGATAACCGATCTGTCCGGCAGCACCGGTGATGGCAATGGTAACGGGGCTTTTCATTAATTTGGAACTCCTTGAAATCAAACAACTCAGCACGGTTCGCCTGGCTGAAAATGACCAATCACCGCACAGTGAATTTATCTGTACCATTGTACCTGATCAAGGTTTTAATTCGTCAGCTTCTCAGGTCAAATTTTATTGGAATGAAAATAATTGCCGATTCAAATATCCCCTTGTTGGATGAAACCTTTGGCCAACATGGCCGGATCGTGCGCGTAAACGGCCGCGCTATCTCTAAATCTGATTTAAAGGGTGCGAATGTTTTACTGGTTCGCTCGGTAACGCGCGTTGACCGTTCTCTGCTTGACGGTACAGCCATCAAATTTGTCGGATCTGCAACCATCGGCACTGATCATCTCGATACTAAATGGTTGGAGAAATCTGAGATTCAATGGGCCAGTGCTCCAGGTTGTAATGCTGATGCAGCCGCACAGTACTCTCTGGCAATGATGGCATTAAGCTGCCAACGACTTGGCCGACACTTACTCAATCAAAGTATCGGTATCATTGGTCTGGGCAATGTGGGTTCACGACTAAACATTCTGCTTGATGCGCTCGAAATTTCTTGTCTGGCCCATGACCCACCATTGTCTGATGCTGGACACAATGGTCTTGTTGGCCTGGAGCAGGTAATGAATCAGGACATTGTTAGTTTGCACGTGCCATTGAACCGATCCGGCCCCTATCCCAGTTATCGAATGATAAATGCTCACACGTTGGATTTAATGAAAGATCAGGCAATCATCCTCAACACTTCCCGTGGCAATGTCATTGACGAGGCAGCATTAAGAGCCTGCCTGGGTACTGGACGTATTCATGCAGCATCGGATGTATGGCAGGACGAGCCTCAAATAAATTCCGAGACGATAAAAGCATGCATAGTGGCTAGCCCGCATGTGGCTGGTTACAGCATCGATGGCAAAAAAAATGGAACCCTTTCGATTTATGAGGCTTTCACCACATGGGCAGGGTTGAAATATCAAACCGTTTTATCTGCTGATGAACATCCCTTGGTAGCACAATTGAATGGCGACTCCGATCCATTGCCACAGTTATTAAAACTTTGTTGTGATGTTGAAAAAGACGATCAAGCCATGCGGGAACTGGCGAAACTCCCGGTAAAAGTCCGGGCTGCAGCCTTTGATGACATCCGAAAATCATACCGCCCACGCCGGGATTTTGAAGCCTGGAGTGTTTATGGTGCATCAACTCAGTCGCGGGACATGCTGGATCGACTGGGATTCCGATGATCCCTGACTTTATCGTCATTGCGCTGGTCAAGCAAAGCCTGTAAGGTGCGCGCGCCCAAGTCATTGTATGCATAAACATAACGCCATGATTGAAAACCTAAGAAACATCGCCATTATTGCCCATGTTGACCATGGCAAAACCACGCTCGTCGACGAATTGCTCAAGCAATCCGGTACCCTGGGTGATCGTGCAGCCACACCTGACAGAGTGATGGACTCCAATGAGCTGGAGCGCGAACGTGGCATTACTATCCTGAGCAAAAATACAGCCATCTCCTGGAAGGATGGCGATCAGTCTTATCACATTAATATCGTTGATACGCCCGGTCACGCTGATTTTGGCGGAGAAGTTGAACGCATTCTTTCTATGGTTGATTCTGTGCTGTTATTGGTTGATGCGGTTGACGGGCCTATGCCGCAAACCCGCTTTGTTACGCAAAAAGCATTTGAGATGGGTTTTAAGCCGATAGTGGTCATTAATAAAGTTGACCGTGATGGCGCACGGCCACATTGGGTTCTGGACCAGACTTTCGAATTGTTTGACCAACTTGGAGCAACTGACGAGCAGTTGGACTTTCCAGTTGTTTACGCCTCGGCATTGCATGGTTACGCCGGCCTTGAAGAAGACGTTCGCGATGGTGATATGACACCTTTGTTCAGGACCATTGTGAGTGAAGTCGATGCACCACCGGTGAATATCGACGGGCCGTTTCAGATGCGGATTTCTTCCCTGAGCTATAGCAGTTATGTCGGCGTCATTGGCATTGGTCGAGTGCAGCGGGGGAGCATTAAACCCAACCAGCGTATCGCCGTTATTGATCGCTATGGTGATCGACACAATG
This sequence comes from Rhodothermales bacterium, assembly GCA_047614505.1. Classification (GTDB taxonomy): domain Bacteria; phylum Pseudomonadota; class Gammaproteobacteria; order Xanthomonadales; family SZUA-36; genus JABDJL01. The sequence goes on along the minus strand of JBLHGQ010000020.1, from coordinate 25,954 downwards.
GGAAGATTCTTCAAGTACTCGGTTTTCATGGCCTGGAACGGGTAGAGGTTGAAAGCGCGCAAGCCGGTGATATTATTGCTGTAACCGGCGTTGAGAAGCTTCGCATCTCTGACACCCTGTGTGACCGGGATCATCCTGATGCATTGCCCGCACTGAGTGTGGATGAACCCACCATCAGTATGAATTTCCTGGTAAATAATTCTCCATTTGCCGGCAAGGAGGGAAAATTCCTTACCTCCCGGCAATTACGTGAGCGCCTGTACCGGGAAGCCAGCCATAACGTTGCCCTTCGAGTGGAAGATACTGAAAATGCAGAAAGATTCCAGGTTTCAGGGCGAGGTGAGCTGCATCTGTCGATATTGATTGAAACCATGCGCCGTGAAGGCTACGAAATGGCCATTTCCCGGCCTCAGGTCATACTAAGGCAGGTAGATGGGCAAACGCAGGAGCCTTATGAACTGCTGGTTGTAGACCTGGTGGCAGATTACCAGGGCTCCATCATGGAGCGCATCGGAGAACGTCGCGGCGTGCTTCAGGACTTGCGACCTGATGGGCGTGGACGGATCAGAATGGATTACAAGATTCCAGCACGCGGCCTGATCGGTTTCCAATCTGAGTTCCGTACGCTAACTGCAGGCACCGGTTTGCTGTTCCACGTTTTTGACGGTTACGGCCCTTATGACCCTACTCCCATTTCAACGCGCAATAATGGCGTTTTGATTTCAAACGGGACCGGTAAAGCTGTGGCCTATGCCCTTTTCAATCTTCAGGATCGCGGCCGAATGATTATTGACGGCGGCTCGGACGTTTATGCCGGCCAGGTTATTGGAATTCATAATCGTGGCAATGACCTGACTGTTAATCCCTTAAAAGCCAAACAATTGACCAATATCCGCACAGTTCTGAAAGATGAGAATGTGCAATTGGCGCCGATGCAGAAAATGTCACTTGAGCAGGCACTTGAATTCATCGAAGATGATGAATTGGTTGAAGCAACCCCGCAAACCATTCGAATCCGCAAACGCAAATTACTTGAACACGAACGCAAAACTGCTGATCGCGATGCCAAAAAGAGACGTGAAGCCAAGGAACTGGAATCCGAGGGATACTAGTTCTGGTCAGTTTGTAAGGATTGACCAAGCCAGGATTCAAGCCTTTTCAATTCGCGTTTGCCGAATTCAGGACTCAGTTTTAATTCATAAGTGGCAGAACGGGCTTCTTCAATAGTAATTGGAATGTTCAGAATGCGCCCACGACGTGCAATCAATAGACTGACATCGGTTCCTGGCTGAAGGCGTACCAACCGGTCATCGATCGTTTCGCTGCTGACACGTTCCCCGTTAATGGCCAGTAATTCATCGTCGGGTAATAACCCTGCCTTTGATCCATTCATTCCGGCAATGACGTTCTTCACCGTCAACGCTTCCAGTTCCGTATCCCAATTCACACCCAGTTCGGCTATTAATGGCAACTTGCCGGCTCTTGCAGCATTGTTTAGCGGATGCCTGTCCAGAATGAGCCCAAACCACTTCAGTGCCTCGTCCACATCAAGTTTGACCGTGGAATTCAGCATCGGCTCAAGCCATTGTCTTATTTCCACGCCAGCCACTGTTTCTATCGCATCAGCGAAAGCATCTTCCGGATACGGTGTTTCACCCCAACGGTCAAACATCAGGCGCATAACATCGTCCAGACTGGCATCATCTTCACTTTCGCGACGAATTCGAGCATCAAGTAACAGACCCAGCACCGCTCCTTTTGTGTAATAGGAGATAGTGCTATTCAGTGAGTTCGCATCCTGCTGATAGTGCCTGACCCAGGAATCTCTCGATGCTGCGTCCAGCGATATGTGTTTTCGACCGGGAGTCAATTCCAACCCATGCAGGTCAATTGCCAGGCGCTTGAAATACTCAGCCGGTTCTATCAGGCCAGCTCTGGAAAGCAGTAGATTATCGTAATAGCTGGTGATGCCTTCAGCGAGCCACAGAGCACCTGTATATTGCTCATGCTCGTAGTTAATTCGCGCCAGGCTTAGCGGGCGCATGCGGCGGACATTCCAGGCATGGAAATACTCATGTGCCGCAAGGCTCAACCACTTGATATAGTCGTCCCGGTCGCGCATTTGCCAGCGACTGCTCATCAGCACAGTACTGTTGTCATGCTCCAGGCCTCCACTGCGTTCAACCAGTAAATTAAAAAACCAGTATTCCGAGTCAAAAGGCTGCACACCCCAGAAATCATTTACGGCAGTGACCACTGATTTCAAGTCGCTGCTTGAACGCTGCCCGTCCCATAGTCCATTTGCACCCACATTGAGCAAGGCATATTCGTGCCCGTTTACAACAAAACGATGAGCCAGACCGTTAGCAATGACAATGGGGCTATCAACTAATTCATCAAAACCGGATGCCAAAAATTCGCCTGGCTGACCTGTGTCCTGCAAAGGTGTTCTGATAATGCCAAGGGAGGGATTTAGCTGAACCTCTAAACGTTGAACCTGGTCACGGCTTTCATCACTGTAGAAGAACACCGATGCGCCATTGAGCAAAATGAATTCCTGGCTCACCCAACTTGTTTGTACGCTCAAATCGCCGGCGTGCACGTCATATTCGACAATCACTTTTGAATTGCCCTTCAGATCAAGCAGCCAGCTGCTTTTGGAAGTCTTTACATGATCCAGAGAGTCGCCCGTTTCGGTTTTGAAACTGATCTGATTCAAGTCTGCTGAAAAGTCACGAATCAAATATGAACCCGGTGTCCAGTTGGCCATGCGAATTGTTACTGACGTACCTTGAACAGGAAACTCACTGTAAACGTGAACATACTGTTGGTTTATGTCAGGAAAGCTTATGCGATGAAAAACCTCTGTGTCCTGCTGGGGCACAGTGTTCAGGTTTAAATCTGTCTGTGATGCAAGGTGCGGAGACAGCATCAGAGCACACAGGAAAACCACCAGTTTGAAACGAGTGCTAAACAAAACCCCGGCTTTCCTTAGCTAAGCTGTTGCTGATATTTACGCACAATCAACATGGATAGCTCCAGCGCCTGCTCATAATTCAGCCTCGGGTCCACAGTGGTTTTATAGGAGCGTTCCAGGCCTTTCTCGTCCAGATCACGCGCACCACCAGTACATTCGGTAACGTCTTCACCGGTTAATTCAAGATGCACGCCTCCCAGCCTGGAGCCAATAGCATTATGGACATCAAATGCATGTTCGACTTCCGCCATGATATTTCTGAAACGGCGGGTTTTGATGCCTGAACTAGTTGTCTCTGTATTTCCGTGCATGGGATCACAAATCCACAAAACCCTGTGTCCTGAATCGAGAACGGCCTTAACCAGGGGTGGAAGATGGTCTTCAATCTTGCCGGCTCCCATGCGGTGAATCAGCACAATGCGGCCAAACTCATTAGCGGGGTTTAAGACTTCAAGTAGTCGCAGTAAATGGTCCGGCTCAACACTTGGGCCAACTTTGATGCCAATTGGATTGCGAATTCCCCTGCAATATTCCACATGTGCGTCCTCAAGTGCGGTGGTACGCATTCCAATCCACGGAAAGTGTGTGGACAGGTTGAAATATCCTTCCTGTCTGGGCACCTGTCGGGTCAATGCCTGCTCGTAATGCAGGTGAAGTGCTTCGTGTGAGGTGTAGAAATCCACGCGCTTTACGTTTCCAGCCTTTTGTCCGGAAATAGTTTCCATAAAACGTACTGACCGACCTATTTCTTTGGTCAGGTTTGCAAATTCAAGCGCCAGAGGGGAATGATCCAACCAACTCAGGTCCCAGTACTCCGGATGATGAAGATCAGCGAATCCTCCGTCGACCAATGCCCGTACAAAATTCATCGTCAAAGAGGAGCAGGCATGAGCCTGAATCAGGCGCCGGGGGTCGGGAATACGGGACTCAGAGGTGAATTCCGGTGAGTTCACAAGATCACCCCGATAGCTTGGCAATGTCACACCATCGCGAGTCTCCAGATCACTGGATCGCGGCTTAGCATACTGACCGGCAAATCGCCCGATTCTGATCACCGGCATTTGCATCCCGTGAACCATCGTTAAACTCATTTGCAACAGAACTTTCAGCCGGTTGGTAATTACCTGTGAATTACATTCAGAAAAACTTTCAGCGCAATCTCCGCCTTGCAGCACAAATCGATGCCCCCGTTGGGCTTCGGAAATCTGTTCACGTAAGGCTAGAATCTCCCAGGAAGTTACCAGTGGCGGAAGTGTGGACAGTTCATCCAGAACTTTAGCCAACGCGTCAGCATCCGGATATTTTGCTTGTTGGCTGGCCGGATAATTTGCCCAGGATTGCGGGCTCCAGCCTTCAGCTGCTGCCGTCTCTGAATGCTCTTGTTGTGCAATTTTCATAAACTAGCACCTCTACTAATGCGCCGGAAGGTAAACCAAAGCGTGGAAACGCCCAGACCGATAAAGAAGATCAATGACCATTCTGGCATGCTCAGTCCAATAAATGTCCACTTTACCTCCGCACAACTTCCAGAACCGAAAAATACCGTTTGGAAGGTTTCCCCCAGTGGGAAGTTCTCCAGCATATAGTTCAAGCCAGGGCCACATTCCGGAACAAGATCAGCCGGCAAATGTTGCATCCAAACGTGCCGACCCGCTACAGCTGTTCCCAGAACTGATCCGAGAACCATCATCCAACTGTAAATTTTCTGTCCCTTGTTACCTGGATAGTGGATTGCCGCCAATAAAGCAACGCCGCCTATCCACATATATGCAACGCGTTGAATGATGCACAAAGGACAGGGGTCGAGAAAGTCTACATACTGCACATAAAGCGCGTATCCCAATAGCCCGCCACAAGACACTGCGGCGACTAAATACCAGCTTCTCAATGAAATTTTTGTCAAAATCATATAGTTCATTTTCCCAACGAAGAGCAGACAGCCAAGGCTGTGTGCGATGTATAATCGGAATCCTTACTCAAGAAGGCGACCCATACCGATAATGAGCGGAAAATCGCAACAAATCAAGGCTCCAATTGGTAGCACTTTAAGCTGCAAAGGCTGGCATCAGGAAGCTGCCATGCGCATGCTGATGAACAATCTGGATCCGGATGTAGCTGAAAAACCTGATGAGCTGATTGTCTATGGAGGCACAGGCCGGGCTGCCCGAAACTGGAATTGCTACCATCGCATCATTTCAACATTGCAACGTCTTGAAAATGATGAAACTCTTTTGATTCAAAGTGGTAAACCAGTGGGCGTTTTCAATACCCACGAAGAAGCACCCCGTGTACTAATTGCTAACTCAAACCTGGTGCCGCGGTGGGGTAATTGGGATGTATTTCGTGACCTGGAAGCAAAGGGTCTGACCATGTATGGCCAGATGACTGCAGGATCCTGGATATATATCGGTTCGCAGGGCATAGTCCAGGGCACTTACGAGACCTTTGCCGAGCTTGCCCGGCAGGAATTTGGTGGCAGTCTTGCCGGAAAACTGGTCGTGACTGCAGGTCTCGGCGGTATGGGCGGTGCTCAACCTCTGGCAGTAACCATGAATGACGGTAATTGTATTGCCGTAGAAGTTGACCCATGGCGAATTCAGCGGCGGGTAGAAACCGGTTATTGCGACCGGCAGGCTAATTCACTCGATGAAGCTTTGAAAATACTGGACGAGGCACAGCAGCCTGTTTCAATCGGCTTGTTAGGTAATATCGCGGAAATACTGCCCGAAATGGTCAGGCGCAATATCGTGCCTGATTGTGTGACAGACCAGACTTCAGCTCATGACCTACGTTCTGGTTATATTCCGGCTGGTTATACAATGGAAGAAGCGGATAAATTGCGCGAATCCAGCCCGTTGGAGTATGACGAACGTGTTTTGGATTCAATGGTTGAACATGTGCAGGCCATTCTGGATATGAAACAAAAGGGCTCAATCTGCTTTGATTATGGAAACAACTTGCGAGGCCAGGTATCTGACCTTAGAAACATGCCACAGGCATTTGATTTTCCAGGATTTGTTCCAGCCTATATTCGACCGCTTTTTTGCAAGGGTGCAGGCCCGTTTCGTTGGGCTGCCTTGTCCGGTAATCCGGAAGATATTTATACAACTGATGCTGCCATTCTTGAATTGTTTCCTGAAAAAGAGTCTTTACATCGCTGGATAGGAAAAGCCCGGAAACAAATTCAGTTCCAGGGTGTTCCTGCTCGAATTTGCTGGCTGGAATACGGGGAGCGTGCAGAAGCAGGCGAGAAATTTAACTGGCTGGTCAAAAAAGGAAAAGTTGACGCACCGTTGGTTATCGGACGCGACCACCTGGATACCGGGTCCGTTGCATCACCGAACCGCGAAACCGAAGCAATGCAGGATGGTTCAGATGCCATCGCCGATTGGCCTTTGCTCAACGCCATGCTCAATACTGCATGTGGCGCAAGCTGGGTATCCATTCATCATGGCGGAGGCGTTGGTATTGGCTACTCGCAGCACGCCGGAATGGTCTGCGTAGCTGATGGCACTGATATGGCAGAGCGGAGGTTGCAACGGGTGCTTACGGCAGATCCGGGCACCGGCGTAATGCGTCATGCTGACGCCGGCTACGAGGAAGCGATATCCACAGCCAATGAACGTGGAGTCGACCTTCCAATGATCAACGGATAGCAAATGCATGACCACTAGAATCAAAGTATCAAACCTACACGAAGACCTGGCACAGAGCATGGCCGGCTTACGAATGAATTCAGCAAAAGTCACCCGGTCACGCGCTGTTGTTCAGCAAGCCCTTCAGGATGGGCAGCCTCATTACGGGATTAATACGGGGTTTGGGGCGCTGTCAGACAAACGTATTCCTGAGGATGAACTTGGGCGCCTGCAACGCAATATCCTTTTAAGCCATGCATGTGGCGTGGGCGACCCGGTTCCTTTGGAAATTACCCGGTTGATGTTGCAACTGAAGATTCACTCGCTCGGCCTCGGTCAATCGGGTATCTCTGAAAAAACCTTTGCTCTGTTACTTGCGCTGGAGAACAACCGTTTGGTGCCATTTGTCCCAAGTCGCGGCAGTGTTGGCGCTTCGGGTGATCTGGCGCCACTGGCACATCTATGCCTGCCATTAATTGGTCGCGGCGAGATATGGAATATTGAAGGTACTCAAAAGCTACCTGCCAAGGATCGTTTAATGGAGACCGGACTGGAGCCGATTGAACTCCAGGCAAAAGATGGATTGGCGCTGATAAACGGCACGCAGCTAATGAGTGCCTATGGTGCCCACATACTGCACCGCGCGCTGGGATTACTCAAAGAAGTCGATATCCTGGCAGCGATGAGCCTGGAAGCCCTTCAAGGTAGTGCCGCACCATTTGACGAGCGAATACACCTGCTACGCCCTCATCGGGGACAACAGGACGTAGCGTCCAATATTCGTAGCCTGCTCGACGGTAGTGAGATACTTGCCGCACACCGGGATTGCGGCAAGGTTCAGGATCCCTATTGCCTGCGTTGTGTACCCCAGGTACATGGTGCCAGCCGGGATGCACTCACCTTTGCAACATCGGTGATTGAAACCGAGCTCAATTCAGTAACCGACAATCCACTGGTGTTTCTGAACGGGGATATTCTCTCTGGTGGCAACTTTCACGGACAGCCATTGGCGCTCGCCCTTGATTTTGCCGCAATGGCACTGGCAGAACTGGGTAGTATTTCTGAGCGCCGGACTTACTTGCTTCTCGAGGGTCATGATGGTCTACCCAAATTGTTAATGAAAGATACCGGAGTCAATTCCGGTTTCATGATCCCGCAGTACACTGCTGCTGCACTGGTCTCTGAAAATAAGATTTTATGCCACCCGGCGTGTGTCGATTCAATCCCCACGAGTCTTGGCCAGGAAGACCATGTCAGCATGGGCTCAATCAGTGCAATTAAACTTTTGAGTGTGTTACGCAATGTGGAGCACATATTGGCGGTTGAATTACTAACCGCTACTCAGGCCCTGGACTTTCGCGCACCGCTGCGACCGGGCAAGGGCGTGCAACAGGCCTTCGAAATGGTACGTGGAAACGTTGCACACGCTCATGAAGACTATGAAGTCAGAAATGACATGGAAATTTGCGTCAAATTGCTACGCAGTGGTGAACTTGCAAAAGCTGCAGAGCCGGTCAGTGGTCAATTGGTTTGAATATTGTTTTAAACAACATCGGTCAGCTTGCCACCTGCCCTCCTGAAGCTAGCCAGCAGGATGCCGGGTTAATCCAGCAAGCAGCGCTCGTGGTAGAGGGTCAACAGATATCCTGGGTCGGCCCGCAATCCCGGTTACCTCAAGTCTACAACGATCTGGAAACATTTGATTGCAAGAGCCAACTGGTCATCCCGGGCCTCGTGGATTGCCACACACATTTGTGTTTCGGGGGTTGGCGTGGTGATGAATTTGCAATGAGAATTGGTGGCGCGAGTTATCAGGAAATCGCTGCTGCCGGCGGTGGAATCCGCAGCACTGTTTCAGCAACCCGGGCAGCTTCTAAGGATGAACTCATCTCCAAGGCCAAGGGTGTTCTTGATCAGGCGCTGGCTTTGGGTGTCACCACCATGGAATGCAAATCCGGTTATGGCCTGGATGTTAATAACGAATTGAAACAGCTTGAAGTGTATTCAGCGCTAAATCAAAGCCACGCAATTGAACTGGTAGCAACATTTCTTGGTGCTCATATCATACCTTCTGAATATACCCACCGTCGGGAGGAGTATGTCAGCCTGTTATGCAATGAACTCATGCCCGAAATCGTTTCCCGTGGATTGGCTCGTTATTGTGATGTTTTTCTGGAAACCAGTGCCTATAGTGAAAAAGAAGCCAGAACTATTCTTTCGACGGCTAGAGATCTGGGCTTGGGATTGAAGGTTCATGCTGATCAACTCAGCTCCGGTGGTGGCGCGGAACTCGCTGCGGAAATGGGCGCAATCAGCGCGGAACACCTTGAATACATCAGTGATCGGGGAATTGCCGCTATGGCCGCATCCCGAACCATTGCCGTTAGCCTGCCGATTGCTTCCTTATACCTTGGCCAGGGGTACCTACCTGCCAGACGTCTAATTGAAGCAGGTGTCGAAGTTGCCGTTGCAACAGACTTTAATCCAGGTTCATCACCGAGCTTTCACCTGCCGCTGGCAATGACCCTTGCCTGTATCAATCAAAAAATGACACCGGCTGAATCGCTTCGGGGTGCTACTGCAATCGCAGCTCGTGCTGTGGGCCTGGAAGGAAAAGCTGGTTCACTGACTGTTGGTTCAAACGCCGACATTGCCATGATGGACGCTCCCGATCTCAATCATTGGCTATATCATTTTCAGCCCAATGCATGCACAGCAGTGATGAAATCCGGTCGTTGGGAGACCTCTTCATTCTGATCGTTGTAATCACTCGCCCTCATTACTTTCAAAGAAATTGATCCAGCTCTATGTTTTGAGTTGTTTTTTGCATTACAATCTCAATATTGGTAATGCGAATACATCTCATTCACAACAAATGGCGCGCTCAGAACATGACACTTGCTGACTTAAAACCGGGCCAAACCGGAAATATTACTGCGATAGACACACAGAATCCCGAAATTGTTCGGCTGATGGTTTTGGGCCTGGTCGAAGGCGTCGACGTCAAGTTTGAAAATACTGCAATCGGTGGCGACCCACTTGAGGTGAGTGTTTATGGCGCATCAATATCGGTAAGACGCGAACAGGCTATCAAATTCGAACTCAATGACATACCCACGTGAATAAACCCCGGAATGTTGGCATTCCTGTTTCCAAGATTGAAATCAGGCGCAAAGCCAATCACTCCATTGCACTTCTAGGCAATCCCAATTCCGGAAAAAGCACCCTTTTCAACCGCCTGACCGGTTTGCGTCAGACCACCGGCAACTATCCGGGTGTAACCGTTGAAAAACACATCGGAACCGCGGAATTAGAACATAGTGCAGTCCAACTGGTTGATCTGCCAGGTATTTACTGTCTGGGCGGGAAATCGAATGATGAGCGTATTGCCGTTGATGTATTGCTAGGTCGAATGCACGATACAGATGCTCCCGAAGGCCTGATGGTGGTAGTTGATGCAACTCATCTTTACCAGGGTTTATATCTCGTCGAGCAACTGATTGAGATGCAGTTACCTATGATAGTTGCTTTAACAATGGTTGATGCAGCGATAGCCAACGGGATATCAATCGATATTGAAGCCCTGAGTGCACATATAGGCGGAATACCGGTTATTCCGGTGACGGCAATCTCAGGTCAGGGAATTGATAAACTAAAACAGCAACTGGCCATTCTTCCGGGCAACACGCCACCTGAGTATCCCGTTTCCTGGCCGGAACTGAGCAAGACCGCACAGGCACTGGCAACAAACTCGGGACAAGGAATGCCCAGAATGGATGTCATTCAGGGCCTGTTACATCCCGGTAGTGACGCCGAGAGCGAATTAAACCAACTCATCGGCGAGCAAGTGGTCATAGACACTCGCACAAAATTGTTTGGTTCGTCTCTTCCCCAGGCCAAAGAAGCCAGACAACGATATGCCTGGGCAAGCAAGGTTATGCAAGATGTTCAGTCACAGGCTCCAATTCTGGCTAAATTAAGCGCCAGAACCTCCCGCTGGTTAAGCCGGCCCTGGCCTGCAACATTGATGTTTTTTGTCACACTAATCCTCGTTTTCCAGGCTGTGTTTTCCTGGGCAACACCAGTAATGGATATGATTGATGCTGGTGCCGGCAAACTTGGCGTCACAGTTACCAACAAATTTGGTGTCGGCGTATTCACAAGTTTCATATCAGATGGAATAATTGCCGGCGTCGGCAGCGTAGTGATTTTCCTGCCGCAGATCCTGATTCTGTTCCTGTTTATCATAGTTCTTGAAGATACCGGGTACCTTGCTCGCGCCGCATTTTTGATGGACCGGGCCATGCGCAAGGTAGGACTTTCCGGCCAGTCAGTAATTCCAATGCTCTCCAGTTTTGCCTGTGCGGTACCTGCAATTATGGCAACACGTGTCATTCCTGATCGCAGGGACCGGATTTCAACGATTCTTGCAGCACCATTCATGACCTGTTCTGCGCGTCTTCCTATTTATGCTCTTTTGATTGCGGCCTTTGTTCCCGCTCTATCAGTGGGTTGGTTTAATTTGCAGGGACTGGTTCTGTTTGGCCTCTATTTACTGGGTATTATCGGTGGCCTGTTTACCGCCAAGTTGATGAAGTCCACCGCACTTAAGGGCCCCAAGCCACAATTCATGTTGGCACTGCCGGATTTTCGCAGGCCCAACATCCAAACTGTATTAATCAAACTTTTGGACCGGGCAAGAATATTTCTAAAACGTGCAGGAACAGTCATTTTCTCTGTTTCGGTAATCGTTTGGGCGCTGGCTTATTTCCCTCGCATGGACGACTCCCAATTGCCAACAACTGCACCTGCCGGCCAGTCAATAGCGCATCAGGAAGCCGCAGCACAAATGTCTCAAAGTTATCTGGGCCGCATGGGTCGCATTGTAGAACCTGTATTCGCTCCCCTTGGTTGGGATTGGAAGGTGTCTTCGGCTGTCATTGCCGGCTTTCCTGCTCGTGAAGTCGTTGTCGCCGTCATGGGTACACTATATGCGGTTGGCACAGAAGCAGATGACGTCGGGCTGGCAGAAAAGCTTCGCGCCGCCACCTGGCCGGATGGTCGTTTGGTATTTACACTTCCGATGGTACTTGGCCTGATGGTCTTTTATGCATGGTGCCTGCAATGTGCTGCTACAGTTGCGGTCATTAGGCGCGAAACAAACAGCTGGCGCTGGCCACTATTTGCCTGGACATATATGACAGGAGTAGCCTACCTTGGTGCATTCGCGGTATTTCAGTTGGGGAGCCTGATTTAGACCCCAAACAGAGGCCGACACTAGTAACGCCGCAACTACGATCCCTTACCTGATAACTAATTAACGATTGGCAGGCTGTAAATCAATCGTGCAAAAAAAACCCGGTGTAGCACCGGGTTTTTTTGTACTTTTTTGTTACATCTTATTCAACGGGTGCTTCCGGTTCTTCCAATCGCGGGCGGTCGATCAATTCAACATAAGCCATAGGAGCCTTATCGCCTGGACGATAGCCGCATTTCAGAATGCGCAGGTATCCACCTGGTCGTTCTACATACCGGGGACCAAGTTCGTCAAACAGTTTCCCGACCACTTCCTTATCGCGAAGGCGGTTAAAAGCCTGTCTGCGGTGGGCAACGCTGTCACTTTTCGCTAGTGTGATCAGCGGTTCAGCAACCATACGCAATTCTTTTGCTTTTGGCACAGTGGTCTTGATAATTTCATGTTTGAACAATGATGTGGCCATATTGCGGAACATAGCCTTGCGATGAGGGCTGTTCATGTTCAACTTCCGACCTGATTTGCGATGGCGCATGATCTTTTCCTATTCCTATTGTTCTATGTGGCTCAATGGTGACGAGATTATGTCGTCATCAATGCCGCTGGTGGCCAGTTTTCCAACTTCATTCCAAGAGACAGGTCATGTTGAGCTAATACATCTTTGATTTCTGTCAGAGATTTCTTGCCCAGATTCGGTGTCTTGAGAAGTTCAACTTCGGTACGCTGTACCAGGTCACCTATATACAAAATGCTTTCTGCTTTTAGACAGTTTGCCGAGCGTACCGTTAATTCAAGGTCATCAATCGGACGCAGTAGAATCGGATCAATCTCAAGAGATTTTTCTTCTTCAACAACTTCCTGACGGGCTTTAAAATCAACAAATACAGAGAGCTGATCGGCCAGAATGTTAGCAGCCAGCTTGACTGACTCTTCAACATCAATTGTGCCATTGGTTTCGATATCCAAAACCAACTTGTCAAGATCCGTACGCTGTTCAACACGCGCAGCTTCAACGCTATAGGCGACTTTGCGAACCGGGCAAAATGAAGCGTCAAGCATCAAACGGCCAATGGGTCTGGACTCCTGATCACCAATGGTTACCCGGGTTGCAGGCTGATAACCAACTCCACGAGCAATTCTCAGACGCATATTAATGCTGCCATCCTTGGTTAAGTTGCAAATTACATGCTCAGGGTTGGCAATTTCCACATCGTGGTCGACCTGGATATCGCCGGCAGTAACCGGGCCTGCTTTGGACTTGCTCAGAGTCAATGTTGCCTCTTCGCGTTCATGCATGCGCAAGGCAATTCCTTTCAAGTTCAGGAGAACCTCGATGATGTCTTCATGCAAACCTTCCACTGCAGTGTATTCATGCAGCACACCGTCAATTTCTACCTCGACTATTGCATAGCCAGGAATTGAAGAAAGCAAAACCCTGCGTAAAGCGTTGCCCAGCGTATGGCCGAACCCCCGCTCCAGTGGCTCCAACGTAATACGTGCGCGATTATCATTTACGGCGTCTACCCCGACAGCCTTGGGTTTTAGCAAATTATCTATTGCACCCATCATGGAATGTACCTCACAAATTTTTCTCTTGTATCAGCCACCACCAGGCGTATCCCGGCAGTAACCAAGCATTTATTTCGAATAAAGCTCAACAATCAGGCTCTCATTGATATCCGCCGGCAATTCATCCCGCTCAGGAAGCATTTTGAACTGGCCTTCCATCTTTTCAGGATCTACGACCGTCCAGGCTGCAACAAGATCCATTTCCTGGCTCAAGGTTATGGCTTCTTTCACTCGCAACTGACTTTTCGCACTCTCGCGAATCGCAATCACATCACCCGCTTTTACCTGGTATGACGGAATATTGACCTGTGATCCGTTTACAGACACAGATTTGTGTGAAACCAGCTGTCGTGCCTGGGCGCGCGTAACTGCAAACCCCATACGGTAAACGACATTATCGAGACGACTTTCCAGCAGTAGTAACAAATTCTGACCGGTTGCACCTTTCTGTGCAGCAGCTGCCTTGTAGTAGTTGCGAAATTGCTTCTCGAGTACGCCGTAGGTACGACGAACTTTTTGTTTTTCACGTAACTGACTTGCGTAATCAGAAAGACGTTGCCGACGCCCTGCGCCATGTTGTCCCGGCGGCTGCGCAAGTTTGCACTTCGACTCCAGACCACGGGCCGGACTCTTGAGTCCAAGATCCACGCCTTCGCGTCGGGCAAGTTTGCAGGTAGGTCCTGTATATCTAGCCATGATTAATAACTCCTTAGACCCGACGTTTTTTCGGCGGGCGACAACCGTTATGCGGTATCGGTGTCACGTCAACAATATTGGAAATTTTGTAGCCGAGCGCATTCAATGCACGCACGGAAGACTCACGACCCGGGCCAGGGCCCTTGATACGAACCTCAATGTTGACCAGACCAAATTCCTGCGCAGCCTTTCCTGCAGCATCAGCGGCAACCTGAGCAGCGAAAGGTGTGCTTTTTCTTGAACCCCTGAAACCGGCACCGCCGGATGTGGCCCACGAAAGAACATTACCCTGCCGGTCGCTCAGCGTGATAATCGTATTATTAAAAGAAGCGTGGACGTGCGCAATGCCGTCGACCACAGTCTTTTTGACTTTCTTCTTCTTAGGTGTATTTGTATTGGCCATGTGTTTCTGCCTGCTTCCTGTTATCGCTTAATCGGACGACGCGGGCCCTTTCGGGTGCGTGCGTTGGTCTTGGTACGTTGTCCCCTGACGGGCAATCCCCGGCGATGACGCAAACCCCGGTAACAACCGAGATCCATCAATCGCTTCAGATTCATGGAAACTTCACGCCGCAAATCGCCTTCGACAGAAATATTGCCAATCTGTCCGCGAATTCCCTCTACTTCGGGTTCCGTGAGGTCCCTGATTTTAGTATCGGGCGCTACGCCGGCCGCCTTACAAATTTGTAAAGCGCGTGTACGGCCGATGCCGTATATGCTGGTCAGAGCCACCCAAGTGTGCTTCTGAACGGGTAAGTTGACTCCCGCAATGCGAGCCATACTACGTACTCCTGTGTTGATTCAAACCGCCCATTCAAAGTTAAATGGTTAAACGATCAATTATATCCAATCATTAACGCTGGTGACAGCCTGCAAACTTATGATTTACATACAAAGCTGCAGAAAAAACGTCAACCCTGGCGTTGCTTGTGTTTCTTGTCAGAACAAATTACGAACACCACACCTCTGCGACGCACGACTTTGCAATTCCGGCAAATTTTCTTCACTGAAGCTTGCACCTTCATTGCAGCTCTCCTCAGATACCTGTTTAGCGCTTAACCACGCCTGAACGCCCGTAGGATTTCAGGTTGGCCTTTTTCATAAGGCTGTCATATTTATGGGAAATCAGATGCGCTTGTACCTGCGCAATGAAATCCATAATGACAACCACCACAATTAATACGGAAGTACCGCCAAAACTGAATGGTACTGCCCAGAACACCCGCAATATGTCCGGTAGCAGGCAAACCGTAACCAGATAGAGCGACCCCACCATAGTAAGTCGGGTTAAAACATTATCAATGTAATCCGCAGTCTGTCTGCCTGGCCTGATACCAGGTACAAAAGCACCCGATTTCTTCAGGTTGTCTGCAGTTTCCTTGGAATTAAATACCAATGCCGTGTAAAAAAAGCAGAAGAAAATAATCAGGGAAGAAAATAGAATCGTGTAGGGCAAATTTCCCGGAGTCATCGCTGCCGCCACATCGGTTAACCAGGCCAGGTTGCCTGATGTACTAAACCAGGTGGCCAATGTTGACGGAAATATGACCAGGCTTGATGCAAAAATTGCCGGAATAACACCTGACATATTTATTTTCAATGGCAGATGTGATTGTTGATTTTGATATGCGACACGCCCCTGGCGCTGGGCATAATTAACCGGAATTCTGCGTTGTCCACGCTCAACTGTGACAATGAAGTAGATAACGCCGAGTATCAATACCACAATCAATAACAGCGCCGGAATACTTAATTGTCCGGTGTTTACCAGTTCAAGCGTGCCAGCAATGGCTCGCGGCAAACCTGCAACAATACCTGCAAAAATGATCAACGAAATACCATTACCAACCCCACGCTCGGTAATTTGCTCGCCCAACCACATCAGGAAAACGGTACCTGCTGTCAGCGTTACCATTGCCGTGAACAGGAAACCGAACCCTGGAGCAAAAACCACGCTAGCCTGGGACTGTAGCGCAAAGGCAACACTTCCAGCCTGAAAAGCGGCCAGGATTACGGTGAAATACCGGGTGTACTGCGTAATTTTTTGACGCCCGCTGGAGCCTTCCTTCTTCAACTGCTGCAAATGCGGAATAGCACTGGACATCAATTGCATAATGATTGAAGCAGATATATAGGGCATTACACCCAGGGCAAACAAAGAAAAACGTTCCAGCGCACCACCGGTAAACATATTAAATACGTCAATGATCGTGCCCTGTTGCGAATTCATAAACTGCAACAATGCAGCAGGGTTTACGCCTGGCACAGGAATGAATGTACCAATGCGATACACAATCAAAGCAAACAGTACGAACATCAATCGTTGACGCAATTCGGTCAAACGACCCAGGCCACCGAGTGTTTCTGACATTTGTGAAGGTCCGCGAGACATTATTCGACTTTTCCGCCTGCTGCTTCTATGGCCGCTTGAGCGCCCTTGGTTACAGCAATACCTTTCACCGTGATTGCTCTTTCGATCTCACCGGTATTAATTATTTTGATTTTCTTGGCAATCCGGGCCACAACTCCTGCAGATTTCAAGATCTCCATGTCTATCACATCACTTTCCATCACCTGTAACTGGTACAGACGAACTTCAGCGTTATAACGAGCTGTGCGAGATGCGAATCCACGTTTGGGCAAACGACGTTGAAGCGGCATCTGACCACCCTCAAAACCGACTTTGTGATATCCGCCCGAGCGGGACTTTTGACCTTTATGGCCACGACCGGCAGTTTTTCCGTATCCGGAACCAATACCACGACCCACTCTTTTGCGATCGGACTTACTACCCTCAGCGGGGCTTATGCTATTCAATTTCATGTCAGTACTTTCCTGTTAAAAATGGGGTCGGATACATTTTTCTTCGCCCAGTTTTGGTCCGCAAATGAGATCTAGCCGGAATATATCTCCGACCTTTTTTAAATTTCTAGACCTCTTCCACTCGTACCATGTAATTAACTTTATTGGCCATTCCGCGAACTGAAGGTGTGTCCTCCAATATCACAGTCTGATGCATACGTTTCAGACCAAGTCCTTTAACGCATGCACGATGTCTGGGCTGGGCTCCAATCGGAGACCGCACAAGTGTTACTTTGATCTGTTTCTTAGCCATGATTCGCAAGTATCTCGTCAACAGGCTTGCCACGTTTGGCAGCAATTGCCTCAGGGTTGTACATCTGGAGCAAGCCTTTAATCGTTGCACGCACCAGGTTAATGGGGCTATTGGAGCCGACGCTCTTAGCTAACACGTTATGTACACCAACTGTTTCAAGCACTGCACGCATTGCGCCACCGGCAATAACACCGGTACCTTCAGAAGCCGGCTGCATATAAATCTTTGACCCACCATGACGAGCTTTAACGGCGTGCCATAGCGTTCCGTCTTTCAGCTGCACCTGAATCATGTCGCGGCGGGCTTTTTCCATTGATTTTTGAATCGCGACCGGCACTTCTTTTGCTTTGCCGTAGCCGAAACCAACTTTGCCATTGCCGTCACCAACCACACTGAGTGCAGTGAAACCAAAAACACGGCCACCCTTCACTACTTTGGCTACACGGTTTACGGCAACCAATTTCTCAGTCATACCGTCGGAGTTGTCTCTGTCCATTCTTGACATATTTTTACCTGCGTCTCTAATTCCCAGTTTCGCTAATCAAATAAAAGCGAATTAAAATTTTAATCCGCCTTCGCGGGCTGCATCGGCGAGTTCTTTGACTCTTCCGTGGTACTTGAATCCGGAACGGTCAAAAGCAACATCCTTAACACCGGCCGCAACTGCTTTTTCTGCAACAGCTTTACCCACAGCTTTTGCTGCCGCTCTGTTGCCGGTGCCTTTCAGGCCTTCACGGACCTCTTTTTGCAGGGTTGATGCTGCGGCTAGAACCTTTCCGCCTTCACTATCAATCACCTGAGCATAGAGATGCCGGCCACTTCTGTGCACCGTCAAACGTGCAATGCCCAGCCGTTTGATATGAGAACGTGCCTTTTTGGCGCGTCTGATTCGTGCAATTTTCTTATTCATTTGTATTTACCTTTAATTCCGCTCTTGCCAAATTACCTGTCAAATAGCCTTACTAGGCTTTTTTGGCTTCCTTCCTGGCTACACGTTCATCCGAGTAACGCACTCCCTTTCCTTTATAAGGCTCGGGTGGCCTGAATGCGCGAATTTCTGCCGCTACCTGGCCAACTTTCTGTTTGTCACAACCAGAGATGATAATTTCTGTTTGAGTCGGTGTTTCTATACTTACGCCTTGCGGAGCCTTGTAATCAACAGGATGTGAAAAACCAAGCGCCAGATTCAGGTTGTCGCCATTAACTTGTGCTCGATATCCAACACCTACTAATTGCAGTTTCTTGGAAAATCCATCGGTTACGCCTTGCACCATATTATTGACCAGCGCACGGAAAGTACCGGCCATGGCCAGATCTTTTTCTGTCTTCCATTCCATCTTGTATTCACCGTCCTCCTGCTTGAGGTTGACGGAAGGGTGCATCTGTACTGACAGGTTGCCCTTTGGCCCTTTAACCGAAACTTCTGCACCATTGATGTTGAGTTCAACACCCTGGGGCAAAACAATCGGATTTTTTGCTACGCGTGACATTTATTTCTCCTGACCAGCCTGCTTATGACACGAAGCAGAGGACTTCTCCGCCTTGTCCCTGTGCGCGAGCCTGGGTATCGGTCATGATTCCCTTGGACGTGCTAACAATGGTAATTCCAAGTCCGTCAAACACCCGGGGCAATTCGTCCTTTCCACGATAAATACGCAGGCCTGGACGGCTGCCACGCTTGATCATGTCTATCACACCATGACCTTCAAAGTACTTCAGCGTTACTTCAAGCGTAGGTTTGCCTTCCAATTCACCAATGGCGAAGTCATTGATAAAACCTTCGCTTTTCAACACATCGGCGATACCAACTTTAACTTTGGAATTAGGCATTTTTACCGTAACTTTCCGGCTTGCCTGCGCATTGCGAATACGGGTTAACATATCTGCAATTGGGTCGCTCATGCTCATTTGTTTAATCCTGTCTCTTCAAATCCGGAGCTAGCTCCGATGTTAAATTCTAATTACCAACTGGCCTTACGCAGACCGGGTACATCACCACGCATGGCAGCTTGGCGAAGCATATTTCTTCCGAGTCCGAACTTGCGGTAAAAGCCACGAGGCCGGCCTGTAATTGCACAACGGTTACGTTGCCGTACTGGGCTGGAATCGCGCGGAAGTTTTTGCAGTGCAAACATCGCATTCTGCTTTTCTTCAAACTCGACATCCGGATTAGCGATCAGGGCTTTTAGCTCAGTCCGCTTTTTAGCGAATTTCTTCACCAGCTTTGTACGCTTTTTCTCGCGGTTGATCATGGATACTTTTGCCATGGTTTTTCCTTACCTATTTGTCTTTGAACGGGAAGTTAAACGCTTTCAAAAGCGCCATCCCCTGAACATTATCTTTAGCGTTGGTTGTTATGGTGATGTCCATGCCACGGATTGCATCTATCTTGTCGTAATCAATCTCGGGAAACATGATCTGCTCCTTAATACCCAGGCTGTAATTCCCGCGTCCATCAAAGGATTTCGGGCTCAGCCCACGAAAATCCCTGATTCGCGGTATCGAAATATTTACCAACCGGTCCATAAATTCATACATCCGTTCGCGGCGCAGGGTTACTTTGCAACCCACCGGCCATCCATCACGGATTTTGAATGAAGCAACCGATCTTTTGGACAGCCTGACGATTGGTTTCTGACCTCCAATCATCGCCATGTCACCGGTAGCCCGTTCCATTACTTTTTTATCGGTAACAGCTTCACCTACACCCATATTCAGGGTGATCTTGGTGATTTTCGGAACCTCCATAACATTGGAAAGATTGAGCTCTTCCATCAGTTGTGGAACTACTGTTTCCTTATAAAATGTCTGCAATCTCGACATAATCCTTAACCCTAAATATCTACGGCTTCGCCGTTAGATTTATATATTCTGACCTTGCGACCATCGCCAAGTGTTCTGAAACCAACTTTGTCTGCCTTGTTCGTAGCAGGGTTGAATAACTGAACATTCGAACCATGAATCGAGGACTCTTTTTCCACAATACCGCCAGGAATATTCCTACCCGGATCCGGCTTCGTATGGCACTTGACCATATTCACGTTTTCGACCAAAAATCGTTCATTTTCCATGACGCTAAGCACATGGCCTCTCTGGCCTTTGCTGCGTCCGGCAATTACGACAACTTCGTCGCCTTTCTTAATGCGTTTCATCGTTCCAATCTCCGCCGCTTACAGCACTTCAGGCGCAAGCGAGACAATCTTCATGAATTTCTCGGTGCGAAGTTCACGGGTTACAGGGCCAAATATACGTGTACCAATAGGCTCAAGTTTCGGGTCCAGCAAAACAGCAGCATTACCGTCAAATCGAATCAATGATCCATCGCTTCTGCGCACACCTTTACGGGTACGAACCACAACGGCATCATAAACCTCACCTTTTTTCACTTTACCGCGAGGAATGGCATCTTTCACGGTCACCTTGATGATGTCGCCAATATGCGCATAACGCCGCTTGGATCCACCCAGCACCTTGATACACATCACCCGGCGGGCACCGCTGTTATCGGCTGCACTTAACATGCTTTGCATTTGAATCATTGTTCTTTCCTCGGCCTCTATTTATCTCGGTTCAGGCTTACTGAGCCCGTTCCAGGACTTCAACCACACGCCAGCTCTTATTTTTCGAAATGGGCCGGCATTCGGCGATTATCACCTTGTCGCCTTCGCCACAATCATTGGCCTCATCATGAGCGTGAACTTTTGTTGAACGCTTGATGTATTTACCGTAAAGCGCATGCTTAACTTGCCTCTGCAGCAGCACTGTCACGGTTTTATCCATCTTATTGCTTACCACGAGACCCACTTTGGTTCTCTTGACTTCTGAAGCACTGCTCATGAATTACTTCCTTCTCTGCTCTTTTCTCCCAGAATGGTTTTCAGACGGGCGATATTTCTGCGTACGCGGCGTAGTTCATTTGGCTGCGTAAGCTGGCCTGTTCCTTTTTGCATCCTGAGGTTGAATTGTTCCTGCAAGAGCCCACTAAGCTCACTGCGTAAATCACCTTCTGATTTTGTTCTTATTTCCTGAATATCCATCACATCACCGACCGGGTTACAAATGTAGTTTTAACCGCCAGCTTTGCTGATGCCAGACGGAACGCTTCACGGGCAGCCTCTTCGGTCACACCCTGGATTTCATAAAGCACACGTCCTGGCTGAATCGGAGCAACCCAGTACTCGACATTGCCTTTGCCTTTGCCCATACGAACCTCAACCGGTTTTTTGGTTATTGGTTTGTCCGGGAAAACACGGATCCACAATTTTCCACCGCGTTTCACATATCGCGTTATCGCACGACGTGCTGCCTCAATCTGACGGGCAGTCACAAAACCACGAGTGGTTGCTTTCAAGCCGTACTCACCGAAACTGACCTTGTTACCTACCTGGGCCATTCCGCGATTGCGGCCTTTCATCTGTTTTCTAAATTTTGTTCGCTTGGGCTGCAGCATTTCTCAGTCTCCTAGCCGGTTGCCTTTTTGCCGTGCTTTTCTTCGGATTTAGGTGCATACAGGTCAAAAACCTCACCTTTATAAATCCAAACTTTCACGCCGAGCACACCATAAGTTGTTTTTGCCTCTACAAAACCGTAGTCCACGTCCGCACGCAATGTATGCAGCGGTACCTGACCTTCCCTATACCATTCGCTTCGCGCGATATCCGCACCATTCAAGCGACCGGCAACGCTCACTTTGATGCCAAGAGCACCAAGACGCATTGAATTACCAACCGCCCTTTTCATTGCACGCCGAAACATAATTCTGCGCTCAAGCTGCTGTGCAATACCTTCTGCAACGAGCTGTGCATCCAATTCCGGCTTGCGAATTTCAGCAACCGTGATATGTGTGGGCACACCCATCAAAGCACTGACGTCTTTGCGCAAACGCTCAATATCTTCACCTTTCTTACCAATCACGATACCCGGCCTTGCCGTGTGGATCGTGATACGTGCCGATTTTGCTGGCCGCTCAATAGTGATTCTGCTAACCGCAGCCTGCGCGAGACGCTTGTGTAAAAAATCGCGAACCTTGAGGTCTGAATTCAACTGTTCTGCGTAGTCACCCTTCTCGGCAAACCAGGTAGAGTTCCAGTCCTTGGAAATTCCAAGACGGATACCTATTGGATGTACTTTTTGGCCCATATTTTTTGTCCTTTACCTGCGTACGACCGCTTAAGCCTGGTCGGCCACGGTTAAAGTAATGTGACTGGTGCGCTTTAAAATGCGCGTTCCACGTCCCTTGGCTCGGGCTCTGCCACGTTTCATCGTGGGGCCCTCATCGATCATGATGGTCTGAACTTTCAACTCATCAATATCGGCGCCTTCGTTATGTTCAGCATTAGCAATTGCTGAAAGCAGCACTTTCTTTACGATATGTGCGGCCTTCTTGGTGCTGAACGTCAACAACTGTTCTGCTTTTTCTACCGGTAAGCCACGTACCTGATCTGCGACCAGCCGCACTTTTTGTGCAGAAATTCGTGCTCCCTTTAAACGTGCTGTAACTTCCATCTTTCAGATACCTATTTCGTTTTACGATCGCCGGAATGTCCGCGAAACGTACGTGTCGCAGCAAACTCACCCAGCTTGTGACCAATCATCTGGTCGTTGATCAGAATTGGCACATGCTGTCTGCCGTTATGTACAGCAATAGTCAAACCAACCATTTCCGGCAGGATCATGGAACGACGCGACCAGGTTTTGATCGGCCGCTTGTTGTTCGTTTCAACCGACTTACTTACCTTAGCGGCAAGATGGTGATCGATGAACGGTCCTTTTTTAATTGATCTTGGCATGTCTTTACCTGTTTTTAGCAGAACGCTTACGAACAATAAACTTGTCAGTTCGCTTGTTCTTACGTGTCTTGTAGCCCTTGGTTGGAACACCCCACGGTGATACAGGGTGACGCCCACCGGAAGTTTTGCCTTCACCACCGCCATGCGGATGGTCAACCGGGTTCATCGCTACACCACGAACCGTCGGGCGCACTCCGCGCCAGCGTGTAGCACCTGCTTTACCCAGTTTTTCCAGGTTATGTTCAGAGTTCGAAACTTCCCCAACAGTCGCTTTACAACGAATGGGGACCTTTCGCATTTCTCCTGAACGTAATCTCAGGGTGGCATACTGGCCTTCACGTGCAACAAGTTGAACTGCTGCACCTGCACTTCTTGCCAACTGCGCACCTTTACCGGGCTTGAGCTCAATACAATGAACTACTGTTCCGACCGGAATATTACGCAAAGGCAATGAATTTCCCGGCTTGATGGCCGCCTCACGTCCACTGATGACAGGGTCACCGGAACGTAAACCTTTAGGAGCGATAATGTAACGACGCTCGCCATCTGCATACAGCACCAGTGCAATATGCGCGGTACGATTTGGATCGTATTCGATTCGCTCTACACGAGCTCCAATACCATCTTTATCGCGCTTGAAATCAATCATGCGATAATGTTGCTTGTGTCCGCCGCCACGATGTCGGGTGGTTATCCGACCATTGTTATTCCTGCCTCCGGTACTGGATTTTGGCTGTACCAGGGCAGAATGAGGGGCGCCTTTATGCAAATGGTCATGCCTGACCTGCACGACGCCACGGCGTCCTGGAGATGTAGGTTTTGCCTTTACAATTGCCATGACATATTGTCCTTAAACTGAATCCCCGCCCAAGAAGTCCAAAGTCTGGCCCTCCTGAACGCGAACATATGCTTTTTTCCAGTTACTACGCTTGCCCGGGCGAGTTTTGAATGTCTTACTCTTGCCCTTAACAACAACAACGCGTACCGCTTCCACATTGACTTCAAACAAGGCTTCAACTGCAGCCCGGATTTCAGTCTTGTTGGCGTCTGACGCCACCCTGAAAACGTACTGGTTACTTTCATCACCAAGACGGGCAGTTTTTTCGGTTACCCGCGGAGCCAGGAGAACTTTGTACAAACGATCTATATTCATCCCAGCCACTCCTGGACCTTGTTGATTGCATCAACTGTCATTACTACTTTTTCCGAACCCACCAGGCTGACCGGATCAATTCCGGCTACATCAAGGCAGTAGACTTCCTGCAAATTGCTCGAAGCAAGGAATATGTTTTCGTCCAATTCCGTGGTCACGATCAGGCATTTTTGTATACCCATATCATTAAGCAGGGCTTTAAGTAACTTGGTGCGTGGCTCTGCAATTTCCAATTTATCTACCACGATCAAACGATCCTGGCGAACCAATTCGGAAAGAATGGTTTGCATCGCACTCCGGTACATCTTCCGGTTGACCTTTTGCCCATGATCTCGAGGTTGGGCTGCAAAAGTTCTTCCGCCGCCTTTCCATATCGGACTACGGATGGTTCCGGAACGAGCGCGACCTGTACCTTTCTGACGCCACGGTTTCTTGCCGCCACCACTTGCAGTTGAGCGACTTTTCTGCGCCTTGGTACCAGCGCGAGCGCCTGACAGATATGCCGTCACCACCTGATGCACCAGGGCTTCAGAAAAATCACGACCGAACGTGACATCTGAGACCTTAATTTCATTTCCACCGGTAACTGCGAGTTTCATTTCGATATTCCCTAATTCTTTAAAATTAATGCAACTTAACGGACGGGCGAACTGTTACCTGCCCACCCGGTGCACCCGGTACTGCGCCTTTTATCAGGAGCAGATTCCGTTCTGTATCAATCTGGACAATTTCCAGGTTTTGTGTGGTCACGCGAACATCACCCATGTGACCAGCCATTTTTTTACCTTTGAACACCCGACCCGGTGTCTGACATTGACCGATTGAACCCGGCGCTCTGTGTGACAAGGAGTTACCGTGCGTTGCATCTTGCATTGCGAAGTTATGCCGCTTAATTACGCCGGCAAAACCTTTGCCTTTGCTGGTACCGGTTACATCAACTTTCTGACCGGCTTCAAATTGCCCAACGCTTAATTCCGTTCCGGCTTCAAAATCTCCGCCTTCTTCGGTCTCAAGGCGCAATTCCCACAAACCCTCTCCAGCTTCTACTTCCGCTTTTGCAAAGTGACCGGCAGCTGGCTTATTGACCAGACTGGTTCTTCTGGAACCAATGGTTACCTGCAAAGCGCGATAACCATCCGTGTCATTGCTTTTGACCTGTGTAACCCGGTTCGGCTTGGCATCGATTACTGTCACAGGAATACTTTCACCCTGCTCGGTAAATACTCTTGTCATGCCACACTTACGACCAATAATTCCAATTGTCATCTCATTAACCCTCAGTACAGTTTGATCTGTACGTCTACACCAGCTGCAAGATCAAGTTTCATCAGCGCATCGACGGTTTTGTCATTCGGATCCACAATATCCATCAAGCGCTTATGTGTACGGGTCTCATACTGGTCACGCGCATCTTTATTGACGTGCGGAGAGGTGAGTACCGTATGACGCTCAATGCGTGTGGGCAGTGGAATCGGGCCGCGCACCTGTGCGCCGGTCCTTTTCGCTGTTTCCACGATTTCCGCGGCAGAACGATCGATCAACCTGTGATCGAAGGCTTTTAACCGGATGCGGATTCTTTGATCAGCCATTTCTATTTACTCGCTATGCTCGCAATCTGCTTTAATTAAAATCTGTTCTAACTACTCGTGGATCTTGGCGACTACGCCAGCACCAACGGTTCGGCCACCTTCGCGTATCGCGAAACGTAAGCCTTCTTCCATCGCTATCGGGTTAATCAGCTCAACCTGCATCTGGACATTGTCCCC